>DATMBA010000470.1:0-7526 GCA_035559635.1 Roseiflexaceae bacterium
GGCGCGCCAGCACCAGCGCGCGCACATCGGGCGCTCGCTCGCTGGCCGTGCTCGATACGATGCGCTCGGCGTCGGCCTGCAGGCGGCGCAGGCGCGCCGCACAGCGCGGGCAGGTGAGCAGGTGTGCCCGCACATGCTCACGCTCACCATCACCGAGGGCGCCGTCGAGCAGCGCCGCGAGCCGGTGCATCTCAGGGTGCGTCATCATCTTCCTCACCATAGAGCGCGCGAAAGAGGGCCCGGCCGCGGCTGATCCGCATCCGCACCGCGCCCTCGCTCAGCCGCAGCAGCGCCGCGATCTCGGCGTGCGAGAAACCCGCCACCAGGTGCAGCAGCAGCGGCGCGCGCTGGTCGGGCGGGATCTGCGCCAGCGCCTCACGGACGCGGGCCGCTTCCAGCGAGGCGCGCTCAGGGCCGGGCCGCCCGCCGCGCACGTGGGAGAGCGGAAGCCAGCGCACCAGCCGGCGGCGGCGCAGCAGCGAGCAGGCCTGGTTGTGCGCGATGCGATAGAGCCAGCCGCGCAGCGTCGCCGCGTCGGCGAGCTCGCCGATCGAGCGGTAGGCCCGCAGGAAGGTCTCCTGCAGCAGGTCCTGCGCGGCCTCCCGCTCGCCCACGAAGGCCAGCAAGTAGCCGAAGAGCGGCCCCTGGTAGCGCGCGATCAACTCCTCGAAGGCGTCCCCATCTCCGGCGCGCACCCGCTCGACCAGCAGCGCGTCGGCCGCCGTCCAGCCTGGTTCGCCCGGCGCCGGGAGCTGTGCCGCGACGCGCATCACCTGGTCCATCCACCCCCCACGCTCCATCAGGACGCCTGCATTGTACCCGTGCTGCCGCTAGGACGCACGGGGCGGGGGGAAGCTCACGGAATGGGAGCAGAGGGGTGGATCCTTACCGTTGACATCACCCGCCCCCTCCGCTACAATCGCCGCCCGTGAGATCACTCCTGCCGGTCATCGTGCTGGCGGCCACGGCGCTCGGCGCCTGCCAGCCCGCCAACCCCGCGCCGCGCCCGACGCCAGCGCGCGCTGTGTCCGTGCCCAGTGCGGCACCAGCGCGGCGAACAACACTCCCCACGCGCATCGCCGCTCCGACCCCGACACGCAGCACGCAGCACGCAGCACGCAGCACGCTGGCGCCCGCACCGGCCGCCGCCTTCTTCGACGACCGGCGGCTGAGCTACGAGCCTGGCTTCTACGCCCGCGAGATCCAGGCCTTCCTGGACGAGCGGCCCGGCAGGCTCAAGAGCATGGCCTTCCGCGTGGGCGACCGCACCCACACCTTCGCCGAGGCGCTCGCCGGCCAGGCTGCCTACTACAGCGTCAACCCGAAGGTCATCCTGGCGCTGCTCGAACTGCACGGCGGCCTGATCAGCAATCCAACTCCCAGCCCCGAGCAGGTCGGCTGGGCGGCGGGCTACCGTGGCGAGGGCGGCATCCGCCGCGGTGTGCAGGCTCAGGTGCGCTGGGCGATCAAGCAGATCCTCTACGCCCGGCGCGACTACCCGGCCGCCGCGCCGCTCAGCTACGCTGACGGCGCCGAGTTGCCGCCGCCGGCGGGCATGACCCTGAGCGAATATGCCATCGCCCGCGTGCTGGCGCCCACTGCCCTCCCCGGCCAGGTGCTGCCCCTGATGGAGCGCTTCCTGGAGGTCTACACCCGTCTGTTCGAGGACCCGCGCCCGCCGCCGCCGGACTGGCCGGCGCCCGCCGCGCCCTTCCTCAGCCGCCCCACCGAGAAGGTCGTGCCGGTCACCTCGTTCTTCGACCACGGCGGCCCGTTCCTCACCCGCGATGACGCGGCCGGCGTGATCACCTACTGGGGTCACACCGAGACCGACCGCGCCTTCGCCTACAACGGCCACGACGGCTGGGACTACGCCGCGGCCCCGCCGGACCGCGCCATCGCCGCTGCCGACGGCGAGGTGGTGTTCGCCGGCAACGCCGACGACGGCTGCGCCACCCGCGCGGTGGTGATCGACCACGGCAACGGCTACCGCACCCTCTACTGGCACCTGCACACGGTGGGCGTGGAGATCGGCGAGCGCGTGGCGCGTGGCCAGCGCATCGGGATGATCGGCAATAGCGGCTGCTCCACCGGGCCGCACCTGCACTTCGGCGTCCAGTACCTCGGCCGCAATACCGACCCGTACGGCTGGTGCGGCGCGGGCCAGGACCCGTGGGGGGCGCACCCGGCTGGCGCGCCCAGCGTCTGGCTGTGGGCTGACCGGCCATCGCCCTGCGGGCCGCCGCCTCCCGGCGCCGCGCTGGTGGACACCACCTCGCCCGGCTTCGTCCGCGACGGCGAGGGGTGGCAGGAGGTGGCCTCCGGCTACGGCGGCCGGGCGCTCTTTATCCCTTCCGTCCCCGGCGCGGAGGGCCGCGACCCTTGGGAATTGCGCCCGCTCACCCCGCCGGCCGTGGCCGTCTGGCGGCCGGCGCTGCAAGCTCCCGGCCGCTACCGCGTGCTGGCCTACATCCCCTACGCCCTCAGCGGCCTGGAGGACCCGCGCCACATGCACTACCGCGTCCGTCACGCCGGCGGCGAGGCCGAGGTGGTGGTGGACGCCCAACTGCATGCCAACGACTGGGCCGATCTCGGCGTCTATGACTTCGCCCCCGGCGACACCGCCGTGGTGCTCAGCAGCGCCGCCGAGGGGAGGCGCCTGAGCGTGTGGGTGGACGCCATCATCTGGCTTCCCATTAAACGCTGAAGCGCTGAAGAGACACTGAAGCGCTGAACGGGTGAGGGCGCTGAGCGCCTGCCTTAACCGGTTCTCGTTGTGTGTCGGGCGCCTTCCCATGCGGCGCGTGGACGCCGCGCTTTCGCCCTGCGGGAGCGTGGATCCCAGAGCCTTTTCAGACAAGCTCTAGGGCGCTGAGCGGTGCGGGCAGTGGGGATGCGGGTGTGGCGCCTCGCACAGTTCAGCGGTCTCATCAACTCAGCGGCTCGGCGTTTGTTATAATACCCCCGACGCTACTGGCTACACATGCTGGAGTAGAAGGGATGTTCCCAGCCGAGTCTTCCATCCTGCCGATGCTGGTCGAAGAGGTGCGCCTCTCGATGCCTCCGGTGGCCGAGGTGTTGGACCAACTCGCCGCCGACGAGTCCCCGGAGCAGCGCCGCATCTCACTGCGCCAGCTCGGCAGCCTCTGGTACCACCAGGAGGGTGACCCCGAGGTGCTGGCCGAGTTGGGCATCGCTATCGCCGACCAGTACCGGATCGAGCCGGGCGTGGCACTGGCCGAGTTGCTGCTGGCCTACGGCGCTGCCCGCGAGGAGGCCCGCACCCACGAGTGGGAGAACCACCTGGTGCGCCGTATGGCCGAGTTGAAGGGCCTCCACCGCATCATCTCCGCCGCCAACTCCACCCTGGACCTGGACACCTCCATGCAGTTGGTGGTCGAGACCGTCGCCGAGGTGATCGGCGTCGAGGCCTGCTCGGTCTACCTCTACGACAAGAACACCGACGACCTGACGCTGCGCGCCACCCGCGGCCTAAACCAGGCCGCCATCGGCCATGTGCACATCAGTATGGGCCAGGGTATCACCGGCTGGGCCGCCCGCGAAGGCCGCCCGGTGGCTGTGCGCGACGTTCGGCGCGACGGCCGCTTCCACGTGGAGCCTGGTCTCGGTGAGGAGCCCTTCCGGGCCATGCTCGCCGTGCCGATCGTGCTCTTCAGCATCGAGCGTTTCCACCAGGGCGCCGCCAAGCTCCAGGGCGTGATCACTATCCAGACCACCGGCCCACGCGACTTCACGCCCGAGGATATCAACTTCGTGGAGACTGTGGCCGGTGAGTTGGCGTTCTTCATCGTCAACGCCCAACTCTACCAGCAGACCGACGAGCAACTGCACCAGAAGGTCCGCGAGTTGACCACGCTCCAGCAGGTCTCCAAGCGCATCGCCGAGCAGCTTAACCTGGAGGAGGTGCTCCGGCTGATCGTCGCTAAGGCCGTCGAGTTGGCACACGCCGACCGCGCGGACATCTTCCGCTGCGACGAGTCCGGCAACCTCGAGTTGGCCGCTACACACGGCGGCCAGGGCGGCGAGGTGCCGGAGTTCATCGCGCAGGCCGTGCGCGAGGCGCGCCCGCTGGCGGTGCTCAACGCCTTCACCGACCAGCGTTTCCCCGAGTTGGCGCGCGTGGCCGCCCAGCAGGATTTCTGCTCGCTGTTCTGCATGCCGCTGCGGGCCCGGCAGGGGCGCACCATCGGCGCGATCTGCCTCTACACTCGCGAGTCGCGCCACTTCGACTACGAGCAGGTGCGCCTGCTCTCCACCTTCGCCGACGAGGCCGCGATCGCCATCGAGAACGCCCGCCTGTTCCAGGAGACGCAACGGGCCCTCGACATCAAGTCGGCCATGCTGCAGGAGATGCACCACCGCGTGCGCAACAACCTGCAGACCATCTCGGCGCTGCTCGCCATGCAGCAGCGCCGGCTGGAGGCCAACAGCCGGGGGGCCGCAGCGCTGCGCGACTCGGTGGCCCGCATCCAGGCCATCGCCGGAGTGCACAACCTGCTCTGCCGCGAGGACGTGGGCGCCACCACCGTGGACGCGGTGGCGCGCCAGATCGTGGAGAGCGTCCAGGTCAGCCTGGCGACCCCCGGCCGCCCGATCGCCTTCGACATCCGTGGTGACGCGGCGCGTGTTGGCAGCCGCGAGGCCACCGTGTTCGCTATCGTCCTCAACGAGTTGATCGTCAACGCCATGTCGCACGGCCTCGCGGTGGCCGGCGGCCAGGTGATCATCGAGACCACCCAGGACGGGGACGATATCACCGTTGAGGTGCGCGACGACGGCCCCTCCCAACAGCGCGAGGAGCCCGCGCCGAGCACCTCGGGCAGCGGCCTCGGCCTCCAGATCATCCGCACCCTCGTCACCCAGGATCTGCACGGGCACTTCGAGCTCTTTCAGCAGGACGGCTGGACCACCGCCCGCCTCTGCTTCCCGCAGCGAGAAACCGAGTTGGTGTAGGAGCGCCCGCCGCGCCCGCTGCGCGAAACCGCCGCCGTCGCCGCGTTCATCCTCTCGCTGGAGGGGCGCTCGGGGTGGGGCACCCTGTGGTCCCCTCCCCTCAGGAATACGTTGGTCGGGACCTGTGGCCCCCAGTCCCCTCGGAGGGGCGTGGGGAGGCCTCGCCTCCCCCCCAGGAATACGTTGGTCGGGACCTGTGGCCCCCGGTCCAAAGATATGACCTTATAAAACCCGCCGCAAGCCGCCGCACTTGAGTGCGAGCGGTTCGGTGGGTTTCTCGACGGCTTGAGCCAGAACGGTGATGTGCGCCGTTCATGGCGTTCTGTTGGTAACACGTGATCGCGAACATGTTTTCTGGTATACGTGCCGTACCTCCTCACACCGCCGGAAACGCCGATGCTGAAGACCTTCGTCTATCGCCTGTACCCAAGCAAACCGCAAGCGCGGCTGCTGGACCGCACGCTCGAAACCTGCCGCCGCTGGTACAACCAGTGCCTCGCCGAGCGACGTGATGCCTACCAACAGCGCGGTGAGACGGTCGGGAAGTTCGCGCAGCTTGCGAAGGTGAAGGAACAGAAGGCGATCCATCCCTACGCCAAAGGCATCCACAGCCATGTGTTGCACGTCGTCGTGGCCGATCTGGACAAGGCGTTTCAGGCGTTCTTCCGGCGCGTGAAGGCGGGCGAGACGCCGGGATTTCCGCGCTTCAAGGGTCGCAACCGCTTTTCGAGTTTCGGCTTCAAGGAGCACGAGAACGGCTTCAAGGTGGATGGGCGGCGACTGAAGCTGTCGGGCATCGGGCGGGTTGCGGTTCGCTGGCATCGCCCGCTCGAAGGGCAGATCAAGACCGTTCGCATCACGCGCCGCGCCGGGAAGTGGTACGCCTGCTTCGCCTGCGCGGTAGACGCTACACCACTCCCCGCGACCGGGCGCGCGATTGGCGTGGACGTGGGCATTGCGAGCCTGATCACCACGAGCGAAGGCGCGAAAGAGCCGCACCCCGGCTGGTATCGCGTCGCACAGCGGAAACTGCGCGTGCTGCAGCGGCGTGTCGCGCGGCGGAAGAAGGGAAGTACCTCCCGGCGCAAAGCGGTGCTGCAACTTCAGCGGCAGCACGAACGCATCGCCAACACGCGCAAGGACTACCTGAAGAAGCTGGTGCATCGGCTCATCACGCACTACGACCGGATCGCGCTCGAAGACCTCCGCATCCCGGCCATGGTGCGGAACCGACATCTGGCAAAAAGCATCTTGGACGCCGGATGGGGCTACCTCGTTCAGCACCTCACGCGCAAAGCGGCGGAGGCTGGCCGGGTGGTGCTGCTGGTGGACCCGAGGTATACGTCCAAGACCTGTAGCCAGTGTGGGCGTATCTTCGAGGCACTTTCCTTGTCGGACCGGTGGATTGCGTGCGGGTGTGGTCTGCGTATGGACCGTGACCACAACGCCGCAGTGAATATCCTGAAACGGGCCGGACAGGTCCGTTGGGGCACAAGCGGGTCACTGGACTCGTTGCCCCAAGAAGCCGTCGGGCTTTAGCCCGTACGGAGTGTCACAGCAGCTGTCGTACCCGTATCGGTCGCCGAGCAGTGCGCGCCCCCGCCCGAGACCCGCCCGGTCCCTCCCCCCCGGTCAGCTTCGAGGAGTTCCTGGCGTGGGCTGACGACCGCTTGAAGGAGCTATGGTGAAGTGATGACCGACCGGATCTCCCGCCTGCGGGACGCCATGCGGGCCCGCGGCCTGGACGCCGTGGCGATCGCCTGCGGCGCGAACATGTTCTACCTGGCCGGGCTGGACCTCCATACCAAGCTACGCCTCACGCTGGCGCTGTTCCCGACCGACGGCGCGCCGGCGCTGGTGCTGCCGCAGATGGAGGCCGCCCGCGCCGAGGCCGCGGCCCGCACGCCGCTGCGCCTCTACCCGTGGGGCGACGCCGAGGGGCCTGCGGGCGCGCTGGCACGGGCTGCGGCGGACCTGGGACTGGCCGGCAGACGCGTCGGCGTCGAGCACACCGTGATGCGGGTCTTCGAGTTGCGTGCGCTGGAGGAGGCCGCGCCCGGCTGCCGTGTGGAGGACGCCACGCCCCTGCTCGCCGTCCTGCGCATGGTGAAGGACGCCGGGGAGTTGGCGGCCATGCGGCAGGCGGTGCGGGTGGTGGAGGAGGCGCTGCGCGCGGCGCTGGCGCAGGCGGCCGCGGGTATGAGCGAGCGCGAGTTGGCCGAGCGGTGGGAGCAGGGCATCCGCGCTGCTGGCTGCACGCCCTCGTTCGACATCACCGTGGCCTCCGGGCCGAACGGCGCCAACCCCCACCACAGCAACGGCGATCGGCGGCTCCAACCGGGCGACCTGGTGGTGCTGGACGGCGGCGCGCGCTACGACGGCTACGCCTCCGACATCACCCGCACCATCGCGGTGGGCCAGGTCTCGGACGAGGCGCGCCGCATCTACGAGTTGGTGCTGCGCGCCAACGAGGCCGGTCGGGCCGCGGCGGCGCAGCCCGGCGCCAGCGGCGAGTCGATCGACGCCGCGGCGCGGGGCGTGATCGTGGCGGG
>DATMBA010000471.1:0-3391 GCA_035559635.1 Roseiflexaceae bacterium
CTGCTGGCCGCGCTCACGGCGCTCACAGCCTGGGGCGCGCTGGCCCTCGGCGCCGCCCGCCTCGAACGGGTCGAGGTATAGACATTGAACGTTGGCATGTACAACGGCCGAACGTTCAACGTGCTAACGTTCGACGTTCAACGTCGCCCGCACCGCCTCCAGCACCTCCTCGATATCCCCCGCGTCGATGCCGTAGTGGGTCACGGCGCGGATGCGGCCGCCGCCGCTGTCGCCCATCAGCACGCCGCGCTCGCGCAGCGCCCCCACCAACTCCGCTGGCGTCAGCTGCGTGTTGCGCAGCCCGAAGTAGACGATGTCCGTCTGCACCGCGCCGGGGTCGATGGCGATCTGCGGCAGGCGTGCCAGCCCCTCGGCCAGCAGCCGCGCGTTGGCATGGTCCTCCGCCAGCCGGTCCACCATCTGCTCCAGCGCCACGATGCCGGCGGCGGCAAACACTCCGGCCTGCCGCATGCTGCCCCCCAGGATCTTGCGCGCCCGCCGCGCCCGCGCAACGAAGGCCGCGCTGCCGCACAGCACGGAGCCGACGGGCGCCGACAGCCCCTTGGAGAGGCAGAAGGTCACGCTGTCCACGTGGCGCGTGATGGCCCGCACGTCCACCCCGAGGGCCACCGCCGCGTTGAAGACCCGCGCGCCGTCCAGGTGCACCGCCAGCCCCCGCGCGCGCGCCAACTCCCCTACCTCCTGCATATACGCCGGCGCGAGCGCCGCGCCGCCGCAGCGGTTGTGGGTGTTCTCCAGGCAGATCACCCGCGGCGCGGCGTGGTGCGGGTCGTCTACCACGTACGCCACGCAGTCCAGCGCCGCCGGGTCGAGCCGGCCGTCCGGCAGATTCGGCACCACCCGGTAGATGATGCCGCCGAGCGCCGAAGCGCCGCCGGCCTCGTAGTGGTAGACGTGGCTCTCGCTGCCCACCAGCGCCTCATCGCCCCGGCCGCAGTGCGCCAGCAGCGCGGCCAGGTTCCCCATCGTGCCGCTCGCCACCAGCACGGCAGCCTCCTTGCCCACCCGCTCGGCGGCCAGCGCCTCCAGCCGGTTGACCGTCGGGTCCTCGCCGTACACGTCGTCGCCCAGCTCGGCTCGCGCCATGGCCTCACGCATGGCCGGGGTGGGCAAGGTGACGGTATCGCTCCGCAGGTCGATAACTCTCATAGATACCCTCACATATCCCAGAGTGCAGAGTGCAGAGTGCAGAGTGCAGATTATGCGATGCGTTCCCTGACCTCAACGCCAATTTTCAATCTTCAACCGGCGCCGTCCTGCCGTATAATACCACCGAACCACGTGCAGAGAGAGACTTTATGACGGCAATGATACTCGACGGCCGCGCCCTGGCGAAGACGCTCCGCGAGGAGCTGCGCGCCGAGGTGCGGAGCTTTGCGGATACCTCCGGCGCCCCGCCGGCGCTGGCGGTGGTGCGGGTGACCGGCGACGCGGCCTCCGAGCGCTACCTGCGCACCATCCGTAAGGGGTGCGAGGAGCTGGGTATCGCCTTTGCCGCGCACGAGCTCGCCCCCGACGCCGGACAGGCGGCGCTGGAGCGGCTCGTGCGCGGCCTCAGCGCAGACGCGGCGGTGAACGGGGTGCTGCTGCAGGTGCCGCTGCCGCCGGGGCTGGACGCCGCCGCCGCCATCATGCAGCTGGACCCACGCAAGGATGTGGATGGCGTCCACCCCACCAACGCCGGCCTGCTGCTCCAGGGGCTGCCCGGCCTGGCGCCCAACACCCCCGCCGGCGGGATGGAGTTGCTGCGCCGCTATAACATCCCGCTGGCGGGCAGGCGCGCGGTGGTGGTGGGCCGCAGCACGATCGTCGGCAAGCCCATGGCCCTTATGCTGCTGCAGGAGCACGCCACCGTCACCGTCTGCCACTCGCGCACCCGCGACCTGGCCGAGGTGGTTCGCGAGGCCGACATCGTGGTGGCGGCCACCGGCCGCGCCGGGCTGATCACCGGCGCGATGATCAAGCCCGGCGCGACGGTGGTGGACTTCGGCGTGAATGTGCTGGCGGACGGCACGCTGGTGGGGGATGTTGATTTCGCCGCGGCCGCCGCGGTGGCCGGGGCGATCACCCCGGTGCCGGGTGGCACGGGGCCGGTGACGACGGTGATGCTGCTGCGCAACGTGCTGCGGGCGGCGCAGCTCCAGAGGGGGACGGATGCCGATCGATGAGTTTCGCTTCCGCCAGGTGATGGGCCACTTCGCCAGCGGCGTCACGGTGGTCACCACCGAGCACGACGGCCACCTGCACGGCATGACGGTCAGCTCGTTCTGCTCGCTCTCGCTCAAGCCGCCGCTGGTGCTGATCTGCGTCGAGAAGGCGGTGCGCTGCCATGACGCGATCGCTTCCGCCGGGCGCTTCGCGGTGAACATCCTGGAGAAGCACCAGGAGCACCTGTCGCGCCGCTTCGCCACCCCGGACACGGACAAGTTCCGCGGCGTGGCCTGGCGCAGCGGGCTGCTCGGCCTGCCCCTGCTGGACGATACCCTGGCGACGATCGAGTGCCGCCTGAGCGACAGCCTCCCCGGCGGCGACCACACGATCTTCGTCGGCGAGGTGATGGACGCCGAGATCCACGAGGGATCGCCGCTGCTATACTACCGGCGCGGGTATCATGAGTTGAAATGATGGGCGTGTGAAGAGATTTCGTGGGGGCGCAGCCCCGCACCCCCTGGTGGAAGGGGATGTGGGGGGACCAGGTTTCCCCCATATCCCCTTCCGCAGATCAGATCCCCATGACATACACCGCCAACACCCGAATACATAGCGTGGACCCCCTCCACCCCGACCCCTCGGTCATCGATGAGGCGGCGGGGGTGATCCGTGCCGGCGGGCTGGTGGCCTTCCCTACCGAGACCGTCTACGGGTTGGGGGCGAACGCGCTGGACGCGGCGGCGGTGGGGCGGGTGTTCGCCGCCAAGGGCCGGCCCGCTTCCGACCCGCTGATCGTCCACCTGCGCGCGGCGGACCAGCTGGCACAGGTGGCGGTGGACATTCCGCCGGAGGCCGTGGAGCTGGCGCGACGCCTGTGGCCCGGCCCGCTCACGCTGGTGCTGCGACGCCACCTGCGCGTCCCGCCCGAGGTGACCGCCGGGCGCGACACGGTGGCGGTGCGCGTGCCGGCCCACCCGGTGGCGCTGGCCCTGATCGCCGCCGCGGGCGTGCCGGTGGTGGCGCCGAGCGCGAACCTGTTCTCCCGCCCCAGCCCCACCACCGCGCAGCACGTGCTGGAGGACCTGCGCGGGCGGGTGGATCTGGTGCTCGACGCGGGGCCAGCGGCGATCGGGATCGAGTCGACGGTGGTGGATCTCACATCCGATCCGCCAGCGCTGCTGCGCCCGGGGGGCGTGCCGGCCGAGGAACTGCGCGCCCT
>DATMBA010000472.1:0-2408 GCA_035559635.1 Roseiflexaceae bacterium
AGCGCCCAGAGCGACCGGACCGCGCTGGCGGCGCTGTCGCGCCCGGCCGAGGGCCCCCCGCCCGCGCCGGCGGCGCCCCCGGCCGGGGAGGGGCCGCTGCTGCTGCTGGCGGAGGACAACCCCACCAACATCGCGATCGTATCGGACTACCTGGCGGCCAAGGGGTACCGGCTGGCGCTGGCCCACGACGGCGTGGATGCGGTGCGGCAGGCGGCCGAGCTGCAGCCGGCCCTCATCCTCATGGACGTTCAACTCCCGCTGATGGATGGCTTGGAGGCGATGCGGCGCATCCGCGCGGGCGCCGCTACCGCGCACATCCCGATCATCGCGGTGACCGCGCTGGCGATGGCGGGCGACCGCGAGCGCTGCCTGGCCGCCGGCGCGAGCGACTACCTCAGCAAGCCGCTGCAGATGAGCGAGCTGCTGCGCCGGATCGAGCTGCTGGTGGGGAGGACAGCCGAGGGGGACAGCGGATAGCGAGCGGATACGCGAAGAGCGGATAGGGACAGCGGATAGGCTGCGGGCCCTGCGGCCCCTCTTCCCACGCGGGTGGTGCCTCCGCACCCCGCGGGGAGGCTTGGAGGGGCTGCGCCCCTCCAAAAACCATTTGAGGATCTTTTCGGGCCTGTGGCCCCCACACGCCGCGGAGCCAACGTATGGAGCAGCGGAGCCTGATCCTGATCGTCGACGATCATCCGCTGGCGCGGGAGACGCTCGCGGCGCTGCTGGAGCCGGAGGGCTACCAGCTGGCCTTCGCCGCCTCCGGCCCCGAGGCGCTGGCGCAGGCTCGCGCCCTCACCCCCGACCTCGTCCTGCTGGATGTGATGATGCCCGGCATGGACGGCTTCGAGGTCTGCCGGCGCCTGCGCGATGACCCGGAGCTGGCACTGGTGCCGGTGATCGTCGTCACGGCGCTGGACGACCCAGGCGCCACGCTGCGGGCGCTCGAGGCGGGCGCCGACGACTTCCTCGGCAAGCCGTTCAACCGCGCCGAGCTGCGCGCCCGTGTGCGCACCGTCACCCGCCTCAACCGCTACCGCCGGCTGCTCGACGAGCAGGCGCGCCTGGCCGCAGAGCGCACCCGCTTCCGCTGGGTGGTGGACCACGCCGACGACGCCTACCTCATCCTGTCCGCAGCCGACGAGCTGCGCTATGCGAACCCGCCGGCCCGCCGCCTGCTGCGCCTGCCGCTCGACGACGAGCGCCTGCCGGGCGCCACCTTCCTCGACCTGGCGGGGCGGCACTACCGCTGTGAGCCGGCCGAAGCCTGGGAGGGCTGGCCGCGGGACAAGCCGTATGGGTCGCGCTACCTGGTGCAGCCGGAGACCCGCAGCACGTCGGCCGTCTGGCTGCAGGTGGACCGCCTCGACCTGCCGGACGGCTCGGCCGGGGAGTCGGTGGTGCGGCTGCGGGACGTGAGCGAGCAGGTGGTCTCGCTGCGCAGCACCTGGACGCTGCACGCCCTGATCTCCCACAAGCTGCGCACCCCGCTCGGCGCGCTCTACGGCGGCGTCACGATGCTGGCGAGCTATGCCGAGAAGATGCCGCGTGAGAAGCTGCGCGACATCGCCCGGCTGGCGGTGGGCGGGGTGGAGTCGCTGCGCGACAGCGTGGACGAGATCCTCGGCCACGTGGGCGCGCCGGCGGTGGCGCCGGCGGGTGAGAGCTTCGCGCTCGCCGCGCTCCCCGAGCTGTGCCGGCGCGCCGCCGCCGCGCACGGCCTGCCGGAGGTGGCGGTGGCGCTCGCGCCGGGGGCGGAGCGGGCGCGGCTGGTGCTCGCGCCCGCCAGCGTCGAGCTGGTGCTCGGCGAACTGTTCGAGAACGCGCGCAAGTTCCACCCGCGCCACGAGCCGCACGTGACGGTGGACGCCGCCCTCACGCCCGATGGTGCGGCGATCCGGGTGGCGGACGACGGGGCCACGCTGACGCCCTCCCAGCTGGCGCGCGCCTTCCAACCGTACTACCAGGGGGAGAAGGGCTTCACCGGCCAGGTGGCCGGCATGGGCCTCGGGCTGGCCACGGTGAGCCGGCTGCTATGGGGCGTGGGTGGCAGCTGCGCGATCGCCAATCGCCCCGACGGCCCCGGCGTCGTGATCGAGCTGCGCGTGCCGCTCGAGGAGTAACGAGGGGCAGAGGGGGCTTGCCCTCCCTGAAAACCCCGTTCCATAGTATGCAGGCCTGGCCTGCACGCAGGTACGATGTGTAGAAGTATCAAGCAGCTCAGGGGCGCCGCGCCTCCCGCGAGCGACGCCGAGATCGAGGCCGCGGCACTGCAGTTCGTGCGCAAGGTGAGCGGCTACCGCGCGCCCTCGCGGGCCAACCGCGCGGCGTTCGAGGCGGCCGTGGCTGCGGTGGCGGCCGCCACCCGCCAGCTGCTCGCGGAGATCGAGCGCGGCGAGCAGCGGCGG
>DATMBA010000473.1:0-2263 GCA_035559635.1 Roseiflexaceae bacterium
GTGCGACGTGACGGACGCGGGGCAGGTGGCGCGCCTGGGCGAGGTGGTGCGCGAGCGCCTGGGCGGGCTGGACGTGCTCGTCAACAACGCCGGCGCCGCCGGCAGCCATAAGTTCCTGGACCACCCGGACGAGCTGTGGCACCGGCTGCTGGCCGCCAACCTCACCAGCGTCTACTATGTCACCAAGCAGTTCGCCGGCGGCATGGCCGCGCAGCGCTGGGGGCGCATCATCACCATCGCCTCGATCGCCAGCAAGATCGGTGGGCGCTACATGGCCGCCTACGCCGCATCCAAGCACGGGGCCCTCGGCCTCACCCGCGTCCTGGCCGCCGAGTTGGCCCCCAACGGCGTGACGGTCAACGCGATCTGCCCCGGGTACGTGGACACCCCCATGACCGACGCGACGGTGGCGACGATCGTAGCGCGCACCGGCATGGACGCGGGGGCGGCGCGCGCCGCGCTGGAGCAGACCACCCCGCAGCGCCGCTTGATCGAGGCAGACGAGGTAGCCGCTCTGGCGGTCTATCTGGCGAGCGACGCCGCGCGCGGGATCACCGGCCAAGCGATCAACGTGGACGGTGGGGCGGTGATGTACTGAGCTGAGGGGGTGGGTTTCCGGGAGGGTTTCGCCCTCCCTGCGCTTCCCATAGCAACCTCCGCGGGAGGATCGCAGGCGATGGAGATCGATGGCAGGGTCTTTCTGGTGACCGGCGGCGGGTCCGGCCTGGGCGCGGCCACGGCACACACGCTGGCCGGCGCCGGCGGGCGCGTGGTGATCGCGGATGTCAACGCCGAGGCCGGCGAGCGCACGGCCGCAGCGATCGGGGAGGCGGCCTGCTTCGTCGCCGCCGACGTGACGGACGAGGGGAGCGTGCAGCGGGCGGTGCGGACGGCGCTGGAGCGCTTCGGCGGGCTGCACGGGGCGGTCAACTGCGCTGGCGTGGTGGGCGGGGCACGCGTGCTCGGCAGGGACGGGCCGGCGCCGCTGGAGCACTTCGCGCGGATCGTGCAGATCAACCTGGTGGGCACGTTCAACGTCACCCGGCTGGCGGCGGCGGCCATGCAGCGCAACGAGCCCTGGGAGAGCGGCGAGCGGGGGGCGATCGTCAACACCGCCTCGGTGGCCGCCTTCGACGGGCAGATCGGCCAGGCGGCCTACGCGGCCTCCAAGGGCGGCGTGGTGAGCATGACCCTGCCGATCGCCCGCGAGTTGGCCCGCTTCGGCATCCGCGTGGTGGCGATCGCGCCCGGCGTCTTCGACACACCGATGGCGGCGGCGCTCCCCGCGGAGGTGCGCCAGTCGCTCGCGCAGCAGGCGCCCTTCCCCCAGCGCCTCGGCCGGCCCGAGGAGTTCGCCGCGCTGGTGCGCCATATCCTGGAGAACCAGATGCTCAACGGTACGGTCATCCGGCTGGACGGCGCGATCCGCATGGCGCCACGGTAGGGTGCTTGCGCGCAGGCGGTGGGCGATAGGTCATTTTCTTGTTCTGGAGGGGCTGTGCCCCTCCAACTCCCCGCTTTGCGGATACGCTCTAGGCCAGCGCCTCCAGGCGGCGGGCGATACGGGCGCGCAGGGCGGCCAGCGCCTCGCGGCGGATGAAGTAGTAGGCCCACTGGCCGTGGCGCTCGCAGTCGATCAGCCCGGCGGCGCGCAGCAGTTTCAGGTGGTGGGAGATGGTGGGCTGCTTGACCGGCACGGCGCTCTCCAGGTCGCACACGCACACCTGGCCGGCGCCGCGCGCCAGCACGTCTAGGATCTGTAGGCGCACCGGGTGCCCGAGGATCTGGAAGTCGTCGCTCAGCAGGCGGGCCTCCTCGTCGCTCAGCTGTGGCTCGACCACTCCGCAGCAGCGGGCGCCGAGTGGACGCGCCTGGATGTCGATCGTGGCGGTCATCGTGTGTTCCTCCTGCCAGTGAGTCTAGCAGATACATCGAAGGATGTCAATGGGATCACGAGGGCGCATACATTTGTGCAGCGGTGTCGCACGGGGTGCGGTGGGTGTGGGATGCACCACACCGGAGGCGACGCAGGCCCTGTCAGGTCGGTTCCTCGATGCGGCGCGGGGGATGGCCGTGCCCCCGATGCGGCACGATGTGATGGCCATGCCCCGACGCGGCGCGGGGGGATGGCCATGTCCCCGATGCGGCACGATGTGATGGCCATGCCCCGATGCGGCGCGGGGGGATGGCGGTGCCCCGATGCGGCGCGGTGTGACGGCCATGTCCCCGATGCGGCGCGGGGTGATGGCCATGTCCCCGATGC
>DATMBA010000474.1:0-6905 GCA_035559635.1 Roseiflexaceae bacterium
CGCCGCACGCAGGCTACCACCCCAAGACCGGCCGCTACATCGCGGCCTGGCTGCCGGACTCGTTCGGCTCGATCAACCGCCAGTCCTTCGAGGCCAACGCCGATATCCTGGACGAGATCAGCCCGTTCTGGTACCGGCCCAGCCCACGCGGCAACCTGCTGTTCGGCAGCGAGGCGCGCGACCAGACGCTGGTGGAGCTGGCGCGTAGCAAGAACGTCCTGGTGATCCCCACCGTCCACAATGTGGTCGCCGGCGACGATCCGGTGCCGGGAATCCTGCGTCAGGAGGAGCTGCGCGCTCGCCACATCGAGCACATCGTGGACGAGGTGGTCACCTACGGCTACGACGGGATCGACATCGACTACGAGTTCCTCGACAGCAGCCTGCGCGCGGAGTACACCGCCTTTATGGTGGCGCTGGCCGACGCGCTCCACGCCCAGGGCAAGCTGCTCACGGTGGCCGTGCACGCCAAGGACTGCGACTACTGCGGGCTGGGCGGCTTCCAGGACTGGGCGGCGCTCGGGCAGGTGGTGGACCGGCTGCGCATCATGACCTACGACTACCACTGGCGCGGTGGCGGCCCCGGCCCGGTGGCGCCGGTCTACTGGGTGGAGCGGGTGGCGAACTATGCCAAGACGGTGGTGGACCCGGCCAAGGTGGTGGTGGGTGTGCCGTTCTATGGCTACAACTGGCCGAACGACGGCAGCGAGAGCGCCCGCGGCCAGACGTGGGAGATGATCGACGAGATCATCCGGACCTACAATCTGAACGTGAACCTGCTGGAGCGGGACGAGAACGGCCTGGTGCAGGAGAACTGGATCACCTATAGCAGCCGCGGTGGCGGTCGGCGCACGGTGTGGTTCTCCACGGCCAGCGGCCTGGATGCGAAGCTGCGCCTGGTGCAGCAGCTGGACCTGGCGGGGATCGCGATCTGGCGGCTGGGCGGCGAGGACCCGCGCAGTTGGGAGGTGGTGCGCGCCCGCCTGGTCGAAGATCCGTTCGAGTCGCAGCGGATGCTGAACCAGCTCCTGCCGGAGCATTAGTGAGAGGGGTGGGTATGCAGGAGGGCTATGCCCTCCCGTGCCCTCCCGCGGGGTGGAGGGGCCGCACCCCTCCAGGTATCCCCGGAGGGGGATTTGGCCCTGAAGACCAGCACAACGTCGCCGGAGACGGCCATCAAGGCCAACGAGCGCGAGGCGGCGCGCATGTTCGAGCGCGGCGTGGCGGCGGCACGCGGCGGGCAGAAGCGCGTGGCGGCCGTGCTGCTGGCCCGCGCGGTGCAGCTCGACCCGCAGCACGAGCTGGGGTGGCTATGGCTGTCCGGCGTGCTGGAGGAGCCGGACGAGATCGCCTTCTGCCTGCGCTCGGTGCTGGCGCTCAACCCGCACAACGAGCGCGCGCGGCAGGGGCTGGCCTGGCTGGAGCAGCGCCGGCTGATCGCTGCCGCGCCCACCCCTGAGCAGGCGCATGTGAACGGGCGCGCGCCCACCAGGCCGGCCGCGCTCGAGCGGGAGGAGGCCGCGCCTGGCGAGGATGCGCCGGAGTTGCCCGGCTGGCGGCGCCGCTTGCTGGCGCTGCCGGCGCTGCTGCGGGGCATCGCCGCGCCCAGGGAGGACGAGAGCCACGCCGTGTACCACGGCGAGTCTTGGTGGGTCAACTGGCGCCGCTCACACCGCGCGATGGGCCGCGCCCGCCTGGTGCTGTGGCTGGTGCCGCTGCTGCTGCTGCTGCTGACCCTGGCGCTCAACTCGTTCCTGCGCGGCGCGGTGGAGCGCAACGTGGCGCTGGCGCAGGCGGCTGCGGCGCGCACCGCCGCCACACCAGCACCCTCACCCACCCCCGCGCCGGCGGCGGTGCTGCAGGCCGAGTTGGCCCCGGCGGGCGATGCGCGCGTGCTGGCCTACCTGAGCGCGATCGAGGCGCCGCGCGCGCACCTGCGCGACGCGGTGCAGTCCTACCGCAACGCCACCAGCCAGCCGGGCGGCTCCTCCACTACGCACGCCTCTGCCGCGCGCCGGCTGCGCGAGCAGGTCGAGGCGGCCTACCGCACCTTCGAGGCCCTCAGCCCGCCCCCGCCGCTGGCGCTGGCGCACGCCGAGTACCTGGCCGGCCTGGAGCGGGAGCGCGCGGCGTTGGACGAGATGCTGGCCTTCTATGGCAGCTTCCGCGTGGAGCACGCCAACCGCGCCGCGCTGCACATGGGGGACGCGGCGGCCCACTTCGCGCGAGCCCGCGAGTCGTTCGAGCGCCAGCGTGCGGCGCTGGCCGGCCAGCACATGCACGCGCAGACGGCGCGTTAGGCTCGCTGCGCTCCGCGCACACTGTTGGTGGAAACGGGTGGGTTGCAGGGGGGCGAAGTCCTTCCTGCTCCTCGTTCTCTTGAGTACGAAGGGATTCCCCCATGGACGACCGTAGCATCGCCTTTCTGAAGAAGCTGCTGGCGACCCCCGGCCCCTCGGGGGACGAGGCCGCCGCGGGGAGGGTGTGGCGCGAGGAGGCCGCCACCTTCGCGGATCGTACTTGGGCTGACGTGGGCGGTAGCTCGTACGCCGTGCTGGAGGGCGGCGCGCCGCGCGTGCTGCTGGCCGGCCATATCGACGAGATCGGCCTCATGGTGACCCACATCGATGACGAGGGTTACCTGTGGTTCGCGCCGGTGGGTGGCTGGGACGCGCAGGTGTTGGTGGGCCAGCGGGTGCGGCTGCTCGGCCGGCACGGCGAGGTGGTGGGGGTGATCGGCAAGAAACCGATCCACATCATGAAGCAGGACGAGCGCGAGAAGGCCAGCAAGATCGAGGACCTGTGGATCGACATCGGCGCGGCGAGCCGCGCTGAGGCCGAGGAGCGCGTGCGGGTGGGCTGCGCCGCCGTGCTCGACGCACCGGTCTACGACTTCCCGAACGGTCGGCTGGTGTCGCGCAGCATCGACGACCGCATCGGCGCGTTCACCGTGCTCGAGGCGCTCCGCCTGCTCTCCAGGGACCGCCCGCGCGCCACGGTGGCGGCGGTGGCTACCAGCCAGGAGGAGATCACCTTCGCCGGGGCGCGCACCGCGGCCTACAGCTTCGACCCGCAGGCGGCGATCGCGGTGGACGTGACCTTCGCCACCGACCACCCCAACTCCGAGAAGCGCCAGCACGGCAGCGTGAAGCTTGGCGGCGGGCCGGTGCTCTCGCGCGGCTCGGCCAATAGCCCGGTGGTGTACCAGATGCTGTTGGAGGCCGCCGAGCGCGAGGGTATCCCCTACAGCCTGCAGGCCACCCCGCGCTACACCGGCACCGACGCGGACGCCATCCACGTGGCGCGCGGCGGCGTGGCGAGTGGGGTGATCTCCATCCCTAACCGCTACATGCACTCGCCCAACGAGATGATCCAGCTCAGCGATGTGGAGCAGGCGGCGCGGCTGATCGCTGCCTTCGTGCGAGCGCTCACGCCGGAGACGGATTTCATCCCTCGTTGACAGGACGTACGCGGTCGGTGCCCCACCGCCCCGTGGGGGTGCGGGGGCGGTGCGGCGCCCCGCCGGGGGTGTGGGGGCCGTAGGCCCCCACACAGAGTCTTCTCACATCTGTTTCGGAGGGGCTGCGCCCTGCCCCACCGCCCCGTGGGGGGTGCGGGGGCGGGGCCACCGCGCACGTGCTGTATTTGACAGGTGTTGGAGGGGCTACGCCTCTCCAACTCCCCCTTTGATCAGCGCTCCAGCGCGACGCGCATACGTTCCAGGCCCTCGAGCAGCAGCGCGCGCGGGCAGCCGAAGTTGAGGCGCACGAAGCCCGCGCCGCCCGGCCCGAAGGTGGCGCCGTCCGAGAGCGCCACCTTCGCCTGCTCCAGGAAGAAGCGCTGCGGGTTGCCTGCGATGCCGGCCTCGCGGCAGTCGATCCAGCCGAGGTAGGTGGAGTCCGGCACGGTGGTGCGCAGCTGCGGCAGGCGCTCGACGATGTAGCTGACGTACAGGTCGCGGTTGGCGGTGAGGTAGCGCCGGAGCGCCGCGAGCCACTCGCCGCCCTCGCTGAAGGCCGCCAGCGCGCCCGCGTACCCCAGCGTGCCGGGATGCGGCACGATCCCCTCGGCGGCGCGCCGGAGGCGGGCGCGCAGCTCCGGGTCAGTCACGATCGCCAGGCCACAGCCCAGGCCGGGCAGGTTGAAGGTCTTGCTAGGGGACATCAGCGTGATGGTGCGGGCGGCGATCTCCGGGGCGATCGCCGCCAGCGGGACGTGCCGCGTCTCGCCGAGCAGCAGCTCGCAGTGGATCTCGTCCGAGCAGATCACCACGTCGTGCCGCAGGCAGCTCTCCGCCAGCCGCGCCAGCGTGGCGGCATCGTGGTCCTTCCCCACCGGGTTGTGCGGGTTGGAGAGCAGGAACATGCGCGTGCCGCCGTGGAAGGCGGCGTCGAACGCGTCGAAGTCGATCGCGTAGTCGATCGTCCGCTCGCCCTGCAGGAGCGTCAGCTCGAAGGTGTCAAGGGCCAGTTGGTGGTTCTTCGGTGCGCTGAGGAACGGTGGGTAGGTGGGGGTGAGCATGAGCACGCTCTCGCCCGGCTGCCCCACGGCCCGGCAGGAGAGGTTGATGCCGGCCACCAGGCTGGGCAGGAACAGGATGTCCTCGGGGGTGATGCGCCAGCGGTAGAGGCGCTCCATACGCTCGCAGACCACCTCGGCCAGCCGGTAGACCGGCGGGCGGCAGGTAGCCACCACCCGCTCGTAGACATCCTTTGGCAGCCAGGTGGGGTCGGTCTCGTAGCCGAAAAAGCCGTGGTCCACGCGCTCGTGCAGGGCGCGCAGCACCGGCTCGGGCGAGGCGAAGTCCATGTCCGCCACCCACATCGGCAGCACATCCTCGGGGTAATACTCCCACTTGGTGCTGCCGGTCCCGCGTCGCTGTGGGATCCGGTCGAAGTCGAATGACATGGGCGTCTCTTTCTCCTGGCGATCAGATCGCTTGTACGGGCAGCCCCCGTGCCCCCAGGGATGCCTGGGGGAAACGCCCCTCCAATAACAGGACGGACGCGGTGGCCCTGCCCCCGCACCCCCGCGGGGAGGTTTGAAGGGGCAGAGCCCTTCCAAACAGAGTCCTCGAGGGGGGGCCGGGGACCTGCGGCCCCCGCGGCCCCCGCGTGGGGCGCCGACTGCGTGAGCCGTGCCAATAACAGGACGGACGCGGTGGCCCTGCCCTCGCACCCCCGGGGAGGTTTGGCGGGACATAGCCCCTCCAAAAGAATCCTCGAGGGGGTTTTGCGGGGGCCTGCGGCCCCCGGAGCCCCCGCGTGGGGCGCCGACTGCGTAAGCCCTGTCCAATAACTGTTCCACGGGGCCGGCGCCCCTGTGTGGGACACCGGCCGTGCGCCGGAGGGGCGGCCGGGCTATCTTAACAGAATTTCTATGCGCTGCGCGCAGCGGGGCCGGATGAGAAGGTTCTACGAGGGGCGTCCCCTCGCGCTCCCCGGTTCACACGCCAGCGGAAAAGCGGGAGGGTCAGAGAGCGCCTGCCCTCCAGGGCTCCGTCAACGTTCGTCGGCGGCGTCCCACGCCCGGCGCGTACACGCCGCAGGCGTTCCCGCCGGGTACGCGCGGGCTCTCCCTCCGAAGGCCGCCTGCGCGGCCTGCAGCCCGCGGCGGGGTACCTCTGGGCCCGGCCGGGCGTGGTGCGGGGCCGGGGACGTTGACAGAGACCTACTCCCTGACCCCCCGCTTGCGCCCGGCGGCGATCTCGGGTATGCTGGCACCCTGGCGCCGCAAGGGCGCTAGGCTCGCACTTCTGCCACCTGCCCAGCATCATGACAACACCACACCCCCCCGATACCTCCGACCACGCGGAGCTCCAGGCGCGGGCGCGGGCCGCCGGCCGGGCCTGGCGGCGGCTGGCCCTGCGCCTGCGGAGCATCACCCCCGGCGCCCTGGCGCGTGCCCTACTGGTGGCAGGCGCGCTGTATGCCCTCGGCTGGCTCATCTGGACCACCTGGGCCATCCTGCTCCCCTTCCAGTTGGGGTTGGTGCTGGCCTATCTCATGTTGCCGCTGGTCAACCGGCTGGGGCGGCGCATGCGGCGCGAGCTGGCCGAGGTGCTGGTGTTCGCCGGGGGGCTGCTGGCGCTGGTGGGGGGCGTGGCGGCCATCATCCCGCCGCTGCTCAACCAGATCGCCGCGCTGATCGCCCAGATCCCGAGCGTGGAGGAGGCGCGCCGCTCGCTGGACGAGCTGGACCGCTTCGTGCGCTCGCTGCCGCCCGAGACCCAGCGGGCGATCGACGAGCGCGCCGCCGAGCTGCTGGCGCTGCTGCGCGAGAACTTTCTCACCTACGCCCAGGGCGCGCTCAGCGTGGTGGCGAGCGGGGTCTTCAGCGTGCTCAACCTGCTCGGCTTCGTGCTCGGCTTCCTGATCGTGCCGCTCTGGCTGTTCTACGTGATCCGAGACCAGGATGCCGGGCGGGAGGCGCTGGACCGCGCGCTGCCGCCCTGGGCGCGGCCGGACTTCTGGGCCGTGGTGCGGATCGTGGACCGCACCTTCAGCGGCTACATCCGCGGCCAGCTGGTGTTGGCGCTCGTGGCCGCGGCGCTGGTGTTCGCCGTGCTCACCGCGCTGGCGCTGGCGGGCGTGGCCGGCGTGCAGTACACCGTGCTGCTGGCCGTGATCGCCGGCGTCACCCAGCTGGTGCCGTACGTCGGGCCGTTCCTGGCGACCATCGCCGCCGGCGGGGTGGGGGCCTTCACCTCGTGGGAGGCGGCGCTGTGGATGGCGCTGGCCGTGCTGGTGTCCACGCAGCTGATCAATACCTTCCTGGCGCCGATCGTGGTGGGCCGCAGCATCCACATGCACGAGGCGGTGCTGATGGCAGTGCTGATTATGCTCAGCCAGTTCGGCTTCGTCTGGATCATCCTGGCGGCGCCGGTGGCGGGCGCGGCGCGCGAC
>DATMBA010000475.1:0-8288 GCA_035559635.1 Roseiflexaceae bacterium
ATAGCCTGCGGGTTTACCCGCCGGGCGTGGGACGGCGCCCGCTGCCCACGTCGTTCGTAAACGTGCAGCACCGGCCGGGCGCTGCCGGGCGTGGCGAGAACGCAGACGCCCTATGGGAGGGCTTGCCCTCCCGGACAAACCTCCTTACCATATCTCAGACGCTTGGCTTGCAAGCACAGAGAAGGAGATCCACCCATGATCCACAAGGAGGCGCGCCTGCTGCGCATCGGCGTGCTAGGGGCCGGGCCGATCGCCCAGGCCGCGCACCTGGACGCCACCCGCAAGGCGCGCAACGCCGAGCTGTACGCGATCTGTGACACCGCCGGCGACCTGCTCGAGCGCGTGGCCGCCATCCACCCACCCACGCGGACCTACACCGACTACGACACGATGCTGGCCGACCCGCAGGTGGAGGCGGTGATCGTGGCCGTGGCGGACCAATTCCACGTGCCGCTGGCCCGGCGCGCACTCGCCGCCGGCAGACACGTGCTGGTGGAGAAGCCGCTCGGGGTGGCGGTGGAGGAGTGCGAGGAGCTGCGCGCCGACGTACGCCGCGCCGGGCTGGTGCTGCAGGTGGGCAACAACCGGCGCTTCGACCCCGGCATCGCCTTCGCGCGGCGCTTCGTGCGCGAGGAGCTCGGCCAGCTGCAGGCGCTCAAAGCCTGGTACTACGACTCGGCCTACCGCTACACCATGACCGATAACCTGCAGCCGGCGCCGCTCAGCAGCGCGCGCACCCTGCGGCCGGCGGGCGACCCGAAGGCCGACAGGCGCCGCTACCTTCTGCTCACCCACGGCAGCCACCTGGTGGACACCGCCCGCTTCCTGGGCGGCGAGATCGTGCGCGTCCAGGCGCGCTATGTCGAGCGCGGCGACTCCCACTGCTGGTTCGTGGCGGTGGACTTCGCGGACGGCACCCTGGGCCACCTGGACATGATCATCCCGGTGCGCGGCGACTTCGAGGAGGGCTTCCAGGTCTTCGGCGAGGGCGGCAGTGTGCAAGGGCGGGCGCACCTGCCCTGGTACCACAAGGCCAGCCATGTGGAGTGCTTCTCGGCGCGGGAAAGGCGCTACCAGCGGGTGCTGGGAGAGGACGCCTACACCTACAAGCTGCAGATCGAGAGCTTCGCCGACACGATCTTGCGCGGTGCACCGCAGCACGGCGCTACGGTGGACGACGGGGCGGCGGCGGTGCGCGCGCTGGTAGCGATCGCCCGCTCGGCGGAGCGCGGCGCGCCCGTGGCGCTCGCAGATGTGGCAGGGGGCGTATAGGGGTGGGGGATCGCTGAAGCGCTGATATGGGTGAGGGCGCTGCAGCGCGCAGATAACGTTACATCTGCCTGCAGCGCCCTCACCTGGCTTAGCGCCTCAGCGGTCCTGCCCCCTACACCTCGTCGCTGTAGAGCGGCGTGCTGAGGTAGCGCTCGCCGTTGGAGGCCGAGACGAAGACGATCAGCTTACCCGCATTCTCCGGCCGGCGCGCCACCTGCAAGGCCGCCCAGGCCGCCGCCCCCGAGCTGATGCCCACCATCAGCCCCTCCTCCTTCGCCATGCGGCGCGCCGTCTCGAAGGCGCTCTCGTTCGAGACCCGGATCACCTCATCGTAGGCCTGCGTGTTGAGTACGTCCGGCACGAAGCCCGCGCCGATGCCCTGGATCTTGTGCGGGCCGGGCTTGCCGCCCGAGAGCACCGGCGAGGCCTCCGGCTCCACCGCCACCACATAGAAGGACGGCTTGCGCGGCTTGATCACCTCCGCCACGCCGGTGAGCGTGCCGCCGGTGCCCACGCCCGAGATCAGGATGTCGATCTGGCCATCGGTGTCGTTCCACAGCTCCTCAGCCGTGGTGCGGCGGTGGACCTCAGGGTTGGCCGGGTTCTTAAACTGCTGCGGGATCCAGGCGTTCGGCAGCTCCGCGGCGATCGCCTCGGCCTGTGCGATCGCCCCGCGCATCCCCTCGGCGCCCGGCGTCAACACCAGCTCCGCGCCGAAGCCGCGCAGCAGCTTGCGCCGCTCCACGCTCATCGTCTCCGGCATGGTCAGGATGATCTTATATCCCTTGGCGGCCGCGACGAACGCCAGCCCGATGCCGGTGTTGCCGCTGGTCGGCTCGACGATCACGGTCTCGCCGGGGTGGATACGGCCCTCGCGCTCGGCGGCCTCGATCATCGCCAGCCCGATGCGGTCCTTCACGCTGCCCGCCGGGTTGAACCATTCCAGCTTCGCCACCACCGTGGCGTGCGTGTCGTTCATGCGGTTCAGCCGCACGAGCGGCGTGCCGCCCACCAGTTCAGTGATGCTGTTGTAGATGCGCATGCGACCCTGCCTTATCTTGCGTTTTTCACTCAACTTTAGCATTATAACGCGGCGTGTTCGGCCACGCAAGCGCAAACACCGCTCCAGGGCGTATCCGCAACGCGGGAGGTTTGGAGGGGCTGCGCCCCTCCAAAAGAACCTTTGAGGAGATTTTATGGAGCGGCGGGGGCAGCGTGCTATAATGGCGGCCGGGTTCTGCCCCCGTATCAGCAAGCAGCGGGCCGCCGCGCGCGCCCCGCCGAGACACCGATTGGAAGGACCATGCGCGCCCAGGACGTGACCGTCGAGTGGCTGAAGAGCATCCCCTACCAGGTGCAGTCGCCGTATCGCCCGCCCACGATCGCAGGGGTGACCGTCAAGGATCTGAAGGTGCACCTCGACGGCCGAGGCGACGTGATCGAGCTGTGGAGCAAGCCGTGGGTCGAGTCCGAGGGCCTGGTGTTCCCCGAGCATGTCTACCAGAGCGCCACCGATTACGGCGTGGTGAAGTGCTGGCACCTGCACGACCGGCACACCGACCAGTTCACCGTGACGCGCGGCAAGCTGCAGGTGACGCTGGTGGACATCCGGCCCGGCTCACCGACCTTCGGCCACGTGAACCCGATCTTCCTGGGCAGCACGCGCCCGCGGCTGATCAAAATCCCCCCCATGGTGATGCACGGCTGGAAGGCGCTCAGCCAGCCGGAGGTGATCGTCGTCAACCTGCAGTCGCACGTCTACGACGCGGCCGATGAGTTCAAGTTCCCGTGGGACTGCGTGCTCGCGGACGTGTGGGAGCCGAAGAACGGCTGATAATTCCAGATTGAACATTGAAGATTGAACATTGAGGAGATCGATCACAGCGGTACAGCTTCGCTTGAACATCCTCAATCTTCAATCTTCAACGGTCGATCTCCGCCTCCGTCAGCCGTATCGCCTCTTCCTGCGTAGCGCACCGCACCCCGCCGGCGCTGACGTAGCCGATAACGCGGGCCGGGCTGCCCACCACCACCGCGTGGTCCGGCACGTCCCGCGTCACCACCGCGCCCGCGCCGCACAGCGCCCAGCGCCCCACCGTGACCCCGGCGACGACGATCGCCCCGGCGCCGATCGAGGCCCCCGCGCGGATGCGCGTCTCGCTCACCTGCCAGTCGCTCGCGCCCTTGAGCGTGCCGTCCGGGTTCACCGCACGCGGCATGCGGTCGTTGGTGAAGATGGCGTGCGGCCCGATGAAGACGCCGTCCTCCACCGTGAGGCCGTGGTAGAGCGAGGCGTTGTTCTGGATCTTGACGTTGTCCCCAACCACGACGTCGAGGTCGATGTAGACGTTCTTGGCGACGATGCAGTTGCGGCCGAGGCGCGCGCGCTCGCGGATCTGCGCGCCGTGCCAGACGCGCGTGCCCGCGCCGATCTCGGCCTCCGGGGAGACATCGGCGGTGGGGTGGATGATGGCCATGGGATGCTCCGCTTGGTGGTAGGCGATAGGTGATGGAGGGCAGGCCAGCCTATCGCCCATCGCCCATCGCCGAAATATATCGGAAGACCCGCAGGTCGGGCACGGATCAGACCGGCCTGCGGATCTTCCACTTATGAAACGTCCTCGACCGCGTTCGGGATATGGTGGATACGCGTGATGCGCCCGGCGCGGTCCACGTCCACGGCCACCACGTCGATGCGCCAGGACTCCTCTTGGGACCCGGTGGCGCTCAGGTAGGCGTAGGCCAGGTCCACCAAGCGAACGCGCTTGGCCGGCCCGACCGACTCCTCGGCCAGGCCGGGGGCGCCGGCGCGGCGGGTGCGCACCTCCACGAACACCAGCGCCCTCCCATCGCGCGTGATCAAGTCGATCTCGCCGCGGGCGCAGCGCCAGCGGCGCGCCAGGAGCCGGTGGCCGCTGCGGATCAGGTGGGCGGCTGCGGCCTCCTCACCGAACTCCCCTAGCCGTTTACGCCTGTCCAATGCGGCCCCTTTTTACCACGAAGACCCGAAGGCACAAAGGCGCGCAGGTTCGAAGATCAAGGAGCAGCGTTCACCGCTGTACAGCAGCCCCGTATGGCCTGCCAGGCGCAAACCACGATACCATCCGAATCTTCGTGTCCTCGCGTCTTCGCGCCTTCGTGGTGCGGCCAGCTACGGGTAGATGCCGCGGGTGCGGGTGGATTGGGCGACGCGATCCACGGCCAGCAAGTAGGCGGCGGTACGCATGTCGGTGTGGCGCTCGTGGGCGGTGCGCAGCACGTTCTGGAACGCGCCGGCCATGACGCGCTCAAGCTGGGCGTTGACCTCGCGCTCGGTCCAGAAGAACTCCTGCAGCCCCTGGACCCACTCAAAGTAGCTCACCGTGACGCCCCCGGCGTTGGCCAGGATGTCCGGAATGATGAACACCCCGCGGTCGAACAGGATGCGGTCCGCCTCGGGGGTGGTGGGGCCGTTGGCGGCCTCACCGATGATGCGCGCCTGGATGCGGTCGGCGTTGCGCGGCGTGATCTGCCCCTCCAGCGCGGCCGGGATGAGGATGTCACACGGCAGCTCGAGCAGTTCGGCGTTCGTCACCTGGTCGGCCTCGGGGAAGCCGGTGACGCTGCCGGAGCGCGCCTTGTGGGCCAGCACCTCGGCGATCGGCAGGCCGGCGCGGTGGTAGATCCCGCCGCGGCTGTCGCTGATGGCGACGATCGTCGCGCCCATCTCGTCCAGCAGGCGGGCGATAGTGGCGCCAACGTTGCCGCAGCCTTGGATCACCACCCGGGAGGCGGCGATATCGAAGCTGAGCGCCTCGACCGCCTCGCGCAGCACGTAGGCCAGGCCGCGGGCAGTGGCCTCGTTGCGGCCCTGCGAGCCGCCCACGTTGATCGGCTTGCCGGTGACCACCGCTGGCACCGTGTGGCCGGCGTGCATCGAGTAGGTGTCCATCACCCAGGCCATGATCTGCGGGTTGGTGCCCATGTCCGGCGCCGGGATGTCTTTGTCCGGGCCGATCAGGATGCTGATCTCGGTGGTGTAGCGGCGGGTGAGGCGCTCGAGCTCGCCCATCGAGAGTTGCTTGGGGTCCACCACCACCGCGCCCTTGGCGCCGCCATAGGGGATGTTGACGGTGGCGCACTTCCAGGTCATCCACATGGCCAGCGCGCGAACGTCGTCCACCGTCACGGCCGGATGGTAGCGGATGCCGCCCTTGGCCGGGCCGCGGGTGATGTTGTGCTGGATGCGGTAGCCGGTGAAGACCTTGATCCGCCCGTCGTCCATCTTGACCGGGAAGCGGATGGTCAACTCGCGCTGCGGCACGCGCAGGATCTGGCGCAGCCCCGGGTCGAGATTCAGCATCTCGGCGGCGATGTCGAACTGCCGCTGGGCGTTGGCGAAGGGATTCTCCTGCTCGGCAGCCATAGGGTTCTTCCTCCTCATCATCGAGCCGTCGCACGGGACGTCGCTGTACCCGCGGACACGTCCTGCTAGTCCATGGCGGCGGAAGTCCGTCCAGGGTTTCCGAAGGGCTTTAGCCCGCTCGAAAGCGGCGCGCGTAGCGCAACAACCGACGCTTCAGCGTACTAGGAGTATACCACGCTGTTGCGCGATCGCAGATTGCAGATTACACAGCAGCACCGCGCTTCAATCTTCAATCTTCAATCTTCAATGTCCCATCCGATCACCCGCCTGGCCAGGGCACGCTCCTCGGCGCCGAAGGCCCCGAGCGCCGACAGCGCGGCGAGGTAGATGGGCGGCGCGGCGAGGGCCGCGAGCCAGGCGGCGCCGGGGAGGGCGGCCAGCAGGCCGAGCATCAGAGCGCCCATCAGCAGCGCGGCCGCGGCCGGGCGCCAGGCCAGGGCCAGGAGCGG
The DNA here is from genome assembly GCA_035559635.1 of Roseiflexaceae bacterium. Taxonomy (GTDB): domain Bacteria; phylum Chloroflexota; class Chloroflexia; order Chloroflexales; family Roseiflexaceae; genus CALJIC01. Next base: position 6,127 of record DATMBA010000475.1, read on the forward strand.
CGGCGCCAGCCCCTCGCGGCGCAGCAGGGGCAGGAAGGTGGCCAGCAGCACCACCTCGGACAGGATGGTGATCAGCGCGGCGGCGTACAGGCCGAGCTGCGGCTGCCCGAGCAGGCCAGCGGCCAGCGGCATGGCGGCCAGGTTCGCCGCCAGATTGAAGGCCGCACCTAGCGCGAAGGCGCGCGTGATGGCCGCCTGCCGGCCGACGGCGATCAGCACATACTGGAGCAGCCCGTTGACGAACGAGAGCGGCAGGAACCAGGCCAGGATGGCCAGCACGTCGGCGGCCAGCGGCAGATACTCGGCCGCGTTGCGGCGGGTGAAGAGGCGCACCAGGTCTGGTGCGAGGACGGCCAGGCCGGCGGCGAGCGGGAAGGCCAGCAGCAGCAACGCCTGCAGCGTGCGGCGTTGGGCCTCGGCGAGCGCCGCACGCTCCCCGGCGGCGCGCCGGGCGAGGAGCGGGAAGACCGCGAAGGTGATAATCGGCGGCACGATCAGCGCCACGCCGAGGATCTGGTAGGCCACGTTGTACTGCGCCACCAGCCGGTCCCCCTGGCCGGCGCCGAAGGCCTTGATGATCAGCGTGTCGAAGCGGAAGAAGACCGCGCCGAGCAGGTTGTTGAGCATGAGCGGGAGCGCCTGCGGCGCCAACTGGCGTATCAGCGCCCGGTCCCATGCCAGGGCGGGCGGGAAGAAGTGCCGCAACTGGAGCATCAGGTAGATCAGCGCGGTGAGGGTGGAGACCGCCACGGCGGCCCAGGCCAGGCCGAGGATGCCGAGACCGAGCAGCAGCGCGCCGACACGGGCCAGCAGGCTGAGCACGGCCGTGACGAGCTCGACAAGCGCGGGGACCTCCATGCGCTCGGCGGCATTATAGAGCGCGGTGACGGCGCCGGAGTACGCGCCGGGGATGAGTGTGAGCAACAGCACCCAGATCACCTGCTGGCCGAGCGGCGCGATCGCCTCGCCGGCGCCGAGGCGGGCGAGCAGCGCGTAGGCGCCGATCAGCGCCGCCGCCGCCGGGAAGGCGGCGGCGCTGAGCAGCCAGCGCAGCGCCAGGGCGGCGCCGAACAGCCGCGGCGCGGCGGTGGTATCGCGCGCGGCCTCGCGCGTCAGGAGCACGCCGAGACCGAACTCGGCCACCGTGCCGAAGTACTGCACCACCAGCAGGGCGGCGAAGGTGTAGAGGCCGATCGCGCCGGGGGGCAGCGTGCCGAGCAGGATCACGGCGAACACCAGGTCCAGCGCACGGACGCCTAGGCGGGCGGCGAAGGGGACGGCGCTGTTCTTCAGCACGCGGCGGGCGGTGTTGCCGGCCTCCTCACGGTAGAGGCGGCGGTAGAGCCAGGCGGCCAGGGCCAGCAGCGGCAGCAGCGCGGCGGCGGCGATCAGGAGCAGCCGGGTGGTCGGAGTCAGCATGGATGCCATCTTACCACGAAGGCCCGATGGCACGAAGAAGGGAAGACGATCGAGGTATGAGCAACGCCGCTGCTGCTCCATACCCTTCAAACCGTCGTGTCTTCACATCTGCGTGGCTTCGAGGTTCACGACTGGCTCGGAACAACCCAGCAGCGCCGCCCGTCGCTCACCCACTCCACCGTGCCGTCGATCCGCTCGTGGTAGAGCCGCGCGCCCCCAACAGCCCGCTCCAGGTAGGTCAGCTCCACCGGCTCGTCGCCGCGGTAGCCGTCGGTGAGGACGATGTGGCGCGGGTGCAGCGCCTCGATGAGCGGGTCGCGCGGGTCGCGCTCCCAGGGGAAGGCCAGCAGGGCGCAAGGGCGCAGGCCGGCGGCGAACGCGGGCGCGATGGGGCCGGCGCTGTGGCCCAGCACGGCGCAGGTGGTCCCGTGCTCCAGGCGCAACAGCACCCCCGCGCCATCGGCGGCCAGCACGGTCAGGCGGGCGCCGCCGATATCCAGGCGGGTGCCCGGGTGGGCGATGCGGACGGGGGTGCGCCACTCGGCGAGCAGGCGGCGCCACTCGGCGAAGGCGGCGGCGCGCGAGGCGGCGGGCGGGGCGAGGGCCACTGCCGCCCGGTAGCGGGCGAGCGCCGCCACCTGGCCGGGGATGCGCCGCGCGTCCGGGCTGGTGAGCACCACCGCGTCCAGGTGGCGCTGCCAGTAGGGCATGGCACGCCCAAGGGCCGCAGCGAGCGCGGCGGG
>DATMBA010000476.1:0-6351 GCA_035559635.1 Roseiflexaceae bacterium
CCGCCGCTGCGGCTGACATTCGCACGCACACGCGCCCCGAATGTCGTGCGCTTCAAAGTAGCGCTGCTGGAGGAGGAGCAGGCGGCTGCGGCGCCCGCACCAGTCACGGCCGCGCCGGTCTCCAGCGATGCGCCGCCGGCGCGCCGGCCGGGCCGTCCGCGCAAGACGGCGGGCGCCGAGCCTGCGCCGGCCGCGTCCATCCAGCGCGGCCGCAAGCCCAGGAGCGCCTAGAGTACCGCCTCCTGAACGATATTGGAGGGGTGTGGGGAGGCGAATCCTCCCCACAGATGCCTTAGAGTTCTACCAACCCGAGCTGCGCCGCCTTGCTCACCGCCTCGGTGCGGTTCCCCACGCCCAGTTTGGCGAGGATAGCCGAGACGTGGAACTTGACCGTCCGCTCGCTGATCGACAACTCGCCGGCGATCTCTTTGTTCTGCCGGCCGCGGGCGAGCAGCTGCAGCACCTCCAGTTCGCGCTCCGTCAGGGACTCCGCCAGGGCCGAGGACTGAGGACTGAGGACTGAGGACTCGCGTCCCCCGGCCTCAGTCCTCAGTCCTCGGCCCTCAGTCCTGCCGAAGGCGCGGATCAGCCGCGCCGCCACCACCGGCTGCAGCAGCGACCCGCCGCTATGCACCACGCGGATGGCTTGGAAGAGTTCCTCGCGCGGGGCGCCTTTGAGCAGGTAGCCCTGCGCCCCGGCCTGCACCGCGCCCAGGATGCGCTCGTCGGTGTCGAAGGCCGTGAAGATCAACGCCCGCACCTCCGGCAGCCGCGCCCGCATCTCCCGCAGCGCCGCCACCCCATCCATCCCCGGCAGCTCCAGGTCCAGCAGCACCACGTCCGGCCGCAGCCGCTCGGCCAATGCCACCGCCTCGGGGCCGCTGGCGGCCTGTCCGGCCACCGCGAAATCCGGCTGCGTCTCCAGCACGGCGCTCAGCCCCTCGCGGACGATCGGGTGGTCGTCTGCTATCAGAATACGTATGACCATAGCGGTCAAGCGATGTAAAGCCTAATCGAATACGTGGGGGAGGTTTCAGGGGAGGGCAAAGCCCTCCCCTGAAGCCCCACCCTATCCGGGGTATCCGGAGAGGCACTTAAGCCCCAGGCGGATAGCTGCACACGATCAATTCCTCCACACTCCCGCGCTTGCGGCCGTCGCAGTTGATCTTGCGGCTGGCGAGCACGGTAGAGGTGTAGAGCCGCAGGTCGTGCTCGTACAGCTCGCGGCTGAGCGGGGTGGCGGAGTTGCTGAGCATGACGAACACGCCGCGCCCGGCGAGTTGTGCCACCACCTGTGCAAGGCGGCGCTGGTCCTCGGGGCCAAAGGTCTGCGCTGTGTAGTGGGTGAACGAGGCCGTGGCGCTCACCGGGACGTAGGGCGGGTCGAAATACACCAGGTCGCCCGGCTCGGCGCGCTCCAGCACGGCGCCGAAATCCTCGGCCCGCAGCTCCACCCCGCGCAGCGCCCGGCTCACGGCGCGCAGGTTCTCCGGGTCGCAGATCAGCGGGTTGCTGTAGTAGCCGAAGGGGGCGTTGAATTGCCCCTTGCGGTTGAGGCGGTACAGGCCGTTGTAGCAGGTGCGGTTGAGGAAGATCGTGCGGGCGGCGCGCTCGATCGCGCTGCGCTTGTGGAAGTCCGGCTGGCGATCCCAGCTGCGGATCTGGCGGAAGTACTCGCCGTCCAGCCGGCGCTGGTGGTGCCAGCGCAGTGCTGTGATGAGCGACTCCACGTCGTCCCGGATGACCTCGTAGCAGTCGATCAACTCGCGGTTGTAGTCGCTTAGCACGGCGCCGTGGCGCAGGCGGCCGGCGCCGTAGAGGTGGAAGAAGAGCGCCCCGCCGCCGACGAACGGCTCGTGGTAGCGCCGGAAGATGCGCGGCAGACGCCGGGCAAGCTCCGGGATGAGCTGGCCCTTGCCGCCGGCCCACTTGATGAATGGGCGCGCCGGCGGGGGCGCGGGCGTCAGCGAGGACTCCGGTCCGGCGCCGACTGGCTCGTCTGCGGGCATCGCTGGCGGCATGCTATCACCACAGGCTGATGTCAGGCGAATGCGTGTGCGCGATTATAGCATAGTGGTCCACGGCCGTGGACGTGCGAGGGGCCAGGCCGGCGCCCGCCTCGCCGAACCCCACCGGTGACGATGAGGTGGGGGTGTGACGCACTGTCGGGCCGGTGCGGCGCCATGCCCGGCCCGTGAACGGGCGGGCGAGCCGTTGCGCCGGCGCGGCCTCCAGCCCGCGGCGTTTGAACTTCTACCAAATAATCGGGTACGTGGCGCTGTGCCACGCCCGGCTGCTGAAGCAGCGGGCTATCGCTTGCAAAGCCCGCCGAAACGGGCTGAATCAGGCCGCGCCGGCGGCCTGCGAAACAGATAGCCCGCGCGTACCCTGCGGGAATGCCGCAGGCGTTCCCGCGCCGGGCATGGTAGCGCGCCCGCACGATGTTTCGCCACACCCATGAGGTAGCCCTGCTTTGACGGCACCTGGCGCGCGTGCTATACTGCGCCCGAAAGACACACCGCACACCATGCGCGTGAGCGCGTGCTGCCGGCCAGATCCGCCGCCAGCGGCGCCCGCGCGTTTAGGGTCTATCCGGATACCAGCGGGAGGTCTCAGGGGAGGGCAAAGGCCTCCTCTGAAACTCCACTGTGGGAGGTCTCAGGGGAGGGCATAGCCCTCCCTTGAGACTCCACCCGTGGGAGGTGGGCAGCGGCGGGCACAGCCCTCCCCGAGACGTCACGCTGCCCGGGGTATCGGGAGAGGCTCATACTACTGCAAGGAGAGCGGCAATGGCTCAGCAGTTGCGCTTGGTGATCGCCGACGACGAGACGATCATCCGCATGAACCTCAAGGAGACGCTGGTCGGCCTGGGCTACCTGGTGGTGGGCGAGGCTGGCGACGGCGTGAGCGTGATCAACCTGGCCCGCGAGTTGCGGCCCGACCTGGTGGTGATGGACATCAAGATGCCGAAGCTGGACGGCATCCAGGCCGCCAAGGTGCTGACCGAGGAGAAGATCGCGCCGGTGCTGCTGCTCACCGCCTACTCGGACCGCGATCTGGTGGAGCGGGCGCGCGAGGCGGGCGTGGTGAGCTACGTCGTCAAGCCCTTCCGTGAAGCCGAGTTGCTTCCGGCCATCGAGATCGCGCTGGCACGCTACGCGGAGTTCCGCGAGATGGACCAAGAGATCGCCGATCTGAAGGAGACGCTCGAGACGCGCAAGCTGGTGGAGCGCGCCAAAGGCGTGCTGATGGACACGCAGGGCCTCAAGGAGCAGGAGGCGTTCCGCAAGATCCAGCAACTCTCGATGAACACCCGCAAGTCGATGCGTGAGATCGCGCAGGCCATCCTGCTGGCCGCCCAGATCGAGAAGTAGCCGCCATGAGCGCCGCGGAGCCTGGCGCGCCCAACCCGGACTCCCCGGCGGGCGCGCCCTGGCGAACGCGCTGGCGGACGCTGCTGCCGCACCTGCTCACCGCCGCCGCCGCTGTGGCTCTCAGCCTGGGCATCCAGGCCGCGCTGTCCGGCCCGGCTGCGCCGGCGCCGGCGCCGACGCTCACAGCGCCCACGGCGCGGCCCACGCCGCCGCCCACCCGGCAGCCTACCCCGCCGCCCGCGCAGCCGCCCCTCTCACAGGGGATCACCAGCCAGGAGATCGCCGCCCTGCAGGCCGAGGACGACCGGCTCTGGACGGCGATCTATCTGTCGCGCGCGATCTCTCAGATCGCCGAGGCCGAGGCCGACCTGCGCGCCAACGACTTGGCTGCGGTGGACCAGGCGCTGATCGCGGTGGACGACTCGCTCGCGCTGGCCTATCGCCGCGCCTCCGACTCGCAGAGCGACCCGATCGCCCAACTGCGCCGGGATACGAGCGCCGCTCACGAGGACCTGTTCCTACGCCCCGAGGGGATGGACGCTCGCCTGGCGCGCCTGCGCCAGACGATCCTGGCGCTGATCGAGGGGCCGCGGTAGCCGGGAATGGGCGTGGCAGATTGCAAGCTGCCTGCGCTCATTGGTGCATCCGGTACGTCCCTGTAAAGAAGGGGGAGGGCGAGGGAGGGCACAGCCCTCCCTCATCTCCACCCCTTCCGGCAGGTGGGTGTCAACACACGTGCCGGAAGCACCACTAATGGTCCGGCGCCCAGTCTGCCACATTGGGCAAGTGCACGTCGCGGAACACGTCGTCGGCGGGCGGCGTCTCCCGTGGCGCGGCGCTTGGGCGCACCGCGCGCAAAGCCTCCACCTCCGCCCGCCGGTACAGCCGCCCCCGCCCGACCCCCATGCGGTAGGATGAGAGCACCCCGCGGCTCACGTAGGCGTAGAGCGTGGCCTTCTTCACGCCTAGCAGCGCTGTGGCCTCCGCCACGTCCAGGTACTCCACGCCGTCGATCGTCTGTCCCATCCCCTCCTCCGCCTGTCCATCAATATATATCAAGTTATATTGACTTTCGTCAAGTACCATGGTAGCATCAATGTAAGGACGTACGCAGTCGGGGTCTCCGGCAGGAGGTACCGGGCCTGTGGCCCCCGAAGCGAACCCTCGAAGTGGAGGGGCACAGCCCCTCCAGAGCTCCCCATGGGGGGCGGGGGCGGATAGCACCGATGGTCGAGTGGGTTGTCCACCGCGTTCGGATGCGGGTCTCCCCCGCTCCTGCCGCAGCGGGAGCGGGGCGGGGGGGTGAGTGCCTTCCCGCTTCAGTCAAGTGACCTGGGGATGCACCACTTCAATCTTGTTTGGCAAGGGGAGCGTGAGGGATGAAGCCATCCCTAGTCCCTCCCGAGGGTTGAGGTGTAGCCCCAAACAAAGGAGAGACCCATGACTGCAGCGACACCGACCCGCGGGCTGGAGGGTGTGGTCCTCACCAGCACACGGCTGAGCGCCATCGACGGCGCGACTGGCCACCTCAGCTACGCCGGCTACGACATCCACGACCTGGCGGAGCAGGCCAGCTTCGAGGAGGTCTGCTACCTGCTCTGGTACGGCGAGTTGCCCGGCCCGGCCGAGCTGCGCGCCTTCCACGAGCGCCTGGCCGCCGAGCGCGCGCTGGATGAGGCCGAGCTGGCGCTGGTGCGTGCCATCCCCAACGCGGGCCACGGCATGGACGCGCTGCGCACGCTGGTGTCGGCGCTGGCGCAGCTGGATGAGCGGGCCGCCGACGTCAGCCCGGCGAACGTGGAGCGCATCGGGCTGCGGATCGTGGGCCGGCTGCCAGCGCTGCTGATGGCCTGGCACCGGGCGCGCTCCGGCCTCGCGCCTGTACCATCCGACCCGCAGCGCAGCCACGCTGCCGACACACTGGCCATGCTGCACGGCCGGGCGCCGGGCGCGGCCGCCGAGCGCGCGGTGAACGCCTACCTGGTGCTGCTAGCCGAGCACGGGCTGAACGCCTCGACCTTCGCCGCGCGGGTGGCGATCAGCGCCGGCGCCGACGTATACGCCGCCGTCGTCGCCGCGCTCGCCACGCTTAAAGGGCCGCTGCACGGCGGCGCGAACGAGCTCGCGATGCGCACCTTCCTGGCGATCGGCGAGCCGGCGCACGCCGTGGGCTACGTCGAGGCGCTGGTGGCGCGGCGCGAGCGGCTGATGGGTGTCGGCCACCGCATCTACAAGGTGGAGGACCCGCGGGTGCGCCACCTGCGCCACCACGCCCACGCGCTCGCGGCGGAGACCGGCGCGCCATGGCCGGCGGTGGCCGACGCGGTGGCCGACGCGGTGCAGACCCACCCGCACTTCGTTCAGCGCCAGCTCAACCCCAACGTCGAGTTCTACAGCGCACCGCTGCTCTACAGCTTGGGTCTGCCGCTGGATCTCTTCACGGCGGCCTTCGCGCTCAGCCGCGCTGCAGGCTGGGTGGCCCACATCCGCGAGCAGTTGGCCGACAACCGGATCATCCGCCCGAAGGCCGACTACAGCGGCCCACCGCTGCGCCCGTTCCGGCCGCTGGAGTGACGTACTGTCTTGCCGGTGCGGGGCCACGCCCGGCCCGTGAACGGGCGGGCGAGCTTGTGCATAGGTCGCCTGCGCGGCCGGCAGCCCACGGCGGCGGGCGTGGCAACAGACAGCCCGCGGCGGGGTGCCCGCTGGGCCCCGCCGGGCGTGGTCGGCGCCCGCACGCCTCGTCGCCCCACCGAGATCGACCTGCGGGCGATCGTCAATGCTCTGCGCTACATGAAACGAACCGGCTGCCAGTGGCGGTTGATTCCCGCTGACTATCCAACGAAAGGGTCCGTTCGCTCCTATCTCACTTCGAGCAGGCCCGGCGTGACTTTCGTCCGGGTGCTTAATAAGGTTATCATCCCGCGCGGGTGGCGAGTCGAAGGGCATTGACGGATCCCCAGCGTGGGGGCGGCGC
>DATMBA010000477.1:0-2584 GCA_035559635.1 Roseiflexaceae bacterium
CCGCCGCACCGGAGTCGGACCGGCTCGTGTCCGTCGCGCCCTCTGCGGTCGCCCAGACGCACGCCGAGGCCGCGGCGCCCGCACAGGCCGCGGCGTCCACACAGGCCGCGGCGCCCGCAGGTGCCGTAGCGCCCAGGCCAGGCGGGCGGGCGCCCATCATCGCGGGGGTGGCGGTGGCGCTGCTGGTGTTGCTCGCCGGCGCCACATACGCTGCCGGCCTCTGGCCCGCTGGGCGGGCGGCGCCTTCCCCCACCGCGCCGCCCGCCACGCCCGGCGCCACCACCGCGTCCGGCGTCACCACTGCCCCCGGTGTGACAAGCGCGCCGACCGTGGCGCCAACCATCGCCGGCGCTACCGCCGCCCCGGCACAGCCGACCGAGGCGCCTACTGTGCCGCCGCTCCCGGAGCCGGCCGGCGTGATCGCGCTCGAGGAGGACTTCAACTCGGGCGGGGAGCGCACCGGCCTCGACGACCGCGTGCAGGACACCGAGTTCTCGCGCGGCTTCCACCCCCCCGGCGTCTACCACTTCCTCGCCACCACCCCCGGCGAGACGCGTTGGGCGGTCCTGCCGCGCCAACTGGTCGGCGACTTCAGTATGCAGTTAGAGGTCTGGGATAACAGCGACGAGTTCGTCGGCACCGTCGCCCAAGGCGTGATCTTCCGTGTGCGCGACGCCGCGCACTTCTACGCCTTCCTGCTCGACCCGCGCAGTGGCCGCTACACGGTGCGCAAGCAGGACGGCACGGGCGCCTGGAGCGACATCATCCCCTGGAAGGACTCCGCGCTGATCAAGCGCGGCGCCGAGCACAACCTCATCCGGCTGGACGCCGCCGGTGAGAACTTCACCATCTACCTCAACGGCCAGCAGCTCGACACCTTCAGCGACGGCAGCTACCGCAGCGGGATGCTGGGCATGCTGATCGCCAACGGCGACGCGGCCAAGCCACACATGCACTTCGACAACCTGGTGATCTGGAGCGCTGACCCGCGGCCACCCGACGCCGGGCTGCCGCCGGCGCGCGACACGCCAGCCGGGGCGATGGTGCTCATCCCCGGCGGCGAGTTCGTGCTGGGCAGCAACGACCGCCGCGACGAGACGCCGCATGTCGTGGACCTGCCCAGCTTCTACATCGACCGGACCGAGGTGACGAACGCCGCCTATGCTGCGTGCGTCGGCGACGGGGTCTGTACCCCGCAGGACCCGCCATCGTCGCAGACGCACCCGAACTACGCGACGCAGGAGGAGTTCGCGAACTTCCCGGCGCTGCACGTGAGCTGGGAGCAGGCCAACCAGTACTGCACCTGGGCAGGCAAGCGTCTGCCGACCGAGGCGGAGTGGGAGAAGGCCGCCAGCTGGGACAGCGCCGAGCGGGTGAAGCGCGCCTGGCCCTTCGGCGACCAGTTCGACCCGGTGCGGCTGAACTCGGAGGAGGCGGGGCAGGGGGACACGACGGCGGTGGACGCGCACGACCCCGAGTTGAACGGCACCTTCGACATGGCGGGCAACGTCTCGGAGTGGACCAGCACGCTCTACCGGCCCTACCCGTACGATCCGTCGGACGGGCGGGAGGACCCGGCGGCGGCGGGGGACCGGGTATTCCGCGGCGGGTCGTGGGCGCAGACGCACGGCAAGGCGCGCGGGGCGCTGCGGCAGTTCGCTCCGCCGGACTACGTCAACCGCGAGATCGGCTTCCGCTGCGCGCTGACGCCGTAACGGTGCGCCGCATAATTCGGGGGGCACGGGGAGGGTGCAACCCTCCCTGAAAACCCCACCCTCTCCGGGTGAGCCGGATAGGAACATAGTGGAACGCGTGCTTCGTCAGTCGAAAGGGGAGGCCATGAAGACCGTATACCGGGTGGCCATGTTGGTGGCGTTCGGGCTGGCGCTTCTTCCGGCCCTGGCGAGCGCCCAGCCGCCCGCCCCGAAGGGCAGGCTGGTCTTCGAGGACGACTTCAGCAGCGCGACGAAGAGCGGGCTGGAGGACAACGTCAACGCCACCGACTACTCGCGCGGCTTCCACCCGCCCGGCGTCTATCACCTGAAGCTCTCCAACCCCAACGAGGTCCGCTTCGCGCTGCTGCCCAACCAGAGCTACGGCCAGTTCAGCGCCCAGCTCGACATCTGGGACAACAGCGACGCCTTCACGGGCAGCGTCTCGCAGGGGCTGGTCTTCCGCGCGCGCGACGCCACCCACATGTACGCGGTGCTGATCGAGCCGCGCAAAGGCCAGTACGCGGTGCGCAAGCTGGACGGCCGGCAGTGGACGGACCTGGTGGCGTTCGAGGACTCACCGCTGATCAAGCGCCAGGCCGAGGTCAACCAGCTGCGGGTGGACGCCGAGGGGGACGACTTCACCGTCTACCTGAACGGCGAGACGCTCGTCACCTTCAGCGACGCCTCCTATGATAAGGGCGGCATCGGCCTGATCACCGCCAACGTGGACGCGGAAGAGCCGCACATGCACTTCGACAACCTCAAGATCTACAGTACCGAGGCGGCGCCGGCGGGTGCCCCGGCAGGCCTGCCGCGCAGCGGCGGCTCGGATGGGCCGGCGCTGGCGCTGGCGGCGCTGGCGCTGCTGC
>DATMBA010000478.1:0-17892 GCA_035559635.1 Roseiflexaceae bacterium
CTGAAACCCCACCCTATCCGGGTAATCCGGATAGGCTCGTAGCCTTTAGCGTTTAGCGTTCTCGAAGGTGGTGTAGCGCTCGATGCGCGCCAGCAGGTCCGCGATCTCGAAGGGCTTGGCGATATGGTCATCCGCCCCGGAATCGCGGCTGCGGTCGAAGTCCGTCTGCTCGGCGCGCACGGTGAGCAGCATCACCGGGACGTTGCGGCGCGCCTTGATCCGCCGGCAGACTTCCCAGCCGTTCAGGTAGGGGATGTTGACATCCAGCAGGACGACGTCCGGGCGGGCGGCGCTCTCCTGCTGGAGCGCCTCGCGCCCGTCCCGCGCGGTGACAACCTCGTGGCCGTAGGTCACGAGCACGCGCTGGATCAGGTCCAGGATGTCGCGGTTGTCATCTACTACCAGTACGCGCATACGCTCCCCACGCCGGCGCGGTGGTCGTCGATTCCTCACGCTGGCGATCCAGAGGGGCGCCCCTCAGATGCAGCCAGACGGTGCTGCGCTGAGCCACATGGTATAATCGATCGCTTAACCGATTATAACCTTTCGTGCGGCGCAGGTCAAACCCCTTGTGCGGCGCTCGGCACCCGGCGCCCGATCTGTGATCGCACTGCAAGAAACAGGAGGGCAGGCTACCCCCTGGCAGGGAAGGCTTAGCGAGGCCAGGGAGGTCCCACGCTCCCTGCCCCTCCGCTTGTCACGGGGAGGGCCAGGGAGGGCGTAGCCCTCCTTGATCCACCCCTCGCTTGGGGTGTGCCCGCAGGGCGCACCCAAGCTGCAACCTTTGCGCCCCGCGGATCGTATGGTATCGTAGTGGCCGTACGAGAGGGCCTGCGCAGCGCGGGCCGGTGCGGCGAGGGAGCATAACGGTGGCCGAGCCATCTGCTGAGATCATCCGTCGGGCGCAGGCCGGCGACCCGGAGGCGCTGACCCAGCTCGTGCTGAGCCAGCAGCAGTATGTCTACAGCATCGCGATGAGTGTCCTCAAGGACCCGGACGACGCCGCCGACCTGACGCAGGAGGCGTTCATCCGGCTGTTCCGGGCGCTGCCGCAGTATAATAACGAGAGCCGCTTCACCACCTGGCTGTACCGGCTGGTGGTGAACCTGGGGCGGGATGAATTGCGCCGCCGCGGGAGGCAGGTGCCGTTGGCGCCGCCGGCCGCCGAGGAGGACGATCTGGATCCGCTGGCGAGCGTGGCGGATGACGACCGCTGGGCCAGCCCGGACCAGGCGCTGGCCTCACGCGAACTGAGCGGCGAGGTGCGGCGGGCGCTGGCGCAGCTCGAGGAGCACTACCGCCTGGTGCTGACGCTCTATTACTTCGAGGACCTGAAGTACACCGACATCGCCGAGATCCTGGACATCCCGCTGAACACGGTCAAGAGCCACATCCGGCGCGGCAAGGAGCGTCTGGCGGTGCTGCTGGAGGCGCAGGGGCAGCCGCCAGCGGCGCGCCCCGTGGTTCAGCCCAGGGCCGGGCAGCGCCGGCACCCTGCGGCCAACCCGTTCGCCCTCACCGCGGCCCTGGCCGGGAGGTGATGCCATGATGATCTGCGATGAGGTGCGCGAGCGGATCGCGCTGGAGCCGACGACGATGGACGCGGCGCTGGCCGGGCACCTGGCCGGGTGCGCGGGCTGCGCTGCTTACCAGCGCACCCAAAGCGCGCTGGAGGGCGTACTGCGCGCCGAGCTGCGCTGGGAGCCGCCACCGGCACTCACAGCGCAGTTGCTGGCGATCGCCGCGCTGCCGGCCGCCGCGCTCGCCGCGGCCCGCCCGGTGCCGCTCCGCCCGCGGCCCAAGGAGTGGTACGTCAAGCTGGTCTATCTGCTGACGCTGGCGGTGATCGGCGTGTCGGTGGCGGTGGCCTGGCAGGTGGCGGGCATGCTCAGCGCCCAGATGGGCCTGAGCGGGGCCCTGGCCGAGCTTGCCGCTGCGCCGGGCCGCACGCTGGCGCAACTCACCACGCAGCTCCCCGAGGCGCGCACCGCGTTGGAGGTGCTGCAGCGCGCACGCGACCTCATCATGTGGCTGCTGATGGTGGCCATCCTCTGGCGGCTCGGGGAGCAGTACGGGGCCGGGCGGATGGGGCAGCAGGCCAGCTAGGCGAGGGGTACTGGGCGCCAGACGCGAGGGGCGCTGAGAGCATCGCTCTCAGCGCCCCTCGTGCCTGGGGCTTAGCGCTGACACCCCTAGCGCCGCACGCGGAAGGCTCCCCAGCCGGCGTACTTCGCCGCGCCGCCCAGCTCCTCCTCGATGCGCAACAGCTGGTTGTACTTCGCCACCCGGTCCGTGCGCGCTGGCGCGCCGGTCTTGATCTGGCCGGCGTTGGTGGCCACCACCAGGTCGGCGATCGTCACGTCCTCGCTCTCGCCCGAGCGGTGCGAGACCACCGCCGTCCAGGCCGCGCGCTGCGCCATGCTGATGGCCGCCAGCGTCTCGCTGAGGCTGCCGATCTGGTTGAGCTTGATCAGGATCGAGTTGGCGGCGTTCTCCCGGATGGCCCGCTCCAGGCGCTTAACGTTCGTCACCAGGAAGTCATCCCCCACCAGCTGCACCCGGTCGCCGATACGCTGGCGCAGCAGCTTCCATCCCTCCCAGTCATCCTCGTGCAGGCCGTCCTCGAGCGAGATCAGCGGGTAGCGCGCCGCGATGTCCGCCCAGTAGTCCACCATCTCCGGCGTGCTCAGGCTGCGGCCCTCGCGCTTGAGGTGGTACCTGCCGCCCTCGTAGATCTCGCTGCAGGCCGGGTCCATCGCCAGCATCACCTGCTCACCTGGCCGGTAGCCGGCCTTCTCGATCGCCTCGACGATGATCTGCAGTGCGGACTCGTTGGTGGGCAGGCTAGGGGCGAAGCCGCCCTCGTCGCCGACGTTGGTGGAGCCGCCGCGGTCGTGGATGACCTTCTTGAGCGCCTGGTAGATCTCGGCCCCCCAGCGCAGCGCCTCGCGGAAGGTGGGCGCGCCAACCGGCATCACCATGAACTCCTGGAAGTCGGTGGAGTTCTCGGCGTGCTTGCCGCCGTTGAGGATGTTCATCATCGGCACCGGCAGCACGTGGGCGTGCACGCCGCCCAGGTAGCGATAGAGCGGCGTGCCGAGCGCCGCGGCGGCCGCCTTGGCGCAGGCCAGCGACACCGCCAGAATGGCGTTGGCGCCCAGCCGGCCCTTGTTCTCGCTGCCGTCCAACTCGATCAGCGCCTGGTCGATGCCGATCTGGTCGGCGGCGTCCAGCCCCTCGAGCGCCTCGGCGATGGTGGTGTTGACATTCTCCACCGCCTTGAGCACCCCTTTGCCGCCGTAGCGCGCCTTGTCTCCGTCGCGCAGCTCGATCGCCTCGTGCGCGCCGGTGGATGCTCCCGAGGGCACGATCGCCCGCCCCAGGTCGCCGCTCTCTAGCAGCACGTCCACTTCTACCGTGGGGTTGCCGCGCGAGTCCAGCACCTCGCGGGCGGTGATGGTGTCTATCAGGGTGGTCATGCGTCTCTCCTCGTTGGAAGCTCTGCACACATCTCCTGGTGTGCTGGGAGGGTTTCAGGGAGGGCCACGTCCTCCCTGGCCTGTCAGGATCGCACCAGCCCCAGCTCATCGTACAGCCGCGCGAAATCGAAGGCGGCGTCCAGCAGGGCGGTGAAGCGCTGGATCTTGGCCTGTTGCTTGAAGCGTATGTGGCCGAAAACACGCTCGGCGCGCTCCACGGTGGTGGCAGTGTCGTCGGCCACCAGGATGATCGGCACCTGGCGCTCCTCGGCGCGGTCGATCACCGGCGCCACCGGGCGGATGTTGCCGGTGAGCACTAGCACCGAGGTGCTGGTGTCCAGCGCGGCCAGCTGCAGGTCCGAGCGGTCCCCGCCGGTGATCACCGCCTTGTTGGCGCGGCGCCGGAAGTGCGAGAGCGCCGTCTCGGCGCCCATCGCGCCGATCATCAGGTGCTCGACGAGCCGGTCCGTCCAGGCCGGGTTGCCGATCAGTTGGCCGCCGAGGAACTCCTGCAGGTCCGCCACCGTCACCCCGGCCAGCTGCGGGTCGGCCGGGAGGGCGGCGAACACCGGGATGCCCTGCTGCTCCAGGAAGGGGACGACGCGCGTGCGAACGTATTCGAGCTTTGGCTCGTCGATCTGGTTGAGCAGCACCCCCAGCAGCCGGTCGCCCAGGTAGCGCTGCACGGCCAGCGCGGCGTCCAGCGAGAGCAGCGAGCGGTAGCGGGTGACGAGCAGCACCGGCGCCTGCAGCATGTCGGAGACCTGGTCGGCCGAGAGGTCCACGATCGAGCCTTCGGCCCAGGTGTTGGCCCCCTCGAGCACCACGAAGTTCTTGTTACGCGAGACGGCCATGTAGGCCTCGCGCAGGCGGCGGCTGGCGTCCACCGCCTGGCCGCGCAGCCGCTGCTCGACGATGCTCTGGGTGACGAGCACGGGCGCGAGGCGCTCCAACGGCTCCTGCAGGCCGAAGTGCTGGCGGATGAAGAGCGCGTCCTCGTCGTAGGTGGCGTCCTCGGTGCGCGTGACCGAGACGCTGACCGGCTTCATATAGGCGATGTCGAAGCCGTCGCGCCGGGCGCGGTCCAGCAGGCCCACACAGGTGGCGCTCTTGCCCACGAAGGTCTCGGTGGATGCCACATAGAGCGTTGCCATCGCGCCTCTCCTTGATTGCAGCTTAAGGATTGCAGCTTGCAGATTGTCCTTGCCCGGCCCAATCTTCAAGCTACAATCTTCAAGCTACAATCGTCAGCCTTGCAGGATGATCCGGGCGTCCAGCACGGTCGCGCCCTCGCCCTCGTTGTAGACCACCAGCGGGTTGATGTCCATCTCCACGATCTCGGGGAAGTCGGTCACGAGCTGCGAGACGCGCAGCACCACCTCCTCGGCGGCGGCGATGTCCGCCGGGGGCTCGCCGCGCACGCCCTGGAGCAGCGGGAAGCTGCGCAGCGAGCGCAATTGCTCGGCGGCCACCTGGCGGGTGATCGGCGCGATGCGAAAGGCGATGTCCTTAAGCACCTCGACGTAGATGCCGCCCAGCCCCACGGCCACCAGCGGGCCGAATTGCGGGTCCCGGCTGACGCCCACCAGCATCTCGCGCCCCCGGCGCACCTGCTCCTGCACCAGCACGCCCCAGATCGTGGCGCCGGGGCTGTGCTTGCGGGCGCGGTACTCGATCAGTTCGTAGCTGTCGCGCGCCTGCGTGGCGTCCTGCACGCCCACCCGCACGCCGCCGATGTCGCTCTTGTGCAGGATGTCCGGCGAGGAGATCTTCATCACCACCGGGAAGCCAAGCTTGGAGGCGATCGCCGCGGCCTCCTCAGGCGACTGCGCCAGCTGCGACTTGGGCAGGCGCATGCCGTAGGCCTCGATCACCTCGCGCGCCTCCACCTCGCCCAGTTCGACGCGCCCGGCCGCGCGCACCCGCTGGAACAGTGCCCGCACCCGCTCCTGGTCCACCTCGAAGCGCGCGTAGTCCCCCAGGCGCCGGTCCGTCCAGCGCTTGTGACGCTCCATGGCATGCAGCGCGGCCACGGCGCGCTCGGGGAACGGGTAGTTGGGGATGCGGTTACGGTTAAGCAGCTCGAGCGCCGGCCCGATGCTGTACTCGCCCATGTAGCTGGCCAGCACTGGCTTGCGCTGGTTGGCGGACAGGCGGGCGATCACCTCGGCGGTCCGTTCCGGCTCGCTGCCGGCCTGGGGGGTGAAGAGCACCAGCGCTGCATCCACCCCCGGGTCGTCCAGCGCGGCGGCCAGCGCCACCTCGTAACGGTCGGCCGTGGCGTCGCCGATCACATCGATCGGGTTGAAGACACTGGCGGTGGGGGGCAGGCCGGCCCGCAGGCGCTCGATCGTCTCGCGGGTGAACTCGGCGAGCTGCAGCCCGCTGCGCTCGATGGCGTCGGTGGCGATGATGCCCGGGCCGCCGGCGTTGGTGACGATCGCGATGCGGTTGCCGGGGATGGGCGGCTGGTAGGCGAAGGCCAGCGCGAAGTCGAACAGTTCCTCCATCGAGCCGGCGCGGATCACGCCGCTCTGGTTGAAGGCCGCTTCATACGCCCGCTCGGAGCCGGCCAGCGAGCCGGTGTGCGAGGAGATGGCGCGCGTGCCGGCCTGGGTGGTGCCGCTCTTGATGGCGATCACCGGCGTGCGCTTGGTGACCTCGCGCGCCGTCTGGATGAATGCCAGCCCGTCGCTGATGCCCTCCAGGTAGGCCAGGATCACGCGGTTCTGCACGTCGCCGCCCCAGGCCTTCAAGAGCGCCACCTCGTCCACGTCGGCCTTGTTGCCCAGGCTGACGAAGCGCGAGAAGCCGATGCCCTGGCTCTTGCTCCAGTCCAGGATGGCGGTGCAGATCGCGCCCGACTGCGACATGAAGGCGATCTGGCCCGGCTCCGGCATAAGCGCGGCGAACGAGGCGTTGAGCTTCGAGACGGTGTCGATGATCCCCAGGCAGTTCGGGCCGACCATGCGCATACCGTAGCGGCGCACCACCTCCACCAACTGGCGCTCTCGCTCGCGGCCCTCGCCGCCCACCTCCTTGAAGCCGGCGCTGATCACCACCAGCCCCTTGACGCCCGCGCGCCCGCACTCCTCCGCCACGGCCAGCACCCCCTTGGCGGGAATGACGATCACGGCCAGTTCCACCGGCTCGGGCACGGCAGCTACCGACGGGTAGGCGGGGAGGTCAAGGACCGAGGGGGCGGTGGGGTGGATGGGGAAGACCCGGCCCGCGTAGCCGTTGTCCAGGATATTCCGCAGCACCCGGTGGCCCAGGCGTGCCGGGTCCGGCGAGGCGCCGACGACGGCGACCGACCGGGGGGTGAACACTGCTTCCAGCATGCGCTGCTCCCTGCTCGCGGCACGCACCGGCGCCTATGATACCCGATCGTGACGTGAGGCGCAAGGACGGGCCACTGGTACGCACTGTGCACGCATGCACGCATTTGTAATCCAATTGTATCCGTCCGGCAGGCACCTTTCGGCGCCCCGCGCGGTTCTCTATGGTACACTCCGAAATCTCTTGCCGCTGGCGGCCCGACGCGGGGCGCCCGTGCCGCGCGAAGGAGCACAGGATGGAACGCTACATCTGCATCCACGGCCATTTCTACCAGCCGCCGCGTGAGAACCCCTGGCTGGAGACGATCGAGCCGCAGGACTCGGCCGCCCCCTACCACGATTGGAACGCCCGCGTGGCGCACGAGTGCTACGCGCCCAACGCCGCCTCGCGCATCCTCGACCCGGACGGCTATATCGCGCACATCACCAACAACTACGCTCGCATCAGCTTCAACTTCGGCCCCACCCTCCTCGCCTGGCTGGAGCGCCATGAGCCGGACACCTACCGCGCTATTCTGGAGGCCGACGCCGAGAGCCGGCGCCGCTTCTCCGGCCACGGTTCGGCCATGGCGCAGTGCTACAACCACATGATCATGCCGCTGGCCAACCTGCGGGACAAGGTCACGCAGGTGCGCTGGGGTATCGCCGACTTCCGGCACCGCTTCGGGCGGGCGCCGGAGGGTATGTGGCTGCCGGAGACGGCGGTGGATCTAGAGACGCTGGAGGTGCTGGCGGAGCACGGCATCCTGTTCACGGTGCTCTCGCCCTTCCAGGCCGCCCGTGTGCGCGAGATCGGGCGCGGCGAGTGGCGCGACGTGGGCGGTGGGCACGTGGACCCCTCCACCGCCTACGCGCTGAAGCTGCCCTCCGGCCGGCAGATCGCACTGTTCTTCTACGACGGGCCGATCGCGCGCGCGGTGGCCTTCGAGGGGCTGCTCAACCGCGGCGACTACTTCGCCGGGCGCCTGGCGGGCAGCTTCAGCCCCGCCCGCCGCTGGCCGCAGCTGGCGCACATCGCCACCGATGGTGAGAGCTACGGCCATCACCACCGCCACGGGGACATGGCGCTTGCGTACGCGCTGCGGCACATCGAGCAGCACGGCCTGGCGAAGCTCACCAACTACGGCGAGTTCCTGGCGAAGCACCCGCCGCTGCACGAGGTGCAGATCGTCGAGGACACCGCCTGGAGCTGCTTCCACGGCCTGGAGCGCTGGCGCGGTAACTGCGGCTGCGGCGGTCGCCACGGCACGTCCCAAGCCTGGCGCACCCCGCTGCGCCGCGCGCTGGACTGGCTGCGGGACGAACTGGCGCCTTGCTTCGAGCAGGAGGCAGCACGACTGCTGCGCGACCCGTGGGTGGCGCGGGACGACTACATCGCGGTGGTGCTGGACCGCTCGGCGGAGAGCGTGGCCGCCTTCCTGGCCCGCCACGCGGCCCGTGAGTTGGGCGCAGCCGAGCAGGTGCGGGTGCTCCAGTTGCTGGAGATCCAGCGCCAGGCGATGCTGATGTACACCAGCTGCGGCTGGTTCTTCGAGGACATCTCCGGCATCGAGGCGCGCCAGGTGCTGCAGTACGCCGGGCGCGCGATGCAGTTGGCCGCCGAGGTGCACGGCCGCGACCTGGAGCCGCCCTTTCTGGAGTTGCTGGCCGAGGCCCGCAGCAACCTGCCCGAGCAGGGCGACGGACGGCGAGTGTACGAGCGCTACGTCCGGCCGGCGCGCGTCGACCTGGCGCATGTGGCGGCGCACTACGCGATCGCCTCGCTGTTCCAGCCCTCCCACGAGCGCTCGCACGTCTACAGCTACGAGGTGGAGCGCCGCCAGTACCTCAGCCGGGACGCCGGGCGGGCCAGGCTGGCGCTCGGCGCCCTGCGGGTGACCTCCACCGTCACCTATGAGCGCGCCAGCTTCAGCTTCGGCGCGCTCTCCTTCGGCGACCACAACGTGGTGTGTGGTGTGCGCGAGGACGGCGACGCCGATTACCAGGCGCTGGCGCGCGAGGTGAGCGTGCCGTTCGAGCGGGCCGACCTGGCGGAGGTGATCGGCATCCTGACGCGTCAGTTCGGCCGGCTCGGTTACTCGCTACGCTCGCTCTTCCGCGACGAGCGGCGCGCCATCATGCGCTCGGTCTTGGCGCCGACGCTGGCCGAGGTAGAGGAGACCTACCGGCAGCTCTACGAGCGCCACGCCCCGCTGATGCGCTTCCTGGCCGACCTGCAGGCACCGCTGCCGCGCGGGTTCCACCTGGCGGCCGAGTTCGCGCTCAGCGCGGCGGTGCGGCGCGCGCTGGCCGAGGAGGACCCGGACCTGGAGCGCGCCGCGGTGCTACTGGCCGAGGCGCGGCGCACCGGCGTGGCCTTCGACCGCGCGGCGGTGGGCGAGTCCTTCCAGCGCACGATCGACCGGCTGACCGAGCGGGTGCGCGCTCGCCCGGAGGCGCTGCGCCCCATCCAGCTCCTGGCCGCCACCGTGCTGCTGGCGCAGTCGCTGCCGTTCGAGGTGGACCTCTGGACGCCGCAGAACGTCTACTACGCACTGGCCCAGGGGGCGCACGGCGCGGCGCGCGAGCGCGCCGGCCGCGGGGCGTCCGACGGCGAGGCCTGGCGGCTCTGGCTGGAGCACTTCGCGGCGCTCGGCGAGGCGCTCGGGATGCGCATCGGCTCACCGCACGCGGGCTGATGCATGTTGGCATATGAAACGGGTAGGTGGCGCCGTGTCACGCCCGGCCGCTGAAGCGGCGGGCTACCTATTGCAAAGCCCGCCTCCGCGGGCTGCCGTTCGGGCCGCGCAGGCGGCCTTCGTAGCGGATAGCCCGCGGGTTGACTCGCCTCGCGCCGGATCGTCGAGCCGCTGCAGGAGTTGGCCGCCGTGAGCCGCCGCCTGGCGCAGGGCTATTACCGCGAGCGCACCCGCATCCGCTCGGACGACGAGCTGGCCGAGCTGAGCCAGAGCATCAACCAGCTGGCCGAGGCGCTCGACCGCACTGAGCAGCGCCGTTTAGCCCTGATCGCGGACGTGGCGCACGAGCTGCGCACCCCGCTCACCACCATCGAGGGCTATATGGAGGGCCTGCTGGACGGCGCGGTGGCGGCCGACGAGCCGCCCGAGCGCTGCGCGGCCTACACCCTCGTGATGACCCGGCGTGACCGGCGGCACGGCGGGCGCGAGGGGCCGCGCCACGCCCTCGCCGCGCTGCTGCTGGCGGCCTGGCGCTCGCCGAGAGCGTCTTGGTGCTCTCGGCCACCGGCGTGCCGCTGCCGCAGCTCCTGTACAGCGCGGCGGCCGGGATCTTCGGCATGCCGGTGAACTTCCTGGTGGCGGTGGTGGTCTGCCGCCTCACCCCCCCCGCCCCCGCCCGAGACGCAGCTGATCGTGGATGCCCTTGTGTCCTCAGTGGATCGTCTCCTGGGGTTCTGCGGTGAACCGGGAGGGTCAGGGAGGGCACAGCCCTCCCTGCATCCCCCCTTTCCACTGGCGGGATGCGCGCAGCGCATGGGGGTCTAGTGTGCAGCTTCGTTGACCACCTTGCCCTGATCTCGTAGATCGGCTACACTGCGCAGCAGATGGCGGTGGAGCGGGGTGGTACGGCAGATGCAGCTGTACGAGCGGCCGGTATGGAGCGAGGGGGTGGCCTTCCCCACCCCGGACCCGGCGCGCCCGCTGCCGGAGCGGGCCGACGTGGCGGTGGTGGGCGGCGGGATCACCGGGCTGGCGGCCGCGCTGGCCCTGGCGCGCCGCGGCGCCTCGGTGGCGGTGCTGGAGGCGCGCGCCTTCGGCTGGGGCGCCGGCGCGCGCAACGGCGGCATGGTGCTCACCGGGCTGAAACTGGGCGTCGCCGCGCTTGTTGCACGCTATGGCCGCGAGGCAGCCCGCCGCATGTTCGCCGCCTCGCTCGCCGCGGTGGACGCGGTGGAGCAGCTCGTGGCCGAGGAGCGCATCGAGTGCCACTTCGCGCGCTGCGGGCACCTGGTGGTGGCCAGCAAGCCGTCCCACGCGCAGGCGCTGGCGCGTGAGGCCGAGGCGCTGGCGCGCGAGTTCGGCCACCCGACGCGCTTCGTGCCACGCGCTGAGCTGCGCGCGGAGATCGGCTCGGACGCCTACTACGGCGGGCTGGTGGACGAGGCCAGCGCCGGCCTGCACCCGGCGCGCTACCTGGCCGGCCTGGCGCACGCCGCCGCACGCACCGGCGCTCACCTGGCCGCCGAGACCCCCGTGCAACGCATCGAGCGGGACGGGACTGCGTTCTGCGTCCACACCGCGCGCGGGGCGCTACGCGCCAGCGCCGTGCTGGTGGCCACCGCCGGATACACCGGCCCGGCCACCCCCGCGCTGCGGCGCCACGTGGTGCCGGTGGGGTCGTACATCATCGCCACCGAGCCGCTGCCGGAGGCGCTGGCGGGCGAGCTCATCCCGCGCGGCCGCATGATCTACGATACGAAACACTTCCTGCACTACTTTCGTCTCACCCCCGACGGGCGCATGCTGTTCGGCGGGCGGGCCGGCTTCGTGCCCGAGACGCCCGCCTCGGTGCGCGAGAGCGCGGAGATCCTGCGGCGCGACATGGCGCGCGTGTTCCCGCAGCTGCGCGAGGCGCGCGTGGCCTACGCCTGGGGCGGGACGCTGGACTTCACCTTCGATCTGCTGCCGCACACGGGGCAGGTGGATGGTATACATGTTGCCCTGGGCTATGCGGGCCACGGCGTGGCGCTGGCCACCTACCTGGGCACGCGGGCCGGCGCACAGCTGGCTGGCGAGCCGGTCGGGCACCCGTTCGAGCGGCCGCTACCGGGCGCGCCGCTCGGACTGTATCGTGGCGATCCATGGTTTCTGCCGCTGGCCGGGGCGTGGTACCGGCTGCTGGACTGGGTGAGCTAGGGAATCCGCACAGCGGGGAGTTGGAGGGGGCTGCGCCCCTCCGAGAAGAGGAACGTGACGATTCTTTCGGGGGCCGCGGGCCCTCGTCTCCCCCGCTCCGACCTGCATATTCAGGCGATCATGCACAGCGACACAACAAAGCCGGCCCGCCGCATCCCCTGGGGCGTGATCGCCGGCCTGATCCTGGTAGGGGCGCTGGGCCTTCTGCTGTACGTCAACCGGGCGGAGGTGGAGGAGGCCATCCGCCTGGCGCGCGAGGCCCGGCCGGCCTGGCTGGCGCTGGCGCTGGCCTGCGTGGCCGCTGGCTTCATGTGCGCCGGCCAGATCTATGGGCGGGTCCTGGGGGCCCTCGGCCACGCCGCCAGCGTCGCCTGGCTCACCGGCGCGGCCATGGTGACGATCCTGATCAACCAGGCGGTGCCGGCTGGCAGTGTGGCGGCTTACGCCTTCCTGGTGGCCAGCCTGCGGCGGCGCGGCTTCCCGGTGGGCAGCGTGACGGTGGTGGCCGGGCTGGAGTTGATCAGCTGGAATATCGCGGTGATCCTGGCCTTCCTCTACGGCCTGAGCTACCTGCTGGTCACCACCGGCCTCAGTGGCGCCTCGATCAGCTACAGCGCCGTGGCCGCAGCCATCGGCGTGCTCGGCACGGTGGTCTATGTGGCCAGCCGCCCGGACGACACACTGCACGACTGGAGCCTGCGCCTGAAGTGGCTGGTGAACCGCGTCTTTGGCCCGGTGTGGACCATCGCGCAGGTGCGCCAGGTGATGGACGAGATCCTGGCCAGCCGGCGCATGATCCTGGAGCAGCCGCGGCGCATGGTGACACTGGTGGCGCTGCAGCTCACGGTATTCACCTTCCACAGCCTGGCGCTGGTGTCGATCCTGAAAGCCCTGGGCCTCGCGGCGCCGCTGCCGGCGGTGCTGGCAGCCTACGGTCTGGCGCTGGTGGTGAGCGTCTTCACGCTGTTGCCGGGGGGCGGCGGCACGGTGGAGGCGGCGCTCACGGTGGCGCTCGCGGCGCAGGGCGTCCCGCTCGAGGCGGCGCTCGGGGCCGCGGTGCTGTTCCGCCTGATCAGCTTCTGGATGCTGCTGCCGGGGGGGGCGCTGTGCTACCGGGTGCTCACTCGCGGGCCTGAGGGGCGGTGAGCCTAGAGCATATCCTGCAAACCCAGTCTCTGGCTCCGCACCACGCCCGGCCGGGCCCAACGGGCACCCCGCGGCGGGCTATCGCCTGCAAAGCCCGCCACCGCGGGCTGGAGTCCAGCGAGTACCCCGGCCGCGCCGGCCGCCTGCACAGCGGATAGCTCGCGCGTACCCTGCGGGAACACCTGCGGCGTGCACGCGCCGGGCGTGGTCGGCGCGCAGGAACGTTCGTCACACCCCACGAGACCGGCTGTGTTGCAGCCCATACCTGCCTGTGCTAGACTAGGTGGACCGGTACAGGTGGGCAGATGGGAGGCCCGCGCCTCGCGGCGTGGTGAGCGTGATGTCAGAGCGGAAGCCCGAACCAGCGCAGCCGGTGCGGCCGCGAAAGGTGACGATCACCCAGATCGCGAAGGAGGCCGGCGTCTCGAAGACGGCTGTCTCGTTCGCCTTCAATGACCCCGCCCAACTCGCGCCAGCCACCGTCAGCCATATCCGCGAGGTGGCTGAGCGCCTCGGTTACTCCCCCGACCCGATCGCCCGAAGCATGACGACGCGCCGCACCAACGCGCTCGGCCTACTGCTGCCGCAGGACCTGGCCACCGCGATGTGCAACCCGTTCTACGCCGAGTTCATCCGCGGCGTCGGCGGCGTATGCGGCCGGGTCGGGATGACGCTCATGCTGGTGCCACCGCTGTGGGGGTCGATGCTGAAAGCCATCCCACACGCGACGGTGGACGGCTTCATCGTGGTGGGCCTGGAGGTGGACCGTGGCGAGGTGCAGCAGCTGCGCCGGCGGCACGTGCCGTTCGTGATGGTGGACGGCGAGGCGCCCGCGGATGTGTCGAGCGTGAACGTGGACGACTGCGGCGGGGCGCGCGCGGCAATGGAGCACGTGCTCTCCTACGGCCATTGCCGCATCGCCGTGCTGGAGCTCGAGTCCTGGCACACACGCCAGGAGCAGTTCACCGGCACGCTCGCCGCCCGACTGGAGGGCTACCGCGCAGCGCTCGCCGCCCACGGCCGCACGCTCGACGACCCGGATATCCGGCTGGTGGAGGCGGCCAGCAGCCACGAGGGCGGGCGTGTGGCCTTCCACCAGCTCTGGCAACCCGGCTGGCGGCCCACCGCCGTGGTGGCCATGAGCGACATCGCGGCGATCGGGGTGCTGGAGGCGGCGCGGGACGCCGGCCTGGCCGTGCCGGGCGATCTCTCGATCGTCGGCTTCGATGACCTGCCCGAGGCGCGCTACGTCCGCCCGGCGCTCACAACGGTGCACCAGCCGGTGGCGGAGAAGGCCCGCCTGGCGGCGGAGGCGCTGGTGGTGGCCCTCTCCGACGCCGCGCACGTGACGCACTATCTGCTGCCCACCGAGCTGGTGGTGCGCGAGTCGGTGGCGCGGCCGCGCGACTAATGTCCTTCGAGAGAAAGCGAGGGCCAGGGAGGGCTGCGCCCTCGCTGAAACCCCTGCTTCGGTAAGGAGTACGATGGTGGCAGCGCTCTTCTGGCTCGGCATCCTGATCGCCCTCGGCGCCGCGGTGGTCTTCGCGGCGCTGGGCGTGCTGCCCCTCTACGCCGCAATCCGGACGACACGCGAGCAGATCATCCCGGGGTTCCGCCCGGACCGGCCCGGCCCGCTGGAGCGCGCGCTCGCCCTGGCGGCGGTGTGGCTGCCGGCGATCGTCACGGGGCTGTTCGGGCTGTACGCCTGCGCCCAGCTGCTGCTGCTGGCGCTGAGGTCGAGGGGCTAGTACGCTGAAGCGTCGGTTGGTGCGCTACGCGTGCCGCTTTCGAGCGGGCTAAAGTCCTTCGGAAACCCTGCGCGGACGTCCGCCGCCATGAACTAGGGCATATCCGCTCGCCTCGCGTGTGGTATCATGCGCCCCAGACAGCCAGGCTGAATATGAGGAGCGTAGCGTGCCAGGAAAGATGATCCCCGGCGCGACCTTTGAGTTCCACGTCTCCCGCACCGCCCGCGACCGCTACCAGTTCGACGAGGCGATCTTCCAGTTCAATGGCAACGCCATCCTCGCCAACTTCCGCGCCGCCCGCGTCTTCGCCCAGAAGATGAACGCGCGGCGCGACCTGATCCGCTTCCCCGAGCAGGCCGTCCGCGCCAGCCAGATCAGCGCCATGGGCCTGATCGACGAGATCGCCCACTGGGTCTTCCAGAGCTACCGCCGCCAGACCAACCCCAACATGCTGCGCGACGCGCTGGCCTGGCTGGAGGGCCGCCTGGGGACGGACCAGGTGGCCACGTTGCTGCGCCGCTTCAGCGACGACTTCCCGCCGCTGGCGGTGTACCGCCGCGAGCAGGAGCTTGACGCCTACCTGGCCGGCGCGACGGAGGGCACGCCCCACCGCGAGGTGGCGCTCGAAGAGTTGCTGATGCTCTGGCTGGCCAATATGAACCCGGCCTTCGCGCCCTTCCTCGAGCTGTTCGACGACGCTGGCCTGGAGCACGACACCGCCTATCAGCCGGCGATCCGCGAGTTGAACACCTTCTTCGCCAGCCAGCCCGCGCCGCCCGGCGTGGCCCCCGGCCAGAACATCATCGACCTGCTGCGCGCCCCGGCTGTGGCCCACCCGCACTCGCTCGAGGCCCAGCTCACCTACATCCTGGAGCGCTGGGGCGCCCTCCTCGGCCCCAACTTCCCCTACCGCCTGCTCAGCAGCCTGGACCTGATCAAGGAAGAGGAGCGGCCGATCTTCGGCGTGGGCGGCGGCGACGCTACCGCAGCCTCCATCCCGCTGGCCGACTTCCGCCACCTGGAGGCGGAGCCGGAGCGCTTCACCCCGGACCGCGAGTGGATGCCGCGCCTGGTGCTGCTGGCCAAGAACGCCTTCGTCTGGCTCGACCAGCTCTCCCGCCAGTACCGCCGCCCGATCATCACCCTGGCCCAGATCCCGGACGAGGAGCTGGACCGCCTGGCCGCCAGCGGCTTCAGCGGGCTGTGGCTGATCGGCCTGTGGGAGCGCAGCAAGGCCAGCAGGCGCATCAAGCAGATCATGGGCAACCCGGACGCCGTGGCCTCGGCCTACTCGCTCTACGACTACGTCATCGCCCAGGACCTCGGCGGCGAGGAGGCGCTGCAGGACCTGCGCGCGCGCGCCTGGCAGCGCGGCATCCGCCTGGCCTCGGACATGGTGCCCAACCACGTCGGCATCGACGGCCGCTGGGTGCTGCAGCACCCGGACTGGTTCATCAGCCTGGACTACAGCCCCTTCCCCACCTATACTTTCAACGGGCCGGACCTCTCCGAAGACGAGCGGGTGGGGATCTTCCTCGAGGACCACTACTATACCCGCACCGACGCGGCGGTGGTGTTCAAGCGCGTGGACCGCTGGACGGGCAGCGAGAAGTATATCTACCACGGCAACGATGGCACCAGCATGCCGTGGAACGATACCGCCCAGCTCAACTACCTCAACCCCGAGGTGCGCGAGGCAGTGATCCAGACCATCCTGCACGTGGCGCGCAACTTCCCGATCATCCGCTTCGACGCGGCCATGACACTCGCCAAGCGCCATTATCACCGCCTGTGGTTCCCTGAGCCCGGCTCGGGTGGCGACATCCCCTCGCGCGCCGAGCACGGCATGACCCGCGAGCAGTTCGACCAGGCCATGCCAAACGAGTTCTGGCGCGAGGTGGTGGACCGCTGCGCCGCCGAGGCCCCCGATACGCTGCTGCTCGCCGAGGCCTTCTGGCTCATGGAGGGCTACTTCGTTCGCACCCTCGGCATGCACCGCGTCTACAATAGCGCCTTTATGGTGATGCTGCGCGACGAAGACAACGCCAAGTACCGCCAGGTGCTCAAGAACACGCTGGAGTTCGACCCGGAGATCATGCGGCGCTACGTCAACTTTATGAACAACCCCGACGAGCGCACCGCGGTGGATCAGTTCGGCAAGGACGACAAGTACTTCGGCGTGGCGACGATGATGGTGACGCTGCCCGGCCTGCCGATGTTCGGCCACGGCCAGGTGGAGGGCTTCACCGAGAAGTACGGCATGGAGTATCGCCGCGCCTACTGGGACGAGACGCCCGACGTGCACCTGATCTGGCGCCACGAGCGCGAGATCTTCCCGCTGATGCATCGGCGCTACCTGTTCGCTGGCGTCGAGCACTTCCTGCTGTACGACTTCTACACCCCCGAGGGCGGTGTCAACGAGGACGTCTTCGCTTACTCGAACCGCCACGGCGACGAGCGCGCGCTGGTGGTGTACCACAACCGCTTCGCCACCGCCCGCGGCTGGGTGCGCACCTCGGCAGCCTTCGCAGTGAAGACCGGCCAGGGGGACGAGAAGGTGCTGGTGCAGCGCTCGCTGGCCGAGGGCCTCGGGCTGCGCGGCGGCCACGAGGACTATGCCATCTTCCGCGACCACACCGGCGGCCTGGAGTACATCCGCAACAGCCGTGAGTTGGCCGAGATGGGCCTGTACGTGGAGCTGGAGGCCTACAAGTGCCACGTCTTCCTGGACTGGCGTGAGGTCCACGATGTGGATGGGCGCTACCGCAACATCGCGGCCTATCTGGCCGGCCGCGGTGTGCCGAGCGTGGAGGAGGCGCTGCGCGAGACCTTCCTGGCGCCGGTGCTCACGCCCTTCCGTACGCTCGTGAACGCCGAGATGTTCCGCAAGCTCGCGGCGCTGGCGGACGAACGACGAACGACGGGCGAACGCTCGACCACCGACGAAGCCGTGCTGCTCGACCAGTTGGATGAGAGCGCCGCCGATCACGCTGGCGACCTGGCGGACATGGCGCGGCTCGAAGCGGATGAACAGCCTGAGGCGCCCGTCGCGGAGTCGTTGGTCGTTGGTCCTTCATCGTTCGTCGGCCTGCTGGATGAAGTGGACGACGCCGTGGCGGCGCTGCTGGCGGAGGCCGCCCGCTTCGCTGGCGCCGATGGTGACACGGCAGGCCTGCGGCGCGACATCCGGGCGCGGCTGGATGCGCTGCTGGCCCTGCGGGCCAGCGCCCCGGAGGCGGAAGGCGCCGCCCCCGCCACGGCAGGCGAGGCGGGCGAAGGGGCGGCCCCGGCGGCGAAGGGCGGGGTG
>DATMBA010000479.1:0-1394 GCA_035559635.1 Roseiflexaceae bacterium
GCTGCCGAGCGTCTCGGCGGCCCAGGCATAGAGCAACACGATGCCGAGCGCGATCGCGAGCACCGCCTCGCGCCCGCCAGCGTGGTGCTCCAGGCGCACCAGCCAGGGCAGCAGCTTATCGCCCACCAGCCAGGCCAGCGGGAAGAACAGCGCCATCTTGCCGATCGCCAGCAGCGGGTCTCCCTCGCCGGCCAGACCGAGCACCAGCGAGAGCACCACCACCCCCAGCACATCGTCGATCACGGCCGCGCCGAGGATGGCGGCGCCGGCGCGGCTGCGCAGCTGGCCCAACTCGCGCAGCACCTCGGCCGAGATGCTGACGCTGGTGGCGGTGAGCACCGCGCCCACGAACAGCGCCGGCAGCACTGCCAGGCCGAAGGCGCGCGCCAGCAGGAAGCCGCCGCCGAACGGCAGCAGTACCCCGCCGAGGGCGATGAACGTGGCCGCCAGCCCCACCTGGCGCATCTGGACCAGGTCGGTCTCCAGGCCCGCGCGGAACATGAGCAGGATCACGCCGATCTCGGCCAGCAGCGCGAGCGGCTCGCTTGGCTGGATGAGGCCGAAAAGCGAGGGGCCGAGCGCCAGGCCGAGCAGCAACTCGCCGAACACCGCCGGCAGTCCGAGACGCTGGCTGAGGCGGCCGGCGAGCTTGGCCCCGATCAGGATGGCCGCCAGCAGCGGCAGGGTCTCCACCGGCGAGTGATGCATTACGTCTCCCACCATATGGTGATAGGCGATGGGAGAATTATATCCCACCGCCCATCGCCTTCAGTCTAAGGCAAGGTGCGCGCGGACGGTCACCGTCCGCGCGCACGCGCATGGGGGTGTGGGAGTATGAGCAGCGTTTGGCCGCGCAGGGAGCGATCCGCGCGCACGCGCATGGGGGTGTGGGGCCTACGGCTCCTACAGAAAATCTTCTTCGGAGAGGCTTCGTCCCTCCGAGCCTCCCCAGACGGGAACGCTGGAGGCCGCGCAGCGAACCCATGTCTAAGAGCCGCTCCGAAGACCTCGGGGATGGTTCAGGGGAGGGCGCCGCCCTCCCCTGCAACCCCATCCGCTCCGGGGTATCCGCATAGGCACTAATGCCCGGCGGTCGGGGCCGCCTTCGCGCCCGCCAGATCGGTCATCAGTTCGTCGTCCTCCTGCGGGTGGCGCAGGTGGTCCACCAACTCCTGGATCTCCCGGCTCGGCCGTCAGCTTGCTGACCACGTAGCTGAGCACGAAGTTGACCGGCATGCCGAACACCGCCGCGCCCAGGTGGGTGATGCTGAGCACCAGGCCGGCGATGGGTGCCGGCGATGCCGCCGGCCCGCGGCCATGGGACGCCGGTCCCGCGGCCATGCCGCCGGCCCGCGGCCATGGGACGCCGGTCCCGCGGCCATGCCGCCGGCCCG
>DATMBA010000480.1:0-13027 GCA_035559635.1 Roseiflexaceae bacterium
CTCCGCCGCCCCCACACCCCCACCGGGGGAGGAGGTGGAGGGCTTCGCCCTCCATACCTCCGGTATTTGAAAGGTATTGCTCCTAGATCGGGTGCAGCCCCGGGAACTCCAGGCCGGCGATCTCGTCGAAGCCGCACATGAGGTTCATACACTGCACGGCGCTGCCGGCGGCACCCTTCATAAGGTTGTCGATCGCGCAGATGCTGACGACGCGGCGGGTCTCCTCGTCGAGCGCGAAGCCGACGTCGGCGTAGTTGCTGCCGGCCAGGATCTTCGGTTCGGGCAGGCGGTAAGGGCCCTGTTTCTCGCGCACGATGCGCACGAAGGGCTCCTGGCTATAGGCGGCGCGGTAGGCGCGCCACAGGTCCTTCTCGGAGAGCGGACTAGGGGCAAAGACGTGGGCGGTGGCGAGTGCGCCGCGCACCAACTCGACGCTGGTGATCGAGAGGTGGACGCGCTCGATCCCCAGGCCTTGCTCGATCTCGGCGGTGTGGCGGTGGCCCACGGGCGCGAACGAGCGCACCACGCCGGAGCGCTCCGGGTGGTGCGAGGAGTCGCTGGCCTGCGCGCCACCCTCCGAGGAGCCGACCTTAACCTCCACCACCACGTCGCGCGCCGGGTCGATCAGGCCGGCGCGGGCGAGTGGCAGCAGCGCCAGGTTGGCGGCGGTCGCGTTGCAGCCCACGCCGCTCACGTACTGCGCCGTTCGGATCGCCGCGCGCTCCAGCTCGGGCAGGCCGTAGACGAAGCGCGAGAGCCACTCCGGCGCGGGGTGCTCCTCGCTGTACCAGCGCCGGTAGGCGGCCGGGTCGCGCAGGCGGAAGTCGGCCGAGCAGTCCACGATCTTCGGCGCGAGCGCGGCGAAGCGCTCGATCTGGCGGGCGGCCTCGCCGTGCGGCAGCGCCAGAAACAGCAGATCGCACGGCTGGAGCTGGCTCAGGCTGGTGAACTGCAGGGGGGGCGCAGGGCCAGCTTCCGTCTGCGCCGCCTCACCCGTCCTGCGGGCCTGCTGCGCCCCGATCACGCCGCGCAGGTTGGGGTGCGTGGCCGTCACCGGCTTGCCCGCCAGGCGCTCCGAGGTGACCTGGGCCACCTGGACATGGGGGTGGAAGAGCAGGAGGCGCAGCAACTCGCCGCCGACGTAGCCGCTGGCGCCGATAATCGATACCTTCAGCATAGCGTATCAGGTCTCCAGGTCTTCAGGTCCGCCCGTCCACCCGGCCCTGCTTGCCCGAGTGTGCGCGACGGAGGCGGAGCGGATGGAGCGGAGCCGCGCTCAGCCCCGGAGGCGCGCGAGGTACCACAGCAGGCCGGTCAGCGACAGGCCATCGAGGATCTCGTTGCGCTCCAGCATGCCCCAGATCACATCTGGCTCGAACCACGCGGCGCCCAGCACCTCGTTCGTGTCGGCGATCGTGCCATCCTGCGCCGCGCCGTGGCCGATGTAGACGTGGAAGGTGCCGTTGGTGCTGCCGTTGATCGGGTGGAAGCGGCCGAGGTACTCCAGGCGTGCGGCCGTCGCCCCGGCCTCCTCGCGCAGCTCGCGCGCGGCTGCGGCGGCCTCATCCTCGCCTGCGTCCACCACTCCGGCGGGCAACTCCCAGCCGAAGGTATCGGTGATGAAGCGGTAGTGCTCGATCAGGAGAACCCGCCCGTCGCCGCCCACCGGCACCACCGCCACCGCCGGGCGCGGGAAGTCCACCACATGATGCCCCGCGATGACCGTGCCGTCCGGCAGGCGCACGTCATCGCGGTGCAGGCGGACCCACGGGCTGGTGTAGATCGTCTCCCGGCCGAGGACGGTCCAGGGGCGGGGTCTATTGCTCATATGTGCGTCATTTCCTGATCGACAAGGTGACATGCGCGCTGACAGGTTGGCAAGGTGACAAGTTGTCACGCACGCGCCGCGGCCAGGGTGTAGTCCACGATGCGGGCGGGGATGTCCACGCCAGTGGGCGCGATGCTGTTGCGGAACTCCATGGTGTAATTGACCTCGTTCACCAGCAGGCGGCCATCGTGTGTCTCCAGCACATCGATCGCCACCACGCCGCCGCCCACCGCGTGGGCCGCGCCGACGCAGATGTCCGCCAGGGCGGGGGTGACCGGGCACACGCTGGCCTGGCCGCCGCGGGCGGTGTTGGTGATCCAGTGCTCGCTGGTGCGGTAGATCGCGCAGATACACTCGTCGCCCACCACGAAGGCCCGGATGTCGCGGCCGCCGGGCTTGGGCACGTACTCCTGGATGTAAAAGATCGAGTGGTGGTAGGAGCCGAGGATCTCTTTGTGCTCCAGCAGCGCCTCGGCCGCCTCGCGGTCGTTCACCTTGGCGATCAGGCGGCCCCAGGAGCCGATGGCGGGCTTGAGCACCACCGGGTAGCCGAGCTCCTCGATCGCCTGCAGCGCGGAGGCGGGCGTGAAGGCCATGCGGGTGCGCGGCGTGGGGATGCCATGCTTGATCAGCGCCTGAGTGGTCTTGAACTTATCGCCACAGACATCCGCCACGTGGGCGGTGTTGACCGTCGGCACGCCGGCGTCGTTGAGCGCCTTGAGGGCGTAGAGCGCGCGCGAGTGGTGGATGGAGCGTTCCAGCACCACGTCATAGGGGTAGCGGCCCTCGTTGAGGTTGAAGATCACCTCGTCGTCGTCGATCTTGATGTACGTCACGCCGCGCCGCTCGAGCTCGGCGAAGATCAGCTTCTCTTCGACCCTGATTCGTGAGCAGAGGACTCCTATTCTCATCTCAGTTCCTCATAGTCTCTCAGGGAGGGCCACGCCCTCCCTGAGACGAGGGCGTATCCGCACAGCGGGAGGTTTGGCGGGGCGCAGCCCCGCCAAAAGAACCTTTGAGAAGATTTTTTGGGGGGCTGCGCCCCCAAGCCGCCGCAAACGCCGTTTGCGGCTAGACCCTAGCTCCTACTCCCCCCAGTCCTCGCCTACCTCCGGCGCCAGGGCGAGCGTGAGCGGGTCCAGGCCGGTGACCTCGAGCTCGGCGGCGCAGTCCGGGCAGGTGACGATCTCGCCCTCGACGGTGCCGTCGGGCAGGGTGATGGTGGCGTCGCACTCTGGGCAGTTGGCGGTCATGCGTATCCTCCTCACTGATATGTGTGGTTGGTCAGAGCGAGCACATCGAGCGGTCAGTGTCACGCTGAACGGAGTGAAGCATCTCGCGCGAAGGCGGTGCTGATCATTGCGATGAGATGGTTCGCTGCGCTCACCATTGACATGGATACGCACAGCGCGGCGTGACAATGACCGTGTGGTCACCTCCTCCGGCACTACAGCGCGGCGATGACGGCGCCGGTGACCTCCTCGGTGGTGGCCGTGCCGCCGATATCCGGTGTGCGCGGCCCCTCGGCCAGCACCTGGCGCACGGCCCTACGGATGCGATCGGCCCAGGCGCTGAAGTCGGCGCCGCTCAATCTGCAATCTGCGATCTGCAACCTGCGATTCGCGAGGTGCTCCAACAGCATCGCGGCGCAGCCAATGGCGGCGAGTGGGTTGGCGATCCCCCTGCCGGCGATGTCCGGCGCGGCGCCGTGAACCGGCTCGAACAACGCGTGCGTCTCGCCGATATTGGCGGACACCGCAAGGCCCAGGCCGCCGCCCCAGACGCACGCCACGTCGGAAAGGATGTCGCCGAACAGGTTCGTCGTGACGATCACGTCGAAGCGCTCGGGGCGCTGGACGAGTTGCAGCGCGCAGGTGTCCACCAGCAACTCCTCCACGGTCACGTCCGGGTATTCCTTCGCCACGTCGAGGGCGGCGGCGCGGAACAGGCCGCAGGTCTCGCGCAGGACGTTGGCCTTGTGCACCACGGTCACCTTCGGAGATGACGAACGGCGAACCACGAGCGACGAACGCTGTTCGTCTCCGAATGAAGCCGATCGCCGGTCGTTGGTCGTTCGTCGATTCCGCGCCAGCTCGAACGCCGCCCGCGCGATACGCTCGCTGGCGCGGCGCGTGATCACCCGCTCGGCGATAGCAGTGGCGCCGCCGTCCTCCAGCCGCTCGCGGCCGGCGTAGAGGCCCTCGGTGTTCTCGCGCACCACGACCAGATCGACGACCGGCGAGCGACGACCGGCGAACGACGAGTCCGATTCAGCAGGAGTGAGCGTTGGTCGCTGGTTGCTGGTTGTTGGTCGAATGTTCGCGTACAGGTCCAGCGCCCGCCGCAGCGCCACGATCGGGCTGCGGTAGCCGGGCACCGGGTGGCTCGGCGAGGCCACCGCGCCGAACAGCACGGCGTCGGACGCGCGTGCCGCGGCCAGGGTCTCCTCCGGCAGAGCTGTACCGTGGCGCTCGAAGCAGGCCCAGCCGGCCTCGGCCTCCTCGAAGGCCAGCGGCAGCCCTGTGGCGCGCAGCACGGCGACGGCAGCGGGCAGCACCTCACGGCCGATGCCGTCGCCGGGGATGACGCATATTCTCATGCTGACGCCTTTCTCTGGCGCGAATTTCGCGCCGAGGTACCGGGGCGGTGCCATCGCGCGCTGCGCGCACACCGTAGAGGAAAAGCGGGTGGGTTACAGGAGGGCTTTGCCCTCCCTGCCCTCCCTTTATGCCTCCTGCCCCGGGAACCGCCCGTGCTGCTTGTAGTAGGGCACGATCCCGCCGGCCTCCCATACCTCGCGCAGGAAGGCGGGCGGGGGCGGGAGCTGGATGACGTGCCCGTCAGTCGTGAGCCGGCCGCTGTGCAGGTCGAAGTCCACCTCCTGGCCATCCCGGAGCTGCCCCGTCAGGTCAGCTTCGAAGCACGGGATACCGAGGTTGAGCGCGTTGCGGTAGAAGATGCGCGCGAACAGCGGGGCGATGATCGCGCCGACGCCCACCATCTTGAGAGCCAGCGGGGCGTACTCGCGCGATGAGCCACAGCCGAAGTTCGGCCCGGCGACGATCAGGTCGCCCGGCCTGACGGTGGAGGCGAACTCGGGGCGCGCCTCGACAAACGGGTACTTGCGCAGCTCGTCCTCGCTCTTGAGCATGTAGGGCGCGTAGCGCCCGGGGACGATCTGGTCGGTGTTGACGTTCGGGCCGAAGATCCAAACTCGGGGCATGACAGGCTCCTGACATTGCAGAGGGTAGATTGCCGATTGGGCTGCGACACCCTGCAATCTACACTCTGCAATCTGCAATCACGATAGCGCCTGGGCGAGATCGTCGATCAGGTCGTCCGGGTGTTCCAGGCCCACCGAGATGCGCAGTAGGCTGGCGGGCGTGGTGCTCTCCGGCCCCTCCACCGAGGCGCGGTGCTCGATCAGGCTCTCCACGCCGCCCAGGCTGGTGGCGCGGGTGAAGACCTTCAGGCGCGCCGCGAGCCGCATGGCTGCCGCCTCGCCGCCGCGCACCTCCACCGAGAGCATGCCGCCGAAGCCGCGCATCTGGCGGGCCGCCACGGCGTGGCCGGGATGGCTCTCCAGCCCAGGGTAGTGGACGCGCTCGATCGCCGGGTGGTCCGCCAGGAAGCGCGCGACGTGGCCGGCGTGCTCGGCGTGGGCGCGCACGCGGTAGGCCAGCGTCTGCATGCCACGCAGCAGCAGCCAGCAGTCAAACGGCGAAGGTACCGCGCCGCCGTTCGCCTGCAAGAAGCGCACCCGCTGGAACAGTTCGTCGCCGCCCTCGCGGCACACCACCGCGCCGCCCAGCACATCCGAGTGGCCGCCGAGGTACTTGGTGGTGGAGTGTAGCACCAGGTCGGCCCCCAGCTCCAGCGGGCGCTGCTGGACGGGCGTGGCCCAGGTGTTGTCCACCGCGCAGCGCGCGCCGGCGTCGTGGGCGATGGCCGCGATGGCCGCGATGTCGGCCACCTTCAGCAGCGGGTTGGACGGCGTCTCGACCCACACCAGGCGGGTGTTCGGGCGCATGGCGGCGCGGACGTTCTGCGGGTCGCGCATGTCCACGCGGGTGTGCTCCAGGCCCCAGGGCGCCATGATCTCCCGCAGCAGACGGGTGACGCCGTGGTAGGCGTCGTCGGGGGCCACCACGTGGTCGCCGGGGCGCAGGGACTGGAGGATGGCCTGGGTGGCGGCCAGCCCGCTGCCGAAGGCGGCCGCCTCGGCCCCGCCCTCCAGACGCGCCAGGCAGGTCTCCAGCATGGCGCGGTTCGGGTTGCCGTTGCGGGTGTAGATATAGCCGTGCGGGAACGAGCCGTCCTCGGCGCGCTCGAAGGTCGTCGTCAGATAGATCGGCGGGATCACCGCGCCCGACGTCGGGTCGATGTCCTGGCCGGCGTGGATCGCCAGCGTCTCTAGCCTCAATGTCTTGCTCCTCCCCAGTGCCGTGTGTATCGCTTCGCGAAAGGGGTGCCGGCGGCATCCCGGGCGCGTTCCCGTCCCTCATCGCTGCCGCTCCTGATGTAGCACGGCTTTCACACGGATCTCGCGGTGGCGAACCGGCCGCCGGCCCTTCACGCGATGACACGCTGACAGATTGACAAGTTGAAACGAAGCACGATCTGTCACCTTGTCACCTTGTCAGGAGAGGACCTCCGCCGGGTGCGTGATGTAGCCGGTGAGCGCCGTGGCGGCCGCGACCTCCGGCGAGGCCAGGTAGATGCTGGCCTCCGGCGAGCCCATGCGGCCGCGGAAGTTGCGGTTGCCGGTGAAGAGGCAGACCTCGCCCGGCGCCAGCACGCCCATGTGGCGGCCGATACAGGCGCCGCAACCGGGGGTGCCGATCGCGGCGCCGCTCTGGAGCAGCATGGCCAGCGTGCCGTCCTCGCTGGCCCGGCGCAGCGCCTCGCTCGTGGCCGGCACCACCAGCAGCCGCACGCCCCGCGCCACCCGCCGCCCGCGCAGCACCTCGGCCGCGGCGCGCATGTGATCGTAGTGGCCGTTGGTGCAGGTTCCGATGTAGACCACGTCCACCGCCACGCGCCCGAGCTCCCCCAGGCTCACGACGTTGTCTACATAGTGCGGCACGCTGATCTGCGGCTCCAGCCGCGCCAGATCCACCTCCACGGTGCGGACATAACGGGCCTGGGGGTCGACGGACAACCAGGCGGGGGGCGACGACAGGCCGCTCTCGGTAGCGCCGGCGCCCATCCCAACGCCAACGGCGTGGCGGTCAGTGGTCGGAGGCACGATGCCCGCCTTGCCGCCCACTTCGATCGAGAGCGTGGCGAGGGTCATGCGGTCGGCCACGCCGAGGAAGCCGACGCCGTGCCACTCGACGGACTGGTAGGTGGCGCCGTCCGCCCCGATGGTGCGCGCCACGTGCAGCCCGAGGTCCTTGGCGCCCACGCCGGGCTGGAAGCGGCCCTGCGCCAGCACGCGCGTGGTCTCCGGCACGCGCAGCCAGGTGCGCCCGGTGGCCAGCGCGAGCGCCATGTCGGTGGAGCCCATGCCGGTGCCGAAGGCTCCCACCGCGCCGTAGCCGGTGGAGTGCGAGTCGCTGCCGACGATCAGCATGCCGGGGCGGGCCAGCCCCTCCTCCACTAGCACCGGGTGCGAGATGCCGCGTCCGACGTCGAAGAAGTGGGGGATGCCCTGCTCGCGCACCCAGCGCCGCAGGTTGGCCTGGTGCTCGGCGTTCTGGATGGTGGCGGCCGGCGCCACGTGGTCCACCACCACCGCGATGCGCTCCGGGTCCCATACCCGCGCGGCGCCCAACTCGCCGTGCAGGATCTTGATGATACTCGGCGAGATGCTGTCGTGCATCATGGCCAGGTCAACATTGACGACGACGTTCTCGCCGGCGCGGACCGGCCGGCCGGCGGCGTGCGAGAGGATCTGCTCGGCGAGTGTCTGCCCCATCGGGTGCTCCTTCGGCGCGCTGAAACAGAAAGCCCGCCTCACCTGGTCTGGTGAGGCGGGCCTGCCTTTGCCCTTCGCGCAGGACAGGCGAGCTCAACCAGACCCACGGGCCGGCTTCTTGCTCTGCTTACCCTGCTTGGCGAAGCGGATGTGCATCGGTTACGAACCTTTAACCTGCGACGTCGGGAGTGTAGCAGCAGCGCCGGGATTTGTCAAGGGGAATCGCTGAGGCGCTGAGGTCCCTGAGGGCGCGGATGGCGCGGAGGGCGCGGGCGCTGTCCTCCGCTTCGCACCACGCCCGGCCGCCGAAGCGGCGGGCTATCCCCTGCCAAGCCCGCCGCCGCGGGCTGGATCATGCCGCGCAAGCGCCCTCGCACAAGATAGCCCGCGCGTACCCTGCGGGAACGCCTGCGGCGTGCATGCGCCGGGCGTGGTAGGTCGCCTGCGGGTGTTGACGGAGCCCTAGTGAGGGGCTGAGGGTGCTGAGGCCGGCCCATCCCCTCAGCTCAGTGGTTCAGCGGCCCCCTCAGCGCTTCAGTGTTCCCCCTCAGCGCCTCAGCGATCCAAATACTGATATAATGCCTGTGGAGTGGTTCGAACCCCACGACCCCGCATGGGCGCGGGGCTGCGCCGCCACGGAGGCGAGGGTGAAGAAGCTGATCAACGCGCCGGACGCGGTGGTGCGTGAGGCGCTGGAGGGGATGGCACTGGCGCACCGCGATCTGCTGCGGGTGCATCTCGGGCCGGACTTCGTGGCGCGCGCCGAGGGGCCGGCGCGCGGCAAGGTGGCGCTGGTCTCCGGAGGCGGGAGCGGCCACGAGCCGCTGCACGCCGGGTTCGTCGGCCGCGGCATGCTGGATGCCGCCTGCCCTGGCGCGATCTTCACCTCGCCGACGCCGGACCAGATCCTGGCCGCCACGCGGGCCGTGGACGGCGGCGCGGGGGTGCTGTACATTGTCAAGAACTACGCCGGCGATGTGATGAACTTCGAGATCGCCGCCGAGCTAGCCCAGGCCGAAGGGATCGAGGTCGCCACTGTCCTGGTGGCGGACGATGTGGCGATCGCCGAGGCGGCCGGCCGCCGCGGGGTGGGTACCACGGTGCTGCTCGAGAAGATCGCCGGCGCGGCGGCCGAAGGGGGCGCTAGCCTGGCGGAGTGCGTGCGGGTGGCGCGCACGGTGGCGGCGCAGGGGCGCTCGATGGGTGTGGCGCTCACCAGTTGCACCGTGCCGGAGCGTGGCGTGCCGACCTTCGAGCTAGGGCCGGACGAGATCGAGCTGGGGATCGGCATCCATGGCGAGCCGGGCCGCGCCCGCGCGCGAATCGACAGCGCGGCGGCGATCGTGGGAGCGCTGGCGCGCGGCGTGCTGGAGGACCTCCCCTTCCGCCCGGGCGATGAGGCGCTGGCCTTCGTGAACGGTATGGGCGGCACGCCGCTGCTGGAGCTGTATGTGGTCTACCGTGAGCTGGCGCGCGTCTGCGCCGACGCTGGCGTCAGCATCGGGCGCTCGCTGGTGGGCAGCTACATGACCTCGCTGGAGATGGCCGGCTGCTCGGTGACGCTGCTCCGGCTGGACGACGAGCTGCGCCGGCTGTGGGACGCGCCGGTCTGCACGCCGGCGCTCAGGTGGGGGATGTGAGATTGAAGATGCGCATTGAGCCAATGTGTGCTGCGCGCCATCTGCAATCTGCAATCTGCAATACTATGGGGTCTTGGATGCCGATCACCGCCGACCATATCATCCGCTTCATCGAGCGCGCGGCGGAGCGGGTCAGGGAGCGCCGCGACGAACTGACGGCGCTGGACGCGCCGATCGGGGACGCGGACCACGGCGCGAACCTGGACCGCGGCTTCAGCGCGGTGGTGGCCAGGCTGCCCGGCCTGTACGACGAGGATGCGGGCACTATCCTGGACTCGGCCGGCAAGACGCTGCTGGCCACGGTGGGCGGCGCCGCCGGCCCGCTGTACGGCACGGCGTTCATGCGGGCCGGGGCGCTGCTGCGCGGCCGGCGGGCACTGGAGGGCGCCGAGTTGGTGGCGGCGCTGGAGGCGGCGCTGGAAGGGGTGCTGGCGCGCGGCCGGGTGCGGCCCGGCGAGAAGACGATGGTGGATGCGATCGCGCCGGGGGTGGCCGCCATGCGCGCGGCATACGATCAGGGCGCAGACCTGCGAGCGGCGGCGCGCGGCGCGGTGGCGGCCGTGGAGGAGGGTATGCGCGCCACGATCCCGATGGAGGCCACCAAGGGACGCGCCAAGTTCCTCGGGCCGCGCAGCATCGGCCACCAGGACCCGGGCGCCACCTCGGCGTACTACATCGCGCTGGCGATGATCGACGTCCTGGACGAGGTTGAAGGACAATTGAAGATCGTGCAGTGAGCACACTGCCTTCAGTGAGCAATCTGCAATGTTCAATCTGCAATCTGCAATCGGTGGGGTGAGCGGAGCGAGCATGGCACCGTACGTCGCGGCGATCGACCAGGGGACCACGAGCACGCGCTGCATCCTCTTCGACCGCAGCGGGCGCGCCGTGGCCGCTGACCAGAAGGAGCATCAGCAGATCTACCCGCGCCCCGGCTGGGTCGAGCACGATGCGGAGGAGATCTGGGAGCGAACGCAGAGCGTGGTGCGCGCGGCACTGCAGAAGGCCGGCTGCCCGCCGTCGAACGTCGCCGCGGTGGGGATCACCAACCAGCGTGAGACGACGGTGGTGTGGGACCGGCGCACCGGCCGCCCGTACCACAATGCGCTGGTCTGGCAGGACACGCGCACCGACGCGATCTGCCAGGAGTTGGCGCGCGAAGGCGGGCAGGATCGCTTCCGCCCGCGCACCGGCCTGCCGCTGGCTACCTACTTCTCCGGGCCGAAGCTCCGCTGGCTGCTGCAGCACGTCCCCGGCCTGCGCCAGGCGGCTGAAGCCGGCGACGCGCTGTTCGGCACTATCGACAGCTACCTGATCTGGCAGCTCACCGGCGGGCCGCGCGGCGGCGCCCACGTGACGGACGTGACCAACGCCGGGCGCACGCTGCTCATGAACCTGCGCACGCTCGACTGGGACGATGAGATCCTGGCCGCGCTGGGCCTGCCGCGCGCCATGCTGCCCGCCATCCGTTCCTCCAGCGAGGTGTACGGCGCGGCCACCGGGGCGCTGGCAGGCGTGCCGGTGGCCGGCGACCTCGGCGACCAGCACGCGGCACTGCTCGGGCAGGCATGCCTCGAGGTGGGCGAGGCCAAGAACACCTACGGCACCGGCTGCTTCATGCTGCTCAACACTGGCCGCGAGATCGTGCACTCCACCAACGGCATGCTCACCACGCTGGCCTACAAGCTCGGCGACGCCCCGGCGGTCTACGCGCTGGAGGGCTCGATCGCGATCGCCGGCGCGCTGGTGCAGTGGCTGCGCGACAATCTGGGCCTGATCGCCAGCAGCGCCGAGGTGGAGGCGCTGGCACGGATGGTGGAGGACAACGGCGGCGTCTACTTCGTGCCGGCCTTCTCCGGCCTGTTCGCGCCTTACTGGCGCAGCGACGCACGCGGTGTGATCGTCGGGCTGACCCGCTACGTCACCAAAGGGCACATCGCGCGCGCCGCGCTCGAGGCCACCGCCTGGCAGACGCGCGAGGTGCTGGACGCCATGGAGCGCGACTCGGGCGTGAAGCTCACCGCCCTCAAGGTGGACGGTGGCATGGTGGCCAATGAGTTGCTGATGCAGTTCCAGAGCGACGCACTGGGTGTGCCCGTGATCCGCCCCAAAGTCACCGAGACCACGGCGCTGGGCGCGGCGTACGCCGCGGGCCTGGCGGTGGGCTACTGGAGCGGCCTGGACGATCTGCGCGCCAACTGGCAGGAGGACAAGGTGTGGCGGCCGCAGCTCGGCGCGGCCGCGCGCGAGCGCAGCTATGCCCAGTGGAAGAAGGCGGTGACGCGGACCTTCGGTTGGGCTGAGTCCTGATGGGGAGGGTGTGGGGCTGTGCCCCGCACCCACTTGCCTGCCGCGAGGCGAACAGGTGTCACGGATGTGACTGGATCCGGCCGGAAGGCATCTTGATCATGGTGAATCTGCTGATCGTCGCGCACAGCGCGCAACTCGCCGCCGGCGTGAAGGAGTTCGTCGAAGAGGTGACCCGCGGGGCCGTGCGAGTGGCCGCCGTGGGCGGAGCCGCCGATGGCTCGCTGGGAACCGACGTGGACCGGGTGAGGGCCAGCCTGCGGGAGATACAGACCCCCGACGGTGTGTTGGTGCTGGTCGATTTCAACAGCGCGGTGATGAGCGTCGAGGTCGCGCTCGAGGAGAGCGGTGGGCTGCCGGTGGTGATCAGCGATGCGCCGCTGGTGGAGGGTGCGTACATGGCGGCCGTCGAGGCGTCGGTCGGGGCGACGCTGGAGGAGACGGCGGCTGCGGCGTTGCGCGCACGGGAGATGGTGAAGGTGCATCGCTAGGGCCGGACGAACGGCTGCCGAGGGCGCCCGCCCGCCAGCCGGCCCGCCAGCACAGTTTGGTGAGGCATGGTCGAGGCAACGCTGATCATTTCGTCGCCGCAGGGCCTGCACGCGCGCCCGGCGGCCGATTTCTACCGCACGGCCCGCGCGTTCAAGAGCCGGGTGACGATCCAGAACCTCTCGCAGCCGAACAGTTCCGAGGTGCCGGTCAGCCTCTATAACCTGCTGCGGCTCGGCGTGGCGCAGGGCCACCGGGTGCGCGTCCGTGCGGACGGCGAGGACGAGCGTGACGCGATTCGCGCCCTGGCGGCGCTGGTGGAGCAGCACCGGGGCGGGGAGTAGCCGCATGTCGATCCACCTCCGCGGCGTCGGCGGCG
Source organism: Roseiflexaceae bacterium (assembly GCA_035559635.1). GTDB lineage: Bacteria > Chloroflexota > Chloroflexia > Chloroflexales > Roseiflexaceae > CALJIC01. Next base: position 12,564 of record DATMBA010000480.1, read on the forward strand.
CGCCGGGCATCGCCCTCGGCTACGCCGCGCGCAGCTTCCCCGAGCGCGCCTCGTGGGGGCAGGCGGAGGCGGATCCTGAGGTCACGCTGCGGCGCTTCGCCTCCGCCCAGGCACAGGCCGCATCCGAGCTGCGGGCGCTGGCTGCCCAGCTGCGCGCCGAGGGGCGCGAGGAGGAGGCCGGCATCTTCGATGCCCAATCGCTGCTGGCCGAGGACCCCTACCTGGCGGATGAGGTGGCCCGCCGGGTGCGCGCCGGCCCCTCGGCGATCGAGCCGGCGCTCGCCGCCACCGTGGCGGAGATGCGCGCCGCGCTGGCCGCGCTGGACGACCCGTACCTGCGCGACCGGGCCAGCGATATGGACTCGGTGGGTCAGGCGGTGCTCGCGGCACTGCGCGGCGCGCAGCGGGCCTTGGGCCACCTGCCGGCCGGCGCGGTCGTCCTGGCCGACGACCTCACGCCCGCC
>DATMBA010000481.1:0-6720 GCA_035559635.1 Roseiflexaceae bacterium
GGGCCACCGCGGCGCCAGGGGCCTGGACGGGGTCCACCAGGTTGAGCGCACCCACCACCAGCAGCGCCAGGCCGGCCACGGTGAGCGCGCCGTGGCTGTGGACTACGAACTCGGCGCCGATCAGCGCCAGCGCCAGCAGCAGCAGCGCCACGCCCCACCAGCGCAGCGGCAGCACCACCAGGCCGGCCCCGGCGGCCACCAGCAGCACCAGCCCGATCCCGGCGAAGATCCCCATGCCGGGCGAGGCCAGCTCCAGGTAGATCGCCATGGCGCCGAGGATCAGCAGCGCGAAGGCCACCGTCGGATCAGAGAGGGCCAGGCGCAGGCTCTCGACGAGCGTCGGCTCGACGGGGATGGGCTGCTGGCCGAGGGTGCTGAGGCGCACGGTGCGGCCGTTGGCGAGCGCCACGCTGCGGCCCTCCAGCAACACCAGCAGCTCGTCCCGGTCGGCGGCCACCAGGTCCACGGCGGGCGGAGTGGCGGCCATAGCTTGCTCGCTGGTGAGGACCACCCCCTCACGCACGGCGCGGTCCACCCAGGCGGCGCTGCGGCCACGCGTCTCGTTCCAGCCGCGCAGCTGGTCGGCCACGCTATCGAGCACCAGGTTGCGGGTTTGTTCGCTGAGCGCGGCGTCCACCTGGGCGAGCGGGTAGGGGCTGCCGAAGCTGGCGCCGGGGGCGAGAGCGCTGACGTGGGCGGCGCTGGCGAAGAAGGCGCCGGGCGCGCCGGAGCGCAGGCCGGCCGGGGCGATGTAGACCACCACCGGGACGCGGGCGCGGGCGATCTCCGCGCCGAAGGGCCGGATGTCGCGCAGCACACCGCCACCCGTGCGCAGAGTGATGATCAGCGCCTGCGCGTCGGACGCCTCGGCCAGCTGCAGGGCGCGGCGGAGGTGGCCGATCGTCACGGACGTGATGGTACCCTGGGCCTCGACGGCGTAGAGCGGGCCGCCGGGCGCCTGGGCGGCGGGGGCCGCCGATGCGTGCGCGGCGAGCGCGAGAAGCGCTAGCGCCAGCGCCGCGAGCCAGGCCATGCGGGAGATCTGTTTCATGCCAGCTTCCGCCCGAGCGATGCGACGGGGACATGATACCGCGTTTGGGGCGGGCGCGCCAGTGGGAGGAGGACAGCGGATAGGGTGCGGATAAGCGGATCGCAGCACGGGCGTCTTTGCCCCCCTATACGAGCTCGGCCGCCCGGCGGCTTGCGGCGGCTTCTATAAGGTCAGATTACTCTCCGTCCCCTCCGCTCCCTTCCGTTGCCCCCTCCGTTCCTTCCGGTTCGGGTGTGTTGCCGGGCGCGCCGCGCTGGAGGAAGCGCCTGACACGGCGCTCGAAGGTGGCGCGCGGCAGCAGCACCTTGCGCTCGCAGGTGAGGCAGCGGATGCCGATCTCGGCGCCGAGGCGGACGATACGCCAGGTATCGCCGCCACAGGGGTGCGGCTTACGCATCTGGACGACGTCGCCGATGTAAAGGTCGATGGGTGGCTTTGGCATGTCTGGCGTGGGAAATACAACGGGTGGGATTTCAGGGCAGGGCTTTGCCCTCCTCTACCCCTCCCCCAGGTTGTGCTCCTCGAGCCGGGCGAAGCGGCGCTTGAAGCGGCCGTTGGCTGCGCGCAGGGCGCTCTCGGCGTCCACTTCCAGCTTCCAGGCCAGCCTGGCGGCGGCCAGCAGCAGGTCGCCCAGTTCGGCCTCGAGGTGCGCAGCGTCGCCGGACTCGGCGGCCGCGCGCAGCTCGCGAGCCTCCTCGTGGAGCAACTCCCAGGCGTGCTCGATCTCCGGCGAGTCGAAGCCGGCCCTGGCGGCGCGCGCCATGAGTTGCTGCGCGGCGGCCAGGGCCGGCAGGCTCACCGGAATGCCCTCCAGCGCGCCGCGCGGCGCCTGCCCCCTGGCCGCACGCTCGCCACGCTTGATCTGCTCCCAGTTCTGTAGCACCTGCCCGGCGGAGGGATTGGGAGAAGGCGGTGCTGTGCCGGTTGATAGGGCGGTATCCTGCCCCGATCCCCCAACCCCCTCAAAGACGTGCGGATGGCGGCGGATGAGCTTGGCGGCCACATGCTCGTAAACGTCGCCGATGGTGAAGCCGCCGGACTGCCGGGCGATCTCGCTATGCATGAGGATGTTGAGCAGCAGGTCGCCCAACTCCTCGGCAAGCGCCTCCTCGTCGCCGGCGTCCAGCGCCTCCAGCGCCTCGTGGGCCTCCTCCAGCAGCGCGCCGCGCAGCGAGCGGTGGTCCTGCTCACGGTCCCAGGGGCAGCCGCCGGGGCCGAGCAGGCGGGCCACCACGTAGCCCACCCCCTCGGGGCCGCGCAGGTCTGCCAGCGGCTCGAGCGGCGGGGCATACAGGCTGGTAAGGTGGTCGATGTCCTCCTGGCGGTCCAACTCGTGGAGCGGCACGCTCCAGGCGCGTTCCGCGCCCACCACCCCCGCCGCGCGCACCAGGGTGACCGGGTGGGCGGCGGGGTAGCGCTCCATGAGCGAGAGCTTGACGTGCGAGGCGATGGCGCGGCTGTACACCTGGCAGACGAGGGCCGGCCGGGTGGCGACGAGCGGGAAGGGGACGAGCGGCGGGTGGTAGGTGCGGCCGTGGAGACTCGCCCAGGAGGGAGCTTGAGTTTGGGGTTCTGAGTTTTGAGGTTCCTCGTGGGATGGCAACTGAGACCTCAAAACTGAGAACCCAAAAGGTGGTATCAGGTCGAGCGCGTCGAGGAGCTGCAGCCCGCGCTCGAGCGGGTCGAGGCCAAGGAGCTCGCAGGTGGGCTCAACGAAGCTGAGGCCGGGGATGATGCGCGTGGCGACACCGCGCTCCCTGGCGAGGGCCAACAGGCGGCGGGTGGTGGCCTCGGCCACGAGCGGGTGGCCAGGGACGGCGTAGAGCACCGGCTCGCCGGATGCGGCGCGCGCCACCAACTCCTGCGCGATGTGGTCGTAGATCTCCTCGAAGCCCGCGGCCTGCTCGTAGAGCGCGTCGAAGGAGCGCAGCTCCAGGTGCGCCGGCAGCGCGGCCACTGTGGGGTGGCGGGCGGTGCGCAGGTAGAGCGTGCGCGCGGCGCCGAGGGCCTCCCAGGCAGCGCGGGTGAGGAGCGACGCGTCGCCGGGGCCGAGGCCGAGCACGGTGATGCCTGGCGGCAAATGACTCATGGCTCGCATACAGGTGGCATGCCTGGCAACGGGTCATACCGCTACGGCGCGGGCGTGGCAGTCTGCGGCGCCGCCGGCTCAGCCGGCTGCTCCGGCGCCGGCGTGGGCGTCGGGTAGGTCGGCTCGACGATACGCTGCTCGGCCACGGCCCTGGTGCGCTCGTCGGCGATCAACTGCTGGAGCGCCTGCTGGCGCTGCATGCCGATCTCCTGCTCGACGCGCTGGTCGATCGTCTGCTGAGCCTGGGCCGGGTCTAGCGCCGGCTGCTCGCCGCGGGAGATCAGCTTAATGACGTGGAAGCCGAACTGGGTCTGCACCGGCGTCTTAGTGGTCTCGCCCGGCTGCAGGTCCACGAACATGGCCTGCTCGAACTCCGGGACGAACTGGCCCTGGGGGATGTTCTCGTAGACACCGCCGTTCTGGGCCGAGCCGGGGTCCTGCGAGAGCTCCTTGGCGAGCGCGGCGAAGTCCTCGCCAGCGTCGAGGCGCTCGATGACCTTCAGGGCCTCCTCCTCGGTGCCGACGAGGATGTGGGCGACAGTGGCGACCGGCACCATACGCCTGGTGTCCGCCATCACCTCATCCGTGACCCGCTGGCGCACGTCGGCGTCGGAGACCAGGCTCTCGGCGAGCTTGCGCTGGGCCACGAAGTAGGAGACGAACTGGCGGAACTCGGTGGAGGCGACGCCGGCGTAGCCGAGCTGGTCTTGCACCGCCTGCTCAAGAGTGCCGCCGGTGGCCTGCGGGATCTGCTCGTTGAACTGCGCGATCTGCTCGTCCACCTCGCTGTCGTTCACCGTGATACCGCGCTGGCGGGCGACGCTGAGGGTGAGGTGCTGGTCGATGAAGCGGCTGACCACCTCCTGCTCGATCTCGAGACGGGAGGGGAGGGGCATGCCCTGGGCGCCCTGGCTCTGGAAGCCCTTCTCGATGCGCGTCACCTGCTCGTCGAGCGCCTGGCGGGTGAGCGTCACGCCGTCCACGCGGGCGACGGTCTGTGCCGTGGGGCCGCAGGCCACCAGCGTGATCAGTGTAAGGATGGCTGCGAGCCACTTGGTGAGATGCACGTTGTCTCCTTTGAAATGCGAAATAGACAAAGGGTGCGCGGGGGCCTGCGCCCCCCGCGCACGGGGTCCGGAGGGGCTGAGACTCTCCGAACCACCCCTCAGGGAGCGCGGGGGGCATCTCCCGCATCCCCTCATTCATTCTTCGTTGAGCGACAGGACAGCCATAAACGCCTCCTGGGGGATCTCGACGTTGCCGACCATCTTCATGCGCTTCTTGCCCTCTTTCTGCTTCTCGAGCAGCTTGCGCTTGCGGGTCACGTCGCCGCCGTAGCACTTGGCGAGCACATCCTTGCGCATGGCGCGGATCGTCTCGCGGGCGATAATCTTGCTGCCGATGGCCGCCTGGATGGGCACCTCGAACATCTGGCGCGGGATGAGGCGGCGCAGCTTCTCCACCAGTTGGCGGCCCTGGGTGTAGGCGCTCTCGCGGTGGACGATCAGGGAGAGCGCGTCCACCGGCTGGCCGTTGACGAGGATATCGAGCTTGACGAGGTCCCCCTCCTGGTAGCCGGCCAGGGAGTAGTCCAGCGAGGCGTAGCCCTGGGTGCGGCTCTTGAGTTGGTCGTAGAAGTCGATCACGATCTCGGAGAGCGGGATGCGATACTTGAGCGCCACCCGCTGCGGGTCGAGGTGCTCCATCGTCTCGAAGACGCCACGCTTGCTGGTGACGAGCTCCATGATCTGGCCGATGTAGCGGGTGGGGGTGATGATCGTGATCTGCATCACCGGCTCCTCGATCGCCGCGATGCGGCCCTGGTCCGGCATATCGGCCGGGTTATCCACCGTGATGATCTCGCCGTTGGAGGTGAGCACCTGGTACTCGACCGAAGGGGCGGTGATCAGCAGGTCCAGGTCGTACTCGCGCTCGAGGCGCTCGCGGACGATCTCCATGTGGAGCAGGCCGAGGAAGCCGCAGCGGAAGCCGAAGCCGAGGGCAGCGGACTTCTCCGGTTCGAAGGAGAGCGCGGCGTCGTTGAGCTTGAGCTTCTCGAGCGCCTCGCGCAACTCCGGGTAGGCGTTGGACTCCACCGGGTAGATGCCGGCGAAGACCATCGGCTTGGCCGGGCGGTAGCCAGGGAGGGCCTGCTCGGCCGGTTGGGAGGCGAGCGTGACCGTGTCCCCCACCTGCACATCCCCGATCTGCTTGAGGCCGGTGGCGATGTAGCCCACCTCGCCGGTCTCCAGGCTCTCGAGCGGGGTCATGGTGGGGCGGAAGGCGCCGATCTCGAGTGCGTCGGCCTCGGTGCCGGTGCCCATCAGGCGGATGCGCTCCCCCGCGCGAATCGCGCCATCCACCACGCGCACATAGGCGATCACGCCCTTGTAGGCGTCGTAGTGGCTGTCGAACACCAGCGCGCGCAGCGGCCGGTCGTGCAGGCCGTGGGGCGGCGGGATGCGGCGGACGATCGCCTCGAGCAACTCGTCCACGCCCAGGCCCTGCTTGGCCGAGACGCGCAGCACGTCCTCGGCGGGCAGGCCAAGGACGCTCTCGATGTCCTGCGCGACGTGGTCCGGGTCGGCGCCGGGCAGGTCGATTTTGTTGAGCACCGGGACGACCACCAGGTCGTGCTCGAGCGCCAGGTAGACGTTGGCGAGCGTCTGGGCCTCGATGCCCTGCGAGGCGTCCACCACCAGGATGGCGCCCTCGCAGGCGGCCAGCGCACGGCCCACCTCCCAGTTGAAGTCGACGTGGCCGGGGGTGTCGATCAGGTTAAAAGTGTATGTCCTGCCGTCGTGCGCGGCATAGCTCATGCGCACGGCCTTGGCCTTGATCGTGATCCCGCGCTCCTTCTCGAGGTCCATCGCGTCGAGGAGTTGCTCGCGCCGCTCACGCGCGCTGATGGCGCCGGTGGCCTCGAGGATCCGGTCTGACAGGGTTGTCTTACCGTGATCGATGTGGGCGATGATCGAAAAGTTGCGGATCAGGCTCTGGTCGGCCATGGTGCTCTCGGTATCTCCAGACCCAGCGCGGGGACGCTGCTTGAGGCAGTATAGCAGAAGCGCCGGGCAGCCGCAAAGGGGTCCGTCCGATGGGGGTATGACGAACGTTCCTGCGCGCCGACCACGCCCGGCGGGTCAACCCGCTGGCTCTCACTGCCAAAGCCCGCCGGCGCGGGCCGGGGTGCAGGCCGCCTGTGCGGCCTGCGTGAAGGATAGCCCGCCGGGCCCAGCGGGCACCCCACGGGCCGGGCGTGGTGCCGCGCCATGCACGACGTTTCGTCACACCCCGTCCGATGCGGAGGGTGCCGTCTGGCGTCGCAGCGTGGACCGTGCAGTCCATGTCGGGGCGGTCCCTTCGTGGCCGTTTATAAAGCATCACGCCGACCCAGCGCCAGTGCCAACAGTATCGCGGGAGGTGGGGGGTGGCGCGGCGCGCGAAGGCACATGCACGAAATGTGATACCGCTGCTGTTATTTCTATAGAGACGGCCACAGCGATCCCCCGCGACATACCGCACCCCTGTGACTGCTAGCTAACCTAACCTCGCCAGGAGGTCGCGTTATGTCTCGTCC
>DATMBA010000482.1:0-3102 GCA_035559635.1 Roseiflexaceae bacterium
ACCCGCGCGGGCCAGCCGCCTCCAGCGCGCCCGCCAGCGCCAGCGCGCCCAGGCCGGCGGCGAAGAACGCCAGCACTTCGGCGGCCACCTGCGCCACGAGGGAAGGGTCGCCGCGCCCGGCCACGCCGACCGCCACGCCGACCAGGAGGGCCACGGCGGTGCGTGTGAACCAGGCCCGCAGCGTGTAGCTGTCGTGGGCCGCGAGGTTCGTGCCGCGCCAGAAGACGTACAGCACGCCGAGCAGGCCGAGGTAGGCACGCCCGTTCGCCGGGTGGTCCAGCCGCACCAGCGCGGCCGTCTCGGCCCAGCCGCCGAGCGGGCTGTACCCGCCGCCGGCCAACCCCTTGGCCGCCCAGAGCGCCAGCAGCGTGCCGGCAGCCAGCAGGACGTAGCGCTGCGTCCTCGGCGCGAGCGCCCGGCCCGCCAGCCAGTCGGCCCCCGCCCCGGCCAGCGCCACCGCCAGCAGCGGCGGCCAGGCGTCCCCCATGCCGAACAGCGTGAGCACGAGGATAGCCGGGAGGGTCTCAGCGGCGGCGAGGAACAGGAGGTAGAACCATTTCATGGGAACGCACCTGACAGCGGGTTGGAAGCGGATTAACGGATAGGGAGCGGATAGCGCTCATGGAGATCCAACGCCCGCTCTCTCCGCTACCTGTTCATCCGCCCTCAATCCGCTGTCCTCCTTCTCCAATCCTGGGTGGGCGGCGCGTGCCGCACCGCCACTCCCGGCAGCGCGGGCGGGGGGCCGGCGCCCAGGTAGAGCCAGGCCACGGCCCGCCCGCGCTCGCGCAGCCGCAGCAGCGCCGCCCGAGTCGCATCGGTGGCGGTAGCGCTCAGCAGCAGCACCGTCGCGCCCCACGGCAGGTCCGAGGCCGCGTGGCGCAGCAGGTGCGGCATCGGCGTGATCGAGTAGGGCGTGAGCCGGCCCAGCGTCTCCATAATGAGCACGAGCTGCGCCGGGCTGCGGCCAGGGGGCAGCCGTGCCAGGCGCTCGTGCTCGGCCGGGGCGCCGTTCACGTACAGCCCGACGCCGTAGCCCTCCTCCAGCCCCGCCTTGGCCAGCGTGGCCGCCGCGCTGATCAGCCGCTCCACCTGCTCCACATCGATCCCCTCCCAGTAGCGCTCGAAGGTGTCCAGGTCCAGGAAGAGCGCCACCTCGCGCGCGGCCGTCGGCTCGTAGACCCGCGTCTGCAGCGCGCCAGCGCGTGCGGTAGCCGGCCAGTGCACATCCTTCAGCGGGTCGTCCGGGTGGTAGTCGCGCACGCCCACGGTGCGCAGCGGGTCGCGCACCAACTGCCGCGCGGCCAGTTCGCCGAGCGGCCGATGCGGTGGCAGGCCCAACTCTTCGAGCGGCAGCAGGCGCGGGTAGACGATCAGCGCAGCATGCTGCGGCTCGCGCCGGGTGGCGCGGTAGAAGCCGAACGGGTCGCCCAGCTCGATCTCGGCCGGGCCGATGCGGTAGGCGCCGCGCGCCGGGCAGCGCAGCGTGTAGCGCCAGGTGACTGCCTCATACCAGCCGAGGGTGGTGCTGCGCTCCAGCACCTGCCGCCCGCCAGCGTCGCGCTTAAGCGGGGGGAGGCCGAGCTCGAGGGCGGCTGGCACCAACTCGCGCACCGTCAGGCCCACCAGCGGCAGCGGCTTGCGGTTCGCCAGCCGGATCGCCAGCTCCACCTCGTCGCCGGGGAAGGCGCGCTCCTGGCTCAGCGCGCGGCTGTACTCCAGGCGCGCACCAGCCCAGCGCCGCCACAGCCAGGCGATACCGGCCGTCACCAGCAGCAGGGCGCACACCAGCGCCGCCAGCTCCATGCGGAGCAGCAGCGCCAGCAGCAGCAGCGCGACGAGCGAGCGAATGGCGGCAGGATGGAACATATCTGGCTCTGAGAGCCTATCCGGATTACCCGAATAGGGTGGGGTTTCAGGGGAGGGCAAAGCCCTCCCCTGCCTCCTCCCAAAGATAGTCGGATAGGCCCTTACAGCGACGTGCAGCATCATCGAACCATCTACCTACTGCGAGCGCGGGTGTCTCGCCCGCATGCGCGCACGATGCGCGCGCTCCCGGCGATCACCCATGCTGCACGTCGCTATCGGCGGCTGCCTCTTCGGCGATGTCCACATAGCGCTCGATCCGCCAGGCGCCGCCCGGCTCCAGCCGCCAGAGCACGAGGTAGCGGCCGCGCTGCCAGCAGCCTTCGCACCGGATAGCCCGCCGGGCCCAGCGGGCACCCCACGGGCCGGGCGTGGTGGCGCGCCCGCACAACATTTCGTCACACCCAGACGCCCCACCCCTGCGCTGAAAGCGCACTACGCGCTCTTCACCTTGCGCCACGCCCGTTCAGCGTCTCGTGTCGCGCGGGCGAGCGGCGCGGCCAGCGCACGCAGGCGATGGAGCGGTGCCCGTGTCTCTCGGCCCTCCGTCCTCAGTCCCCGGCCATCCGCCCGCGGGCGTCGCAGCGCCAGCCCGCGCGCCAGGAGCGCCGCCGGAGTGATCTCCTCGACTTGGCGGCGGAGTTGCGCCAGGCGCCGCCGGGCCACCAGATAAGTGGCCGCGGCGCCCCCGGCCAGGGCGAGCACCCGCAGGAAGGGCAGCGCCGTTCGAATGGCCGCGCCGGCCGCTTCCAGCCGGCGGGCCTGGGCCACCCGTGCCCGCAGCAGTTCACGGGCCTGTCGGTCAGCCGCATCGGTGTGCAGCGTGTCCACCGCCACACCACCGAGCGCGGCGGTGATCGCGCGCTGTAGCTCCGCCAGCCGGTCGAGCGCCGGGTCGAGCGAATCTGGCAGGAAGGCGGCCCGCCCGCGCACGATCCGCCCCAGCGCGGCGCAGTCGGCCGCCAGGGCGCGCAGTTGCTCCTCGGCGGCGCGCCCGCTCTCCGGGCCAAGCAGGCGTAGCGCCTCGGCGTGGGCGCTCGCCAGCTGCCGCACAAGCGTGGCCACGCGCCCGTGGGCCGCGGCGATACGTACGTAGTGGTCGGCGGCGGCGCGATCCAGCGGCGCGAGCCGCGCCAGGCCGCGTGCGCGCCCTCCTCCTCGTCCGTCGAACGCCGCATCGCCGAGCAGGGCGGTCAGTTCGGCCAGGAGACCCGCGCGCGCCGTGGCCAGGTCGCG
>DATMBA010000483.1:0-2885 GCA_035559635.1 Roseiflexaceae bacterium
CCGGGGCGCAGAGTGCGCGCCGGTGGCCGCCGATGGCGCGCAGCACCTGGAGCGAGATGCGCTCGCGGGCCAGGGTGAGCGCCGCGCCGCGCGCGACGAGGCCGGCGAGCAGGTGCTGGCGCAGGCCGTGGAGTGGTCCGATCGACTGGGGCAGGAGAACGAGCGGCCGGCCCATCAGCAGCGCCAGCAGGCAGCCAAGGATCATGAAGGTGAACCAGCCGAGCAGCTGCTCGCCGGAGGGCGCATAGATATAGCCGCCGCCGCACGCCAACACCAGGTCCGCCGCCGCCAACTCGCGCAGGAGCGCGCGCTGCGGAGCGGGCAGGGGCGGCACGTGGCCGGTGAGCCGCCAGGCGAGCGCGCCCAGCAGCAGGCCGGCCAGCAGCGCGGCACGGCGGCGCGGCGGCTCGAACTCGTACCGGCCGGCGGTGAGGCGCACCGCCTGGCTCAGCGGCGACGCCAGCAACGTGCGGCCGGGCAGCGCCTCCCGCGCCGAGGCGAGGTCGTTGAACACTAGCGCCACGCGAGCGCCGGGGAACGCGCGCTCGATCAGGTCGAGCGTCTCGAGCAGGATGGCGTGATCGCCAGCGTTGAGCACCGAGTGATTGTTCAGCAAGACAACGTTCATAGAGCGCGCTGCGCCAGCACCTCCGATGTGAGAGAGGTTGCAGGGCAAAGCCCTCCCCTGGTCCCTCCCTTTGCCAGCAATGCGGCAGGCTATCGGCGGCTGCGGCGGATGGCCGTGGCGGCGCCTGCGGCGTACAGGCTGAAGATCAACACCTCGATCACCAGCAGGTTCCACGCCGCCCCCTGCGTGCCGAAGGCCGGGATGAGCAGCCAGCCGGCGCCGACGCTGGCCGCCGCTACCAGGCATTGGGCGGCCACCCGCAGGTGGATGTGGCCGCGCGCCAGCATGACGGCGGCGCTCACCAGGCTGCCGGCCTTGAGCAGCGGCACCAGGCTGAGCGTCAGCAGGTAGGGTAGCGCGGCATGGAAGCGTGCGCCGTACATCCCGATCAGCGCACGGTCGCCGAGGACCCAGATGCCGGCGCAGGCCGATAGGCCGTAGAGCGCCGCGCCGAACGCCATCGCCTTGAGCAGGCTCCTGAACTCGCGCGGCGCGGCGCCGCTGAGCAGCGGCAGCGCCACGTTGAACATCAGGTTCGGCACCGTCTGGATCAGCGTCAGCAGATCCACCGCCGGCCGGAATGCGCCGACGGCAGCCGCGCCGGCGGTGGCGCCGAGGATGATGAAGGTGGTCTGGCTGTAGACGTTCGCCAGCACGTCCGCACCGACGAACAGCCAGGCGCCGCGGATGACCGGCAGGGGGCGGAAGCCGCCGCGGGCGTGGCCGCAGAACTCCCAGACGCGCCGCATCAGCAGCACGAACAGCACCGCCGAGCAGGCGGCGCGCACCACCATCAGCAGCAGCACGGTGAGGCTAGTGGCGTCGGTGATCAGCAGCGCGCCGAAGAGCAGCGCCGGCTCGAGCGCCTGGAAGAGCGCCACCTGCAGGTTGTGGCGCGTGGCGCGCAGCGCGGCGTAGCCGGTCTGGGCGAAGCTGCTCAGGATGACGCCGGCCACGCCCACCAGGAAGGCTGGCGAGTAGACGACGTGGTTTGACCAGCCGATGGCGAGGAGCACGAGCAGCAGCAGGGCGCCGGCCACCTTGAGCAGCAGCACCTGGTAGAGGTTGTTCGCCAGGGTGTGCGGCTCCTGCCCGCCCACCTTGAGCAGCCAGGTGTCGAGGCCGAAGCCGAGCACCCCGGTGAGCAGGGCCAGCGCGGTCAGCAGCAGCGTGTACTCGCCGTAGCGCTCCGGGCCGAGTTGGCGGACGATCAGCGCCGACGTCACCACGCCAAGCACGCCGGCGGCGAACTGCCCGATGGCCGACACCGCCACGCCGCCGATCAGGGTGCGGACGCTGCTCTGCCGGATGCGCAGCACGAACGCCTGGCTCTGCACGCGGGAGGCCGCGACCCACTTCGAGATCATTACATTCATTGACACTAGCAGGACTTATGCAGCCGGCGTCTCCGCCGAGTACGGTCCTGGCTGGATTCGTGGGGAGGGGCTGCGCCCCTCCAGGTCCCTCCGCCGGGGCGGGCCCCACGGAACTCCCTTATGGAATGGATCTGTTTGGAGAGGCTGTGCCCCTCCAGACCGCCGCGCCGGGGCGCGGGGCCGGCGTGCTGGCCATGCGGAACCCATCGTACCAGGCAAGGCGGATCCAGATCAGGCCAGGGAGCGCGTGCCAGAAGCGCAGCATGTGCGGGCGCCGCACGAACATGCGCAGGACGAAGATCACCGCGATCGGGACAGACAGCGCGGCGGCGAGGCGCGGCAGATGCTCGGCGAGCCACGCGGCCTGCGACGGGCCGACGATGTCGCTGTAGGTGTGCTGGATACGGTAGTAGCCCTTGCCGTAGAGGGCGTGCTGGCGCCAGACGGCGCCGGCGCTGGCGCGCGAGGAGCGATGGCGCACCGCAGCGGACGGCGCACAGCCGAGGCGGTAACCGGCCCGCCGCAGGCGAAAGCAGAGATCCAGGTCCTCGCAGGTGGGGTGGTAGCTCTCGTCGAAGCCGCCGATGACCTCCCAGATGCGGCGGGGCATCATCAGGCAGAAGCTGGGCAGCGAGCCGCGCTCGCCGGCCCGGTCCAGCGTCAGGTACTCCGGGAAGGCCATCAGGTTGCTGCAGAGCACCCAGTAGGGGTGCGGCTCCGGCAGGACCCCGCCCACCAGCGCACCGTAGCCGGCCTGCGCGGCCTCGAGCAGGCGCTCGAGCGCGTCAGGCTCCAGCAGACAGTCGGCGTCCACGAACAGCAGGTACTCGCCGGTGGCGGCGGCGGCGCCCAGGTTGCGCGCCGCCGCCGCGGGGATGGGG
>DATMBA010000484.1:0-6971 GCA_035559635.1 Roseiflexaceae bacterium
GCCCACCAGCGCACCCACCCGGCCGCCGGCTGTGCCCACCAGCGCACCCACCCGGCCGCCGGCTGCGCCCACGCGCCCCCCGGCGCCGCCCACCGCGCCCCCCACCCCTGCGGCGGTGAGCGAGGAGGTGCTCTGGCTATACTTCGCGGACCCCACCGGCTCGCTCTACGTGCCGGTGCAGCGCCGGGTGCGGGTGGAGGACAAGAAGGTGGCCGAGGCGGCCATCCGCGAACTGATCGCCGGCCCCCGGGCGGGGCTGGAGCGGCTGATCCTGCCAGATGTGCGGTTGCTCGGGATCACGATCCGCGATGGGACGGCGTTCGTGAACTTCGATCGCCCTCCGAGCGGCGAGGGGGACAACCGCGGGGCGTACGCGATCGCCATGACCCTCACGCACTTCCCGACCATCCAGCAGGTGCAGTTGCTTGTCAATGGCCAGCCCTACGGCCCGGACGGCGGCGGGCCGATCAGGCGCCCGGTGGTCAACCCGCTCAACCCGGACGGGCTGCCGTTCGACTACCGCACCACCGAGTTTCTGCCCACTTATTACCTAATGGCTGACGGCCGCCACACGGTGCGCATCATGCGCATGGTGCCCAAGACCCGCGAGACCGCCGCCGGGACGCTCTACGCGCTGCTGGAGGGGCCGGGGGAGTACGAGTATGCGGTGCGGCGGGTGATCCCGGATGGAACTGGCCTGCTCGGCGTGGGGCTGGAGGACGGCGTGGCGACGGTGAACTTCACCCAGGACTTCGCCGGGGCCGTCGACCGCGATGCCGCAGTGCGCACGGTGGTCGAGTCACTCACCACGCTCAAGACGATCGGCGCGGTGCGCTTCCTGGTGGACGGCCAATCCCTGGCGGACTACTGGGGCGAGCCGTACGGGCAGGTCTTCCCGCGGCCGCAGATCAACCCTGAGTGAGGGGAGAGTCAGGGAGGGCTGCGCCCTCCCTACCACCCTCCCCTACCACCAGAACCCCGCCTCGTGCATATGCTCCTCGGGCGGGACGACGCAGCAGCGCCCACAGACCCGGAACGGGACCCCGGTCTCCGACTCGAGCTGCAGGTTCTCCCGCGAGCCGCAGTAGCGGCAGACGCTGAGGTTCTCGATGTCATCGGCGCGCCAGAGCTGTGGGGTCAGCCGCAGCTCCACATGTGCGTCCAGCGCCAGCATCGCCACCTTCACGCACACGGCGGCGGGGAACACCTCCTCGACGCGTGCGAACAGGTGGTGCTGGTAGGAGAAGACCTCATCGCCGACGGCGATCTGATGCATGCGTGGGTGTTGCCGAATCTTCATGTCGCGTATCCCGTTGTGGTGAGCCGCGCCGCGAGCGCGCGCAGCTCCTCCTCGCTCAGCCGGAAGGCCGGGTCATCGCCGAACATCAGAGCGTCCAGCGCGTCCTCCAGCACATCCTCCGCGCCGGTCTCCAGTGAGGCCGCGCCAAGCTCGACCTCATAGAACCGGTCGAACGCCCAGGCGGCTAGGGCTGCGTCGCTGAGGCGGCCGGCGAGCCGCTGCGCGATCCGCTCGGCCACCGCCGCGCGGGTGAGCGTCGTGGCGGGCGCGGCATCCTCTGCTGCTTTCGGCTCCCCCGGCATCACCCCTCGTCCGCGGCCAGCGCCGCATCACACTGCGCGAAGAACCCGCACACCCGGCAGCGGTGCGCGTCCTCGTGGCTGCGTGGACAATCCGGCTCGTACAGGGCGGCACGCATCTCCTCCAGCAGCGCCAGCAACTCCTCTCGCACGCGCGGCGTGTAGTCCAGCCGGAACGTCCGCCCGGCGTAGCGCAGCAGCCCGTACGGCGGCGCGACCCCGGTAGTCTCCTCCACGAGCACGCAATATGCGGCGAGCTGCATCAGGTCGGACTCATAGGGCGCGGCGGCGTGGCGGCCGGGCTTGACCTCCACCGGCACGCTGCGCCCGTGCAGCTCCAGCAGGTAATCCGGCCGGCCCACCAGTCCGAGGTGGCGGGCGACGAGTGGCTTCTCCGGCGCGCGCCCGCCCGTGTCCTGGTAGCGCACCGGCGCCCAGGGCAGCCCGGTACGTCCGCGGAGGCGCAGCGCCCAGGCCAGCGCGAGCAGCGCCAGCAGCAGCAGCGGCAGCCCGAGAGTCACACCCATGGCTGGCTACCCCACGAGGTGAGCTGAAAGCTCCCTAGCGCGCAAGCGCCATGAGCGCGGCGGCGGCCAGGGCCAGCGCCAGGCCGAGCCACAGCAGCGCGCGGCTGGCCGCGACATCCCGCCCGTGGCGGTGGTGGAGGGCCGTGCCGCGCTCGCGGCGCTCGGCCCCTGCCGGTTCCAGTCCCACCACCCGGCGGAGCCACCAGGCGCGGGCGCAGTACACATACTCGCCCACCTCGCTGGCGCGGATGATCGCTCTGCGCTCGCGTGCCATACCTTGCGCCTGTGCGGGCGCTGCCCGCAGCGTGGGGGGTGCGGGGGGCCTGCGGCCTCCGCGAACCCCTCCACGCCTCCCCTGATAAGGTTTTGCGGCTAGCGGGAGGGTTCAGGGGGCCAGCCCGCCACTAGACCCTCCCCATCCTACCCACCGCCGAGCACCGGGGCGCCGCCGATCCACTGCGCCACATCCGAGACCGTGATAATCAGCATCAGGCCCATCAGCATCATGAAGCCGATCGCGTGGACCATCGCCTCGCGCTCGGGCGGGATCTTCTTGCCGCGCCGCGCCAACTCGATCAACGAGAACATGATGTGGCTGCCGTCCAGCGCCGGGATGGGCAGCAGGTTCACCAGGAACAGGTTCAGGCTGATCAGCGCCGTCCACTGCCAGAAGCCCAGCAGACCATCTCGCTGGATCACCTCGCCGGTGCCGCGGGCGATCCCCACCACCCCCGCCACGCCGCCTGCCGGCATCGGGTTCAGCCCCAGCAGCCCCTTGAGCAGTTGGGACAGCCCGTCGATGAAGCGCGCCAGCACCTGGAAGGTGTGGGTCACCCCGGCGCCGAGCGCGTCCGGCAGGCTGGCCGGGACGCTGCGCACGTTCGGGCCGTACGAGAAGCCGAAGCCGACCGGGCTGCTGCTGCCGTTGTACTCCCACGGGCCGGGGGTGACGGTGAGGGTGACGCGCGTCCCCGCGCGCTCGACCACCGCCACGATCGGCTGGCCGGGGTTGGCCTGCGCCGCGTGGCGGATGCGCTCCAGTTCGGTCCCGATCGGCCGGCCATCGATCTCGATCAGCAGGTCCCCGCTCTGGAAGCCAGCCGCCGCTGCGGGCGTGCCGGGGTAGACCGTATCGATCACCGCGCCATCGAAGACCGTTGGCACCCCGCGCAGCAGGAACAGCGCCGCGAAGATCGCGATCGCCAGCACAAGGTTCATCAGCGGGCCGGCGACGAGGACCAGGATCTTGCGCCAGGGGGAGGCGGCGGAGAGGCTGCCGACGCCGTAGATCTGCTCGCCCTCGCCGCCGAAGCGCACGAAGCCGCCGATCGGGAGCCAGTTGAGCGTGTACTTGACGCCATCGCGCTCAAACAGCACCAATGCGCGGGGCGGGTAGCCGAAGCCGAACTCCTCAACCTTGATCCCGAGCCAGACAGCGGTGAGAAAGTGGCCGAGCTCGTGGACCAACACCAGCAGCGCCAGCATCGCCAGGAACGCCACGAGGGTGACGAGACCGCTGGGGATCGCTTCTAACACCGAGTGTACTCCCTTCCGAATCGCATGCACCGTAGTGTACCCTATCGGGCGAAGGGATGTCAACGCTCGCGGACGTTATGGATGTGGCGAAACGTCGTGCGGGCGGGGCACCACGCCCGGCCCGTGAATGGGCGGGCTCGCTGTTGCGCAGGCCGCCTGCACGGCCTGAACGGCAGCCCGCGCCGCGGGCGTGGCAGGGGTTCGCCCGCGGTTTCAGTCGCCGGGCGTGGGACGGCGCTCGCTGCCCACGGCGTGCGGAACCGTTCATTACAGGCCGGGCGCTGCCGGCCGTGGCGCAAACGCATAAACCCCAGACGTCGTCAGGGGCATGTCACAGCCCCTGGGCAGCGAACCACGGTGGCACTGAAGGCCCCCTGCTGTCATACCAAGCCGGCTCATGCGCTTTGACCCGGCCCTCTCCTCCACACATGCCGCTACCAAACCTCTTACGATCTGATATGGTTCAACGCTATGCACCGGGGTGTGGCCAGGGTAGGATATGCTGTGAACCCTGGCGGCGCCAGGGGAACTTCGTGCTGTTACGGGTCTCACGCAGCACGGGAGGTGCAGGGAGGGCACGCCCTCCCTGGATGATCTCCTCCCCTTCCGCAGGGTTGATCTGCACGCATGGTGTCACAGCGCCAGGAGACGCGCGATGCCGGAGAACACGACGAATAACTATCTCAGCGACCCATCCCGCCTCCGGACGCTGCGCGAGCTTGCACTGCTCGACCGCTCGGTTCACCCCGTATGCGACCGCTACACCCGGCTGACAGCCAAGTTGCTCCGGGCGCCGAGCGCGCTCATCGCGTTGGTAGACAGCGAGCGCCAGCTCTTCACGAGCGGCGTCGGCGTGCCTGAGCCGTGGGCCACGCGCCGCGAGACGCCGCTCTTGCACTCCTTCTGCCAGCACATCATCGCCGGCCGTGCGCCCCTGGTGGTCCCGGATGCGCACACCCACCCGCTCCTCCAGGGGAACCTGGGGGGGGCCGAGTTGGGAATCGGGGCGTACCTTGGCGTCCCGCTGTGCGCGCCGGACGGCCATGTGATCGGCGCGCTGTGCGCGATCGACCGGACGCCGCGCGCGTGGACCGGGGACGAGTTGGAGGCGCTGCGCGACCTGGCCACGAGCCTTGTGGCCGAGATCACGCTCCACCGGCACCTGGCCGAGCGCTCCCGCAGCGAGCAGTTGCAGGCGGCGCAGCGGCGTTGCTACGAGGCGGTGGTCACCGAGCAGTCGCTGGCCAGCGCGCTCGCAGCGCTCGCAGATGGGCTGGCCACGGTATTCGGCGGCGGCTGCGCCATCGCGCTCCTACCCGAGGATGGCGATGGCGCCCGCGTGGCCGCCTCGGCCGCCCTGCCGGCGCCGCAGCTCGCCGAGGGCGTCGCGGCTGTGCTCGCGGCGCTTCGCGCACGAGAGGCGGCCGTGCTCGCCGGCCAGGTGGTGCTCGAAGCCGATATCGCCGCCGACGCGGATTGGGAGGGGGCGCGTGCCCACGCGCTCGCCTGCGGCCTGCGCTGGTGCTGGACGGTCCCGTTCCGTGGCGCCCATGGCCAGCTGCATGGGGCCATCGCCCTGTTCTTCCCGGCGGCACGGGCCGTATCCGTCCGAGACCGCGAGGACCTTGGCGACGCCGCGCGCGCGGCCGGGATCGCGGTGGAGCACTGGCGCGCGCACCAGGCGCTGCTGGCGGGCGAGGCGCGCTACCTCGCCGTCTCGGCGCTGACCTCGGACTACGCCTACTCCCTGCGGATCGAGCCGGACGGCCGCATCGTCACCGAGTGGGCCACCGACGCCTATGCGCGCATCATGGATTACACCCCCGCAGAGATCGACGCGCGCGGCGGCTTTCGCACCATCGTCCACCCGGACGACCGGGCGTCCGCCGAGGAGCGCGCCAGGAGAGTCCTCGCCAACCAGCCGGATGTCCGCGAGCTGCGCATCGTGACCAAGCGGGGGGCCGTCCGCTGGCTGCGCGCCTTTACTCAGCCCGAGTGGGACGCGGCGCAGGGGCGGGTGGTGCGGGTGGTGGGATCCATGCAGGATATCACCGCCCAGAAGGAGGCCGAGGAGTCGCGCGTGGCGCTCGAGCGGCAGCTCCAGGACACGCAGCGGCTGGAGAGCATCGGGCTGCTGGCGGGCGGGATCGCCCACGACTTCAACAACTTGCTGGCGGCCATCCTGGGCAACGCCGGCATGGCCCTGCTGGACGTGATGCCCTCGTCGCCCGCTTACGAGAGCCTGCGGCAGATCGAGATCGCCACGCAGCGCGCGGCCAGCCTGACGCAGCAACTCCTGGCGTACGCGGGCAAGGGGCGGTTCGTCATCCAGCCGCTGGATCTGAACACCCTGGTTGTCGAGATGGCGCGCCTGCTGAAGGCCGCCCTGCCGCACCCCGTCCCGATCCGTTACCACCTGGCGGCCGGCCTGCCGCTGATCGAGGCGGACGAGGCGCAGATCCGCCAGGTGGTCATGAACCTGATCGTCAATGCCGCCGAAGCGGTTGGAGGGCCGGACGGCAGCATCGCGGTGACCACCAGGGGCGACGGCCGGCTGCCTGACGGCAGGCCAGCGGTGGTGCTGGAGATCGAGGATACCGGCTGCGGCATGGACGAGGGCACGCTCGCGCGGATCTTCGAGCCATTCTTCACCACCAAGTTCACCGGCCGCGGGCTGGGCCTGGCCGCGGTGCAGGGGATCGTGCGCGGCCACCAGGGGGTGCTGGCCGTCCGGAGCGCGGTGGGCGCCGGGACCACCTTCACCGTCTCCTTCCCCGCCGTCGCGCCCGCCCCCCGGCTGGTGGCCGGGGATCCCGCGGCGGAGGCCGGGCGGCGCCCGGATGCGCCGCAGCCCGCGAACGAGGAGGGAGCGTCCAAGCGGACCGTGCTGGTGATCGACGACGAGCCGGGGGTGCGGCAGATCGCCGCGCGGCTGCTGGAGCGGCAGGGCTACGCCGTGCTCGCCGCTGGCGACGGCCACACCGGGGTGGAGATCGCGCGCGCACACCCCGGCCCGGTGGCGGCGGCGCTGGTGGACTGGACCATGCCGGGGATGAGCGGCGCCGACGTGGCCCGCGCGCTGGCAGCTGCGCGGCCCGATATCCGCATCGTGATCATGAGCGGCTACAACGCGGAGGAGATCCGCAAGCACCTGGATCCGGCCATGGTGGCCGGTTTCTTGCAGAAGCCCTTCCGTCCGCAGGATCTCCACGACGTGCTCGAGCGCACCGGGGTGTGACGAAACGTCGTGTGGGCGCGCCGACCACGCCCGGCCGCTGAAGCGGCGGGCTAGCTGCTGCAAAGCCCGCC
>DATMBA010000485.1:0-4793 GCA_035559635.1 Roseiflexaceae bacterium
CCAGCCGCGCCGACCGCTGCTCCCGCGCCGACCGCCGCGCCCGCCCCGGCGCCCACTCGCCCGCCGGCGGCCACCCCCCCCCGCCCGCCAGCGCTGGCCTTCGGGCAGGTGGTGGAGGCGGGCGAGTGGAGCGTCACGGTACTGCGGCCGGAGCACCTGGTGCCGCTGAGCGGTGGCGTGGGCGGGTTCGCGCCGCGCGGGCGCTTCGCGCTGGCGCTGGTGGCGGTGAGCAACCGTGGCCCGGCGCCCGCCGTCATTCCGCCCGACCTGCTGGAGTTGGCCGATGCGCGCGGCGAGCGCTATGCCGCCCTGCCGGCCGCCTCCAGCGCCTACCTCGGCGCCTACGAGCGCGGCCTGCGCGGCGACCTGAGTATGGAGGAGCCGATCCCGCCCGGCGCGGGGATCCTGAGCGTCCCGGTGCTGTTCGACGTGCCGCTCGACGCATCCGGCCTGGCGCTCTACGTGCGCGGCGCGCCCGCCGGGTGGGCGTTTGCCAGGTGATAGACGATAGGTGATAGGTGATAGGTGGTCGGAGTCAGGCTTCGGCAACCCCTATCGCCCATCGCTTATGCCCTGCGCCGCAGCAGCATCTCCAGGGCCACACTGAGCGTTGGCCGGGTCGTGATGCCCGTGAGGCTGATTCCGAGGCTGACCATGCTCTGGGCGATCTCTGGCCGCACCCCCACCAGCGTCACCCGCGCGCCCAGCAGCGTTGCCGCACGCGTGACCTCGATCAGCGAGTTGGCCACCTGGGTGTCCACCAACGGCACGCCCGTGATGTCGAGCAGGACCTCCGTGGCCCGGTGCTGGCTCACGCCGTGCAACACCGCGTCCATCAGTTGCATCGCGCGCCCCGTGTCGATCGTCCCTACCAGCGGGATGAGCAGCATCTGTGGCAGCAGCGGGATGACCGGCGAGCCAAGCTCGCGCACCGTGTCGGCCAGCATGCGCTCGCGCTCGTAGGCCTCGCGCAGTGAGCTTTGCTGCTCCTCCAGCGAGCGCATCAACTCCTCGCGCTCCAGCGCACTGCTCAGCAGCGCGGTCCACTGGCTGCGCGCCCCCCGGCCGCTTGAGAGCGCCGTCTCGATCGGACCGACCAACGCCAGGACTCCCCAGTCGCGGTGCGCGTTCCAGACCGGAAACAGCATCAGGATCTGAGCCTCGTTGCCGGCGGACTCCGCGAGGAGCGCGCTAGGTGGGAACTGCTGCGCCGCGTACCGCTCGCCACGCTCCGGGGCCGGCCCGCCGTTCCGGCTGAAGACGCCCACCACCTCCAGCTCGGCGGGCTGCCCCGCGCCGGTGCCGTGCCACAGCCCGAGGCAGCCGTGCGTGGTCGACGTTTTGTCGAGCCAGGCGAGGCCCCGCGCGCCGCGCGCCCGCGTCTCCAACAGCGCCTGGGAGACCTCGTGGTTCTGCTGGACGACTGCCTCGTAGTAGGTGCTGCGGGCCGTCTCAGCCCGCAGGCGTGCCTGCACCACCTCCGACAGGCTGGCCTCCACGAACGCCTCCAGCCGGTCGCGCGCCGCGGGATCGGCGGGCAGGCGCTCTGACCCGGCGTCCCGCAGCCGGGCGACCACCGCGCGCAGTGCCCGGAAGTCGGGGTTCAGCTGCACCGCTTCGTCCCAAGCGTACGCCACGTCGCGCTCGGATGGCCCCATCTCCCCCTGAAGCGCGCTCTGCAGCGCGGCGATGATGCGCGCCACCCCCGGCCAGAGCCGCGCGACCGCCATCCCCGGGGCCGGCTGCGCGGGGTGCAGCGCGATGCGTACCAACTCCTCGGCCAGCCGGTCCTGCCACTCGGCGGCGGGCGCGAAGCTGTGGACCGGCAGGCTCACCGCTGGGGCGCAGGGGGCGCAGCCGCAGGAGCGGCGCGTCAGAAAGGTACACGGGACATAGTGCGGGCCGGGCGCCACCTGCGCTCCGGTGAGCGCATCCAGCACCAGCGCGCCGGCGGCGTGCCCGAGCGAGTCGAACCGCTGGCGCACCGTGGTGAGCGCGGGGACCGCGTACTGCGCCGCGTCGATATCGTCGAAGCCGACTACTGCGATGTCCTGCGGGACCCGCAGGCCGGCCGAC
This sequence comes from Roseiflexaceae bacterium, assembly GCA_035559635.1. GTDB lineage: Bacteria > Chloroflexota > Chloroflexia > Chloroflexales > Roseiflexaceae > CALJIC01. The sequence continues at coordinate 2,077 of DATMBA010000485.1, forward strand.
TGCAGCACATCCATCACGGCGATCGCGTTCATATCGGTGGCGGCCACCACTGCCGTACACGGCACGCCGGCCGCGAGCAGGAGCTGGCCGGCGGCCCTGCCGCCCGCATCCTCGTTGTCGTCGGCCGGGAAGAGCAGCGCAGGGTCGGGGGCGATGCCGCGCTCGGCCAGGGCCGCCTGGTAGCCCGCGTACCGCTCCCGGATGTCCGACTGGCCGAGGTAGCCCACGAAGGCGATCCGCCGGTGCCCATGATCCAGCAGGTGCCGCACCGCGTCCATCGCGCCCTGCCGGTTGTCCGGCAGCACCGTCGGGCAGTCCAGCTCCGGGATGGGCGCGCTGATGGTGACGAGCGGCTTCCCGCTGCGCCGCAGCGCGCGTAGGTACTCGGGGCTGACCGCCTCGACGGTGACGACCCAGCCGTCCACCTGGTCCCAGGCCAGGGAGGAGACCCGCTCGACCGGGCGGCCGAACTCGCTGTGGAGCGCCCAGCCGTCGCGGGTCTGGATCGCCAGGGCGCCGGCGCCGCGCTCCCTGGCCGCCGCGTGGACCCCGCGGATCAGGCTGCCGAAATAGTGGCCGCTGACAAGCGGGGACAGGATGCCAATCGTGGTCGGACGCGTCATCGCGATCTCCAGTCACGCTGAGTGAGGTGTGAGCGGATGCTACTGCTTCCACAAGTATAGGGCGCGACTGTTACGGCGGCGGCCTGCCGGGCACGGTCTCTGCGACCGCACTTCGTAGAACGCGCGCCGCGTGCGGCACTCAGTGCCGCGCGCGGCGCGCGGAGGGAGGGCATAGTCCTCCCTGAGACCCTCCCGCCCAACCCTTGAGGGTTCGCGGGAGCTCGCTGGATCATCCGTCCAGCCGCAGCGCGCGGCCAGCCTCGGCGCTGCGGTAGATCGCGTCCACGATCTCGGTGACCTGCAGGGCCTGCTCGGCGCGCGAGATCGGCTGGCGCCCCTCGCGGATGGCGTCCACGAAGTCGGCTGTCTGCACGTCGCCGGGGTTCTCCTTCTCGCCCGGCATCCAATCCGCCTTATAGCTGAGGAGCATCTCGTGGGCGGCCTTGTTGACCGTGAGCGGGAAGACCTCGAGGCCGGCCTCGGTGCCCGAGAGCGAGATATTCTCGCGCGACTCGGGGATGTTCAGCGCCCAGGAGCACTCCAGCAACATCGTGGCACCATTGTCGAAGCGCACGAAGGCGGCCACCTGATCCTCGACGGTGAACTCCTTGTAGTTCCACTGGCCCCAGGGATTGACGTTCGGGCGTTTGCCGAGGTGCTGCGACAGGCTGGCACACACCTCCACCGGCCGCGGGTTGCCCATGAGCCAGAGGGCGCTGTCCAGCAGGTGCACGCCGAAGTCGATCAGCGCGCCGCCACCCTGGATGTCCTTGTGGACGAAGGATCCCCAGGAGGGGATGCCGCGCCGGCGCAGGGCCTGGACGCGCACCATGTAGACCTGGCCAAGCTCGCCGGACTCCACCACCCGGCGGGCGGCGCGCACGTTGGCCATGTGGCGGTAATGGAAGGCGATGCTGAGGATCTTGCCGGCCTGCTCGGCGGCGGCGAGCATCTCGCGCGCCTCGGCCGGGTCGAGCGCCATCGGCTTCTCGCACAGTACGTGCAGGCCGCGCTGGAGAGCGGCGATGGTGGCCGGGGCGTGGAACTTGTTGGGCGTGCAGACCACCACGGCGTCGAGCGGCTCCTGCTCGAGCATCTCACGGTAGTCGGCATACACAGCCGGGATGCCGTGCTCAGCGGCGACGGACTGGGCGGCGTCCACCACCACGTCGGCCAGGGCGGCTACCGTGGCGTGGGGGTTGCGCTGGAAGCAGGGGATGTGGCGGCCGCGGGCGATGCCGCCGGCGCCGATGATACCAATCCTCAGCTTGCTCATGGTGAATTCGGTGCTCCTCGCGGGGTGCGCGAATGTGTGTATCTGACATCGGCAACGGGTGCAGGGGACTGGCTCCCGCACCCGCCTCTATGATACGCGAAAAACTTCACGGTTCAGCAGCGAAATGGTAGCGGTTCATGGCGATCTCACAACACATCGTCGTGCAGAGAGACGGCGTTGGTGTACAATGACCATGTTCCGGCGGGCCTGGAGGCCGGCCGCGGATTTTTGGGGCTCCACCCCACACCCCAGGAGGCGTGGAGGGGCCAGGCCCGCCGCATCCATCCCTTTTCGATGCGTGTTTCGGGGGCCTGGGGCCCTCAGCCTCGCTACGAGGAGTCTCTCATGCTCGACGCTGTCCCCGCCGGCCCACCCCCCGTCGACGCGCCCTTCTGCCCTGCCAGCCGGCTGTGCTACCTGGAGGCCGGTGATGGTGAGCCGGTGGCGCTCTTCCTGCATGGCTGGGGGGACAGCAAGGAGATCTGGCGTCCAGCCCTGGCAGCGCTGGCGGCGCGCGGCCGGCGGGCGATCGCGCCGGACCTGCCAGGGCACGGCGGCTCGCAACTGGCGGGCGCGGCCCGCATGGCGCACCTGGCGGAGCGCGTGGTGGCGCTGGCCGAGGCGCGCGGGCTACGCTCCTTCGACCTGGTGGGCCACTCGATGGGCGGCAACGTGGCGCTGGAGCTGGCACTGGCCCGGCCGGCGTTGGTGCGGCGGCTGGTGCTGGTGGCACCGGCGGCGCTAGGCCCGGAGATGCCGGCCTACACGCGCATCTACCTGCACCCGGCGGCTGGCTGGGCCGCGCTGCGGGCCACGCT
>DATMBA010000486.1:0-18306 GCA_035559635.1 Roseiflexaceae bacterium
CTCCGCCGCCCCCACACCCCACCGGGGGAGGATAGGGAGGGCGAAGCCCTCCACGCCTCCCGTTCAGAAACGGTGGGGGTAAGACTGCGTATATCAGCGACAGCGTGTATAATATGCACCTGATTCGCCAGCCGACGCTCAAAGAGGGTTCCCGCGGCGTGGAGCAAGCCGACGTACTCAACGCGGAGCTGACCGCCCTGCGTGACGACGATCTGATCCGCCTGGTGGTGCGGCGGGACGAGCAGGCGCTCGGCGTGCTGTACGACCGCTACATCCGCCTGGTCTACGCCGTCGCCCTGCGCGTCACTGGCGACCGCGAGACAGCTGAGGAAGTGGTGCAGGACGTCTTCCAGGCGGTCTGGCAGAGCGCGGGGGGCTTTCAGCCGGGCGTGGCCTCCTTCTCCTCCTGGCTGCTCGGCATCGCCCGCCACCGCGCGATCGATGCTACGCGCAGCAAGCGCGAGCGTGCCCGCACCCGCGAACACGCACTCGATCCGGCCATGCCGAGCGGCGACGACTCCAGCCCGGAGCGTGAGGCCGGGCGACGCGCCTTGCGCGATGTGGTGCGCGAGGCGCTTGGGGCCCTGCCGACCAACCAGCGCCGGGCGATCGAGCTGGCCTACTACGGCGGGCTCACCCGTGACGAGATCGCCAGGGCCACCGGCGAGCCCGTCGGAACCATCAAGACACGCCTGCGGCTCGGCCTGCTGAAGCTGCGCGACCTGCTCGGCCCGCACTCGGACTGACCTGCCCACAGCGGGAAGACCACCCGACTATGACGACACCCTCCAACGACGAGATGGACCTGCTGATCGCCTACGCGCTCGACACGCTCGAGCCGGACGAGGTTGCGCGCGTCACCCGCCTCCTGGCCGAGCGGCCGGAGCTGCACGCCACGGTGGCCGAACTGCGTGCCACGCTCGACAAGCTGCCCTACGCGCTGCCCGAGCCGGAGATCGCGCCCGACCTGCGGGCGCGCACCCTGGCCCGCGCCACCGGCCGATCCATGAGCGTGGGGGCGGTGTCGCGCGGTGGGGCCGCCGGCTGGTGGCGGCCATTGGCGCTCGCGCTCGGCGGCTTCTCGGCGGCGCTGGCGGTGGTGGCGGCGCTCCTCTGGAGCCAACTTGGCGCGGCACAGCGCGAGCTGGCCCTCGTGCGCGGCGAACTGCGGCAGGTCCTCGCCGAGCGCGAGCAGATCCTGCGGGTGGTCTCCAACTACGAGACGGTGGCCGAGCTGGCCGGTGAGCGCGGGCGCGGGGCCGTGCTGCGCACCCCCGGCGGCGACACACTGCTGGCCGCCAGGCTGCCGCCGCTCGCCCCTGGCCGCGTCTACCAGGTCTGGCTGATCCGTGGCCAGGATGCCCCTGTCAGCGGCGGGACCCTCCAGGTGGACGAGGCGGGCTACGGGCTGGTCATACTGGCCGGCAGCCCCACGGCGCTCGCCGCAGACACCTTCGCCGTCACCGACGAGCCAGGGCCCGATGGCAGCCCCGGCCCCACCTCCGCACCCCTGATCGCCGGCAAGCCCACGGAGACGTAGAGCACGAACCACGAAGGCACGAAGGACTGAAAGGGACGGGACCGTTCGCAGCCTGGTGTGCGAATGCCCCGGCGCCGTCCTTCAACCCTTCGTGTCCTCGTGCCTTCGTGTCTTCGTGGTAATAAAACTAGAGCTTGTACCCTGGCGACACCGCCCGCAGCTGCTCGATCACCCCCGGCAGTACGTCCAGCGCGTAGTCCACGTCCGCCTCGCTGGTGGCGCGGCCGACAGTGAAGCGCAGCGTGCCGATCGCGCGCTCGTGCGGCAGACCAAGCGCCAACAGCACGTGCGAGGCCTCCAGCGAGCCGCTACTGCAGGCCGAGCCGCTGGAGGCCGCGATGCCGTGCTGGTCCAGCAGCAGCAGCACGCTCTCTCCCTCCACGCCCTCGAAGGCGATGCTGGCGTTGTTGGGCAGCCGCCGCGCCGGGTGGCCGTTGAGCGACGTGCCGGGCACGCGCGCGAGCACCCCGGCCACCAGCCGGTCGCGCAGCGCCCGGCAGTGCGCCGTGTACTGCGGCCGCCGCTCCTCGGCGCGCAGCAGCGCCGCCGCCAGGCCCACGATCCCCGCCACGTTCTCCGTCCCCGCGCGCAGCCGGCGCTCCTGCCCGCCGCCGCTGATCAACTGCATCAGCGGGGTGCCGCGCCGCACGTACAGCGCCCCCACGCCCTTTGGTCCGTAGAACTTGTGCGCCGCGATCGTCATCAGGTCCACGTTCAGCGCCTCCACGTCCAGCGGCAGCGAGCCGGGGGCCTGCACCGCGTCGGTGTGGAAGGGCACGCCACGCTCGCGGCAGATCGCCCCCAACTCCGCCAGCGGCTGCACCGTGCCGACCTCGTTGTTGGCGTACATGATCGACACCAGCGCCGTGTCCGGCCGCATCGCCGCACGCAGGTCCTCCGGCCGCACCAACCCGTCGCTGCCCACCGGCAGCAGCGTGGCCTCGAAGCCCAGCGCCTGCAGCCACTCGACCGCGTGCAGCACGGCGTGGTGCTCGATGGCGCTGCAGATCACGTGCGCGCCCTTCCCGGCCCGGCGCCGCGCCAGCGCCACGCCCTTCACCGCCAGGTTGTCGGCCTCCGAGCCGCCCCCGGTGAAGACGATCTCCTTGGGCAGCGCCCCCAGCACCCGCGCCACTGCGTCCCGCGCGCCGTCCAGCGCCTCGAGCGCCGCACGCCCCAGCCGGTGGATGCTGGACGGGTTGCCGAACTGCTCGGTCAGGTACGGCATCATCGCCGCCAGCACCTCCTGGTCCAGCGGCGTCGTCGCCGCGTGGTCCAGGTAGACAATTCGATCGGCCATATGGCCTCCCCCTCCCTAGTGGGAGGTGCGGAAGGGCGCAGCCCCTCCAAGATCCCTCTCCCCGCCGCCCCGCGGCGGGAAATAAAGAGAGCGTGAAGGGCCTCCCCTCACACTCCCCTCTCACATATAGTGTAGCACGCTTACCCGGCGGCGGGTGTGGTGGGCGCAGTAGGCTGGTCGCCCAGCTCGCCGGCCGCCACCGGCCCCGAGGTGCCCTGCAGCAACTCGATCGACTCGCGGGCGCGCCAGCAGGCCACGTAGTGCCCACCGCCGTAGTCCGTGAAGGGCGGTTCCTCCAGCCGGCAGCGGTCGATCGCGATCGGGCAGCGGGTGTGAAAGTGGCAGCCAGGCGGCGGGTTGAGCGGGCTCGGCACATCCCCCTCGAGGATGATGCGCTTGCGCCGCTTCTCAACCGACGGGTCCGGGATCGGCACCGCCGAGAGCAGCGCCTGCGTGTAGGGGTGCATCGGCATAGTGTAGAGCTTGCTCCCCTCGGCCAACTCCACCACCTTGCCCAGATACATCACCGCCACGCGATCCGAGATGTGCTTCACCACCGCCAGGCCATGCGCAATGAACAAGTACGTCAGCCCCAGCCGATCCTGCAGGTCCTCCAGCAGGTTGATCACCTGCGCCTGGATGGAGACATCGAGCGCCGAGACCGGCTCGTCACACACCACAAACTCCGGCTCCACCGCCAGCGCGCGGGCGATGCCGATGCGCTGGCGCTGGCCGCCCGAGAACTCGTGCGGGTAGCGGTTGATGAAGTATGGGTTGAGGCCCACCAGCGCCAGCAACTCCTGCACCCGCTCGCGGATGGCCGCCTTGCCCTGGCGCAGCCCATGCACCGCGATCGGCTCGCCAATGATATCCCCCACCGTCATGCGCGGGTTGAGCGAAGCGTACGGGTCCTGGAAGATCATCTGCACCTTGCGGCGCATCTTCCGCATCTCCTCACCCTGCAGCTTGGTCAGGTTGATGCCGTTGAAGATCACCTCGCCGGCGGTGGGCCGGTGCAACTGCAGGATCGCCCGCCCGGTGGTGGATTTGCCACAGCCGGACTCCCCCACCAGCCCGAGCGTCTCGCCGCGCTTGATGCTGAAGCTGACGCCGTCCACCGCCTTCACCGCGCCCACCTGCCGCTTCAGGATGATGCCGGAGGTGACGGGGAAGTGCATCTTCAGGCCGCGCACCTGGATGAGATCGTCGGCGCCGTTGTGCTGCTCGCTCATGCTCACGCCTCGTTGGTGAAAACGTTTAGCTTGCAATTCGTGATTCGTGATTCGTACTGTATTAAGCGATGCCCGCTGTTCTTCAGCGCCTTCCCGCCAGCCCTTTGGCCCTACCAGCCGACATCCCGCCACGATCCCGTCGCCGGCGGCCCATGACCGTTCGCATCTCGCTTACGCCTCACGCCTCACGCCTCACGCAGTACAGATCACGCCGCCTCCGTCGCCACCGGCGGCTCGATGCTCGGCACCGGCGTGTCGATCGAAATATCGAACAGGCAGGCCGCCCGGTGGCCCTCGCCCACCTCGCGCAGCGGCGGCACCTGCTGGTCGCACTTGCCGGCCACGAAGTAGTCACAGCGCGGGCTGAACGGGCAGATCTGCGGCAGATTGATCAGGTCCGGCGGCAGGCCGCGGATGGGCGTCAGCTTGCGGCCCTGGCGCTCGTCCAGGCGCGGGATGGAGCGCAGCAACCCGATCGTGTAGGGCATGCGCGGCCGCGCGAAGATCTCGTCAGTCTGCCCCTCCTCCACCACCCGCCCGGCGTACATCACCATCACCCGGTCCGCCATGCCCGCCACCACCCCCAAGTCGTGGGTGATGACGATCACCGCCGTGCCCAACTCGCGCTGTAATCGCCCGATCAGCTCCAGGATCTGGGCCTGGATCGTCACGTCCAGCGCGGTGGTCGGCTCATCAGCGATCAGCAACTCCGGGTTGCACGAGATCGCCATCGCGATCATCACCCGCTGGCGCATGCCGCCCGAGAACTGGTGCGGGTAGTCGTCCAGGCGGCGTGCGGCGCTCGGGATGCCCACCATGCCCAGCAACTCCACCGCCCGGTTGCGCGCTTCCCTCGGCGTGAGCTTCATGTGCAGCTCGAGCGACTCGGTGATCTGCCGCCCGATCGTCAGCACCGGGTTGAGCGACGTCATCGGGTCCTGGAAGATCATCGCGATCCGGTTGCCCCGGATGGTGCGCATCTCCTCCTCGGTATAGTCCAGCAGGTTCTCGCCATCGAAGATGATCTCACCGCCGACGATCTTGCCGGGGGGGGAGGGGATGAGCCGCATGATCGAGAGTGAGGTGACACTCTTGCCGGATCCGCTCTCGCCGACGATGCCGAGCGTCTCGCCGCGGTCCACATGGAACGACACGTTGTTGACCGCCTTGACCACGCCGTCCTGGGTCTTGAACTGGGTTTCGAGGTTGCGGACTTCGAGCAGTGCTGGCATACAGGCCTACCCAGGTTCAGAATAGCGAATATCGGCCGACGACTCGCAGGATCGTCGTTGAGATGAGATCGCTCCGGGGGGTGGCGCCCATTGTACCACACAATGGAACAGGCGCGGGAGGGGGCTTGGGATCTGTGGCCCCAAGCCCCCCTACGAGACTTCGTGCGCGAAGTGGCACGCGGAGAAATGGCCGGGCGCCTTCTCCTCGAAGGCCGGCTCCTGCTCACGGCAGATATCGCGCGCCATCCAGCAGCGCGGGTGGAAGCGGCAGCCCCTCGGCGGGTTGATCGGGCTTGGCACATCCCCCTGCAGGATGATGCGCTCCTTGCGCAGCGTCGGGTTCGGCACCGGGATGGCCGAGATCAGCGCCTTGGTGTACGGGTGGCGCGGCCTTCGGAAGAGGTCCGCCCGGTCGGCCAACTCCACCAACTTGCCCAGGTACATCACCCCCACGCGGTTGCTGATGTGCTCCACCACGCTCAGGTTGTGGGCGATGAACAGGTAGGTCAGCCCGAACTCCTGCTGCAGGTTGCGCAGCAGGTTGAGCACCTGGCTCTGGATGGAGACGTCGAGCGCCGAAACCGGCTCGTCGCAGACGATCAGCTTGGGGTTCATCACCAATGCCCGCGCGATGCCGATCCGCTGGCGCTGGCCGCCTGAGAACTCGTGCGGGAAGCGCCGCATGTGGCTGGGGTGCATGCCCACCTTCGCCAGCACCTCGCGCACCCGCTCCTCGCGCTCCTTGCGGCTGCCGATACCGTGGATCTCCAGCCCCTCGCCGATGCTCTCGCCCACGGTGATGCGCGGGTCCAGCGAGGCGTACGGATCCTGGAAGACGATCTGCATGTCGCGGCGCAGCGCCTTCATCTGCCTGCCCGAGGCGCCGAACACGTCCTTGCCGTCGAAGATCACCTCACCGCTGGTGGGTTTCTCTAGCCGCAGGATGGTGCGGCCGGTGGTGGTCTTACCGCAGCCAGACTCCCCCACCAGCCCGAGCGTCTCGCCGCGCTTGACGCTGAAGCTGACACCGTCCACCGCCTTCACCACAGCGACGGTGCGGCGCAGCACGCCGCCCTTGATTGGGAAGTGCTTGACCAGGTTATCGACTTCGAGCAGTGTGTCGCTCGCTGCGCGCTGAATAGCCGGAGCAGTCATACATCAGTCCTCTATGGGTGGGGTTGCAGGGGAGGGCCGCGCCCTCCGCTCGCCCCTCCCAACCCCTAGCCTCCAACCCCCGCCGGCTCCGGCGGCTTCGCGCCCACGGCCTCGGCCTCGTACAGCCAGCAGCGCGACTGGCGCCCGCCCTCCAGAAAGAACAGCGGCACATCCTGATCGCACTTCTCGAAGCGGTGCGGGCAGCGGTCCTTGAAGCGGCACCCCTCCGGCGGGTTCACCAGGCTCGGCACCGTGCCGGGGATGGTGGCCAGTTCGTCGGTGATCTCCCCCAGCACCGGGATGGAGGCCAGCAACCCCTGAGTGTAGGGGTGCTTCGGGTCGGCGAACAGGCTGCGCACATCGGCATACTCGACGATCTGGCCAGCGTACATCACCGCCACGGTGTCGCACATCTCCGCCACCACCCCCATGTCGTGCGTGATCAAGATGATGGCGGTGTTGACCTTCTCGCGCAGCGCGCGCATCAGATCCAGAATCTGGGCCTGGATCGTCACATCCAGCGCGGTAGTCGGCTCGTCGGCGATCAGCAACTCGGGGTTACAGGCCAGCGCCATGGCGATCATGACGCGCTGGCACTGCCCGCCGGAGAGCTCGTGCGGGTACTGCCCCATGCGCCGCTGCGGGTCCGGCAGGCCCACCAGCGCCAGCAACTCGACGGTGCGCTTGCGCGCCTCGGGCAGGCCCATCCCCTGGTGGATCTGCAGCGCCTCGATGATCTGGTCACCCACCTTGAAGACCGGGTTGAGGCAGGTGGTGGGCTGCTGGAAGATCATAGAGATGCGGTTGCCACGGATGTGGCGCATCTCCTCCTCCTCCAGGTCCAGCAGGTCGGTGCCGTCGAAGCGCACACTGCCAGCGACGATCCGTCCGGGGAAGGCGATCAGGCGCATGATCGAGAGCGAGGTGACGCTCTTGCCGGATCCGCTCTCGCCGACGATGCCGAGCGTCTCGCCGCGGCGGAGCGTGAGGTCGATGCCGTCCACCGCCTGGACGACGCCGCCCTCGGTGAAGAAGTAGGTCTTCAGCCCGCGCACCTCGAGCAGCACACGGTCCTGGCTGCCGGCGCCCCGCTCGGCGGCGGCGGGCGTGGGTGCTGATGTGGTGGTCACGAATGATCCTTATGATGCGCCGGCCGCGCGGCTGGCGCTCAGCAAGACGGTGTTGCTCAGGCGCAGAGTAGCGTATCGGGACAATAATATAGCATTCAGGCCGTGATAGCGCAACTTCGGGGTGCTGGCCCAGGCCACGTCAAAGTCCGGGGGTGGCCTGCCACCGTGGGGCGAAAAGAGCTTTTACAATGTAATCCGGCATGTGGCGCTCTCCCACGCCCGGCTGCTGAAGCAGCGGGCTACCCATTGCAAAGCCCGCCTGCGCGGGCCGCGCGCGGGCCGCACAGGCGGCCTTCGGAACAGATAGCCCGCGGGTTGACCCGCCGGGCGTGGTGCGCCGCCGATTCCCCGTTCAGCATACCACTGATGCGACACGGCGCAAGGCGCCTGCGCCGCACGTGCCCTACGCCCGCGCCTCGGCCGGCTGCTTCTTGGCGCGCCGCTCCTCGCGCTCGTTCTTCTTCGCCCCGGCCCCGCCGATCACCGTGCGCGGATCCAACGCGTCCCGCAGGCCATCGCCGATGAAGTTCACCGCCAGCGCGCAGATCACCAGCGGGATGCCCGGCACCAGCGGCATCCACGGGTAGTTGAACATGTTGCTCTCGGCGATCTGCAGGATGTTGCCCCAGGTGGGCGTGGGGTCCTGCACGCCGTAGCCGAGAAAGCTGAGCACCGACTCGAGCACCAGGATGCCGTTGATCGCCAGCGTGTAGTCCACGATCAGCGGCGGCAGCGAGTTCGGCAGCACATGGCGCAGGATGATACGCGCGTGCGAGGCCCCGAGCGCGCGCGAGGACTCGATGTAGGCCAGCTCGCGCACCGAGAGCACCATGCCGCGCATCAGGCGCGCCGTGCCGGTCCACAGCAGCAGCGCCAGGCTCAGCACCAACAGCGCCAGCTTGATCGCCTCGCTGCTCGGCACGCCAGTGAGCCACTTCAGGATGGCGATGAACCAGCCAGGGATGGGGAGCAACTCCGGCTGCTGCAGCAGGATCGAGTTCAACACCAGCAGCACCGGCAGCAGCGGGAAGGTGGAGATAAACTCCAACGTGCGGGTGATCGCGATGTCCACCCAGCCGAGGAAGTAGCCGGCCAGCAGGCCCAGCAGCATCCCGATCAGCGACGAGAGGGTCGAGACGGCCACGGCCAGGATGATCGAGATGCGCGCGGCATAGATCACGCGCGTGAACAGGTCGCGCCCGATGTGGTCGGTGCCGAGGATGTGCAGCCCGCCCTCGTTATTGCGCTCCATCGGCGCCAGAAAGGCCCGGTCCAGGCCGATCTGGTCGCGCGGGAAAGGCGTGATATACGGCGCCAGCAGCGAGGCCACCAGGAACATGATCAACGCCACCAGGCTGACCATCGCCATGCGGTGGTGGGTGAAGCGGCGGATCACCACCGCCCACTGGCCCTCGGAGCGCTGCGCCGGGATCTGCTCGGCAGTGATCGCCGGGGTCGTTGTGGTCATATCTATGCTCTTTCACAAGAGGTTGGAGGATAGTTTCTCGGCGGGGCAAGCCCCGCCGAACCTCCCCTGCTATGTGAGCTGGATGCGCGGGTCCACCACGGTGTACAGGATGTCCGAGAGCAGGTAGCCGATCAGCGTCAGCACGATCGTCACGAACAGCACCGCCATCGCCACCGGGTAGTCGAAGCGGCCGAGCGCGTCCAGCAGCAGGCGGCCCATCCCCGGCCAGTTGAAGATCGTCTCGGTGACGATCGCGCCAGCGAACAGGGTGGGCAGCACGTTGGCCAGCAGCGTCACGAACGGGATGAGCGCATTGCGCAGCGAGTGCTTGAGGATCACCAGGCGCTCACGCACGCCCTTGGCCCGCGCGGTGCGCACGTAGTCCTGCCGCAGCACCTCCAGCATGCTGGCACGTACAAAGCGGCTCCAGACCGCCACATTCACGAAGGTCAGCACCGCGCAGGGCATGATGAAGTGCAGCACATAGTCCAGCGTGGACTCGGCCTCCACCCTGCCGATCCACGGCACCACGTAGTCGCGCGCAGCGGTGGCGTTGCCGGGCGGCAAATAGGGCAGCCCGGCCTGCTTGGCGAGGATGGCGAACAACAGGATCGCCATGATGCCGATGAAGAAGGTCGGCAGCGAGGCGCCGAGGAAGGCCACGGTGGTCATCACGTAGTCGAAGCGCGAGTACTGGCGCACCGCCGAGTAGACCCCCATTGCCACCCCGATCAGGATCGCCAGCAGCGTCGAGGCGCCCATGAGCGCCAGGGTGTAGGGCAGGCGGCTCTCGATCAGCATGCTGATCGGCCGGTCGCGCAGCATCACCTGGGAGAGCCCGAAATCGCCGAACAGGATCCCGCCGCTGGTGCGGCGCCCCTCCAGATCGGCCAGAGTCAGCGGCGTGACGCACCCCTCCTCGACGATCTCGACGGTGCCGTCCGGGTAGCGCAGGCGCACCTGGCCCGGCTGCCGGCAGCCCACCACCAGGTCGGCCAGGAACTGCTGGCCACCGATGGTGATCGGGCCGCGCGGCTGGCCGATCAGCCAGCGGCTGAAGCGGTAGGGCACGTACAAATCCACCTCGAAACGCGCCCGGATGCGCTGGATGTCCTCCTCGGTCACGCGGTTCGCGCCCACGTTCTGGCGCTCGCGCAGGAAGGAGAGCGGGCCGCCGGGGGCCAGGTTCAGGATGCCATAGGACGCAATCGAGGAGAGAATGATCACAATGAACATCTGAAAGAGACGCCGGATGAGGAATGCCGTCATGGTGGTGCTCCGTGGGGGACAGGCGATAGGCGATAGGCGATGGGCGATGAGGAGCTCTGGAAAGGCCCCCATCGCCCATCGACCATCCCCTACGAGCCTACTTCACGAACAGGTTGAAGTCCATGTGCTCCCAGGTCGGGCTGGCGATCGTGACCGCCTGGATCTTGCCCGCCTCGGCCTCCTTCAGCACCGTCTCCAACTCAGGGCCGGCGCCCAGCGTTGTCTGGTCGATGATGTCGATGTCGCCGGTGAGGAGTTGCGCCACCGCCTGGTTCGTGTCGGCCACGAACTGGATGGTGATCTCCTTGATCGCCGGCTCGCCCTTGAAGAAGTTCGGGTTAGCCCGCAGCACCATGCGCTGGCCCTTCTCCCAGGACTCGACCATGTAGGGGCCGCTGCTCAGCGGGTCCTCGGCGATCTCCGGCAGCGTCGCCCACTCCTTGGCCGGCACGTCGGCCAGCACGCGGCCGTCGCTCAGCTTCTGGTGCGAGGGGTAGGCGGTGATGGTGTAGATCGAATACTCAGGCCACAGCGCGCCCGGCAGGTAGGTGACGGTGTGCTTCAGGTCGCCCTGGAACTCCACGTTCTGGCGCGACTCGCACACCGTGAAGCTCGTAGCGCCGGACTCCTTGTCGCAGTCGATCTTCAGGCCCAGCTCGAAGTCGGCCTGCTTGAACGGCTCGCCGTCCTCCCACTTCAGGCCATCCTGGTACTCGAACGTCACGGCCAGCTGGTTCATCTTGAGCGTGCCGCTCTCGTACGTCACCACCTCGCCGGCCGAGGTGCGCACCTCCACGCCGGGGGCCAGGTCGGCGGCCTCACCAGCGGTGGTCCAGACCTTGTCGCCCTCCTTGACCTCGACCTCGGTCAGGGTGGCGCCGCCGTTGTCTATCGTCGGCAGCGTCTTCAGGGCGAACGGCTGGTAGTCGTAGTCATAGGTGGTGGCCGGCAGCGCGGTGATCAGCTGGCTGACCATGCGAGCCACCGCCGCGTCCTCCACCAGCGTGAAGAGCGAGGCCGGCTCCTGCGTGAAGCCCATCACGATCGAATCCGAGCCGTCGGCCATCACCCACTCGTGGGCGTTGGCGGTCACATACTCGGTGGAGTTGGGCTTGAAGTTCTGCAGGTTCTTGTTGGCCGCCAGGCCCTCGAGCCGGTTGAAGAGCGGCAGGCTCACCATGTCCTTGGTGAACTCCTGCTGGAAGATAGCGTACTGCTTCTTGCGCTCCTCGCGGTCCAGCGAGTTGTCACCGGCCAGGATGGCCTTGCTGGCGGTCTCGTTGCACCAACCCATGTAGTTCTGCCCCTCCCAGCCGTTCTGCGGGGTGGGGATCTGGTTGCAGGCGTAGAGCGTGTAGGCCGTCGGGTCCGCCTCGCCCACCCAGGCGAAGGCGCCGATCTCGAAGTCGCGCCGCGCCAGGCCAGTGGTGTCGCCAAACCACCAGGAGGCCGGAGCGTGCTTGCGGATGATCTGGATGCCGCAGTTCTCCAGCAACTGCTGCTCCAGCACCGTGGCCCAGGTCACCCGGAAGCCGGCGTTGGTGGTGGTGAACTCCAGCGAGAGCGGCATGCCCTCGGCGTTGGTGCGCACCGCACCCGGCTCAGACTGCGTCCAGCCGGCCTCGTCCAGCAGCGCATTGCCCTTGGCCGGGTCGAAGTCATAGACCGTCAGCGTCTCGCGCGGCGCCAGCGCCCAGTGGCCCTGCGGCAGGTTGGCGTCCATGAGCAGCTTCTGCTGCTGCTCCTCGTTGAGGAATCCGTAGACCGACTTGATCAGCTCGGGGCGGTTGGTGCAGTAGGCGATCGCCTGGCGCACGCGCACGTCGCTGAGGATCGGGTGTGGGGTGGTGAAGGCCTCCGCCGCGGCGGCCGGCTCGGCCGTCGGCCCTTCGGCCACGACGGTCTGCTCGACAACCACCGTCTCGCGGACCACCTGCGGCTCAGCGGTGACGACCACCGTCTCCCGGATGGGGGCCGCCGGGGCGGGCGCGCCGCCACCACAGGCGGCAAGAATCGGCAGAACCAGAGCGGCCAGCAGCGGAAGCACCGCCCTGGCGCGCAAGCTTTCACGGTTCATCTGGAGCAAGCTCCTTTCGCAAGAATCTGCGGGAACGCGATGTTCTGCAGCGCGCGGCCTAGAGCGCCAGCGCGCAAACATGTGAGATTAGTGTGCGATAGGCTCACCTCCTTGCGCTCGCGTACGCCGAAGTCCGCCGGGAGCCGCCCAACGAAGAAGGCCCGCTGAATTTGGCTGGCGCGGAGAGCCGTGGCCTGCTCCAGCAGCGGAGGGGTCGAGGGAAGCTCCCGAAAGGAGTGTGTCGTCATTGCTCGATAGGCTGTCTACGGCTGTGATGGTAACACGCACCCGCGGCGCTGTCAAATATGTAAAGCTTGTAAAGCGCAGCAGGACGCGCTAGACGCGCCGGCAATATTTGGCAATTGAATCAACATAGCGGGAGCATGTCCCCGCACCCCCGTGGGGGCGTCGAGGGACCGTGCCCCTTCACAAAAACCCCTTCCTTTTCGGGGCCTGCGGCCCCGTGCCCCCGCCGGGGGCATCCTATGCCACCGCTTGCTGCCAGCCGGTGGGCGCCAAGCGGTCCAGGTAGTCCGCCAGGTCGCGCTGCAACTCCTCGTCCGCGGTATCGTGCAACTTCCAGAGCACGCGCTGCACCACCTGGGAGTCGAAGGCCATCTGGGCGTTGCGCTGTGGGTCAGCCGGCGCGAACAGGCCGCGCCCATGCGCGTCGAAGCTGGCGGCCACGTAGGTGGTGAGATCCTGGAGGGCGCGGCTGGTGAGCACCACGCCACCGCGCCAGAGCAGCCTGGCCAACTCGGGCGAGCAGCGCAGCCGAGCCATGGCGTCCGCGCCGAGAATCTGGGCCAGGCGGTCGCGCGCAGCCCGCACATCGCGCACGGCAGCGCGCAGCCATAGCCGCTGGTAACCCACCGCCGGCGGTGGGCCGTCCTGGCGGATAGCGGCGCGCAGCAGCGGCGCGCGGAAGTGGATCAGGCCGGCGTGGCGTAGCACTTCGCGGCTGAGCGCGCCGGCGTACTCGGCAGTGTTGACGGTGGCGGTGACGTACACATTGGGCGGCACCACCGGCCACCCCACGGGCGGGACGCCGGGCAACTTGAGGCGCTTCTGGCCGGCGGCGTCCACCTGCAGCAGGGTGGTGAAGAAGTAGGCGAACTCGTCCGGCCGCAGGCCGTTGAAGCACACCAGGTACGCCTTGCCGGCGCCCGTCGCGCCTGCCGCGTCCTGCAGCAGATCCAGGAAGCGCAGCGAGGCGAAGCGCTCCAGCAGGCCACGGTAATAGCCGTCCTCGCCGGTGGCGCTCGTCCAGGAGGCGCCGGCGGGGATCAAGGCATACTGCTGGCTGCCGCGCCCGAGCAGGGCCTCGGCGAACAGTGCGGCGAACTCGGCCTTGCCGTAGCCCTCCTGGCCGGCCAGCACGACAAACGGGTTCGTCTTGAGCGAGACATAGTAGTTGACGAGCAGCGACCGTGGGAAGTGCAGCCCCGCGTCTTCGAAGACGCGCGTGATATGGTCTAGCAACTCCTGCTCGCTCACGGGGGCGATGGTGGTGTCACGGCAGGCCAGGCGCAACAACGGCGCGCCGGCCCCGGCGGGCGGCACGAGGGTCAACTTCCCGCGGCCTTCGGCGGCGCGTCCGCCGGCCCCATCGCCAACGGACGGCTGGAAGCTGTACATGTTCGGATGTCCTGTTCGTTGTGCAGCGAGCGACCCCATCGTCGCCCGCGTGTTCTCGGTGGCTTTGGATCGTTGAGGCTCTGAAGCGTGAGCGCGCTCTGAGGGAAACCGACGCCGATCGACCAGGGTCAGCGCCCTCAGGAGTTCAGTGCCTCAGCGATTCCCGTCGGGCTTCTCCAGGCCACAGCTCCAGCGGGAGCTGCGCTCGCCACGCCGCCCCCTCGTGGCAACTAATCAAATCGGATCTCCGATGAGTCGCCGATGTTCAACTCGTGGAAATCCCCTTGGACGATGGCATCGTCGCCGACCAGGCTGTTCTGGAGCATCGCCGACTGGATCAACGCCTCGCGGTTGATGATCGAGTCACGGATGATCGAATCCTTCACCACCGCGCCAGCGGCGATCGAGACGTACGGCCCGACGATCGAGTGCTCCACCTGGGCCGTGTCGTCGATATAGACCGGCGGGATGACGATCGAGCTTTTCGTCGGCCCCTGGTGGGCACGGCCGTTCCGCAGCAGGTAGCGGTTCGTCTGCAGCACCGTCTCGGGCTTGCCGCAGTCCTCCCACACTGAGACCGGCGCGGCGATGAACTTCGCGCCCTGGTCGATCATGATCTGGAGCGCGTCGGTCAGATAGAACTCGCCTTTGGTCTGGATGTTGCGCGCCATCATCTCCTCGATCGCGCGCATGAGCCACTGGCCATCCTTCAGATAGTAGAGACCGATCATGGCCAGCTTCGAGATATCGGTGTCCGGCTTCTCCACCAGGCGAGTGATGTAGCCGTTCTCGCCGACGAAGGCCACGCCGAAGCGCCGCGGGTCGTCGACCTCCTTCACATAGATCGCGCCATCGCCCTCAAGGTCCGCGAGCTGGCGCAGGTCCGCCTCGAAGATCGTGTCGACGTACAGGATGAGCGTCGGCCCCTGGACGTGCTCGCGGGCCAGGTACACCGCGTGCGCCTGGCCCTTCAGCTCGGTCTGCTCGATGAAGCGCGCGGGGAGCGGGTAGGTCTTGCGGACGTACTCCTCGATCTGGTTGCCGAGGTACCCGGTGATGAAGATCAACTCGTCGATCGCGAGGGCGCTGAGGGTATCCAGCACGTGGCCCAGCACCGGCTTGCCGGCGACGCTCACCAGCGGCTTCGGCTTGCTGTAGGTGTGTGGGCGAAGACGCGTCCCCAGGCCGGCGGTTGGGATGATCACCTTCATGGTGGCTTCACTTCTCGCTGCAGCGGCCAGGCCCCAGTGCCCGGCCACGGGTGCGCGCCGTATCGTGTGACAACTGGCACAACCAGGGCCGCTCTCTGATTATACCACGCCAGCCCTCGCGTGGAAGCGGCGCATGATGACATCCTGTTCAGCATAAAACGTGCCGATTGTCATTGCCAATTTGTCTCCCTTTGTCTCTGGACAGCCGGCCTAGGACAGGGTACACTGCCGGCCGGTAGCAGGCGCACGCTGGCGCTCACCCCCGCCCTGCTCCTGCTGTGGCAGGGGAGGGCCTGGGAGGGTATAGCCCTCCCAGAGCCATGCCCATTCGGGGCGGAATGGCCTGGCCCTCGCAAAGCTGTTCCTCTCCGTGTCGGGAGGGCCTGGCCCTCCCGGAGATCTTGGGACAAGATAGAACAATGCAGATCACCGTAGACAAGAGCGGCGCGCAGCCGCTGTACCTGCAGATCGCACACGAGATCCAGCGGCGCATTCGCAGTGGGGCGCTGCCAGCGGGGGCGCGGCTGCCGACGGTGCGGGAGCTCTCGCGCCAGCTGGGGATCACGCGGCTAACGGTGCACAGCGCCTACAGCGAGCTGCAGGCTGGCGGTTGGGTGGAGGCCACCGTCGGGCGGGGCACGTTCGTGGCGCTGCGGCCGGACCCGGCGTTGGCCGCCGCGGGGCTAGGCCAGGAACTCTCAGCGCGCGGCGTGCTGAGCGACATGCTGCGCATGGCGCAGGTGCCCGGTATGCGCTCGTTGGCGATGGCGGATGCGGCGCCGGAGTTCTACCCGGCGCGCGAGCTGGAGCGGGCGCTGGCCGAGGCGCTGGAGGGCAGCCCGTCCATCCTGAGCTACACCACGGCCCAAGGCGAGCCGGCGCTGCGTACGGTGCTAGGCGAGGTGCTGCGCGAGCGCGGGATCAAGGCCACCCCAGACGAGCTCCTGATCACCTCGGGCGTGACGCAGGGCTTAGCGCTGATCGCCGAGACGCTGGCCCGCCCCGGCGACGCGGTGATCGTCGAGCAGCCGACCTACCTGGGGGCGCTGAACACGCTCGGCAGCCGGGGGCTGCGGCTGGTGGGCGCGCCGCTGGACGACGAGGGGCTGGTGGTGGAGGCGCTCGAGCCGCTCATCCTGGCGCACCGGCCGCGCTTCCTCTACACCATGCCGACGTTCCACAACCCGAGCGGGGCCTGCATGAGCCTGGCCCGCCGGGCGGCGCTGCTGGAGTTGGCTGCGCGCCATGGCCTGCCGCTGGTGGAGGACGATATCTACGGCCTGCTGGCCTACGAGGGCGCCGCGCCGCCGCCGCTCAAGGCGAGCGACCGCGAGGGGCTGGTGCTGTACCTGAGCAGCTTCTCTAAGTCGCTCTTCCCCGGCGTGCGCATCGGGTATGTAGCGGCCGCGCCGCAGCTGATCGGGCGGCTGGCGATGGCCAAGCAGGCCGACGACCTGTGCTCCTCGCCGCTGCTGCAGCGCGCGCTGGCGATCTTCGTGCAGCGCGGCTGGCTGGCCTCCCACCTGCGGCGGGTGATCCCACGCTACCGCGAGCGCCGCGACGCGCTGCTGGCGGCCATGGCGCGCCACTTCCCGGCCGGCGTACGCTGGACGGCGCCATCGGGCGGGTTCTGCTCGTGGGTGGCGCTGCCGCCGGGCGTCTCGCCCACCGACTTGTACCTGGCGGCGATCGAGCGCGGCGTGGCCTTCGCCCCCGGCGACGTGTTCTTCGTCGGCCCGGCGCCGCAGCCCTTCCTGCGGCTCTCGTTCGCCACTCAGCCGCCCGAGGTGATCGCCGACGCAGCCGCCGTGCTCGGTGAACTGCTCGGTGCCCAGATCGCCCGCCGTACCATGACGCGCGAGGCGCCGGCGGACTACGTGCCGCTGGTGTGATTCGGGGGTGGACGTCTGCGCCCCTCCCCGCAGAAAATTACAACTCAAGACCGATTGACATTCGAATAGTAGAGAGATATACTCATTCCTGAAATTTTATTAGAGCCCGTTTGAAAAGGGGAGCGTGAGGGGTTTCACCCCTCACCCATCCCCCGCCCGCCCGCCGCTGCGCAGCGGGGGGGGAGATGCGGGGGCCTGCGGCCCCCGCGCCCCCAGCCGGGAGGCGTTTCAAACAAGCTCTTAGAGCGACGGGGGGAGCGCCAATGACCAGCAGGCTGGACGACATCGACATCGCGATCCTGGGCATCCTCCAGCAGGACGGGCGCATCTCGAACACCGAGCTGGCGCAGCGGGTGGGGCTGACGCCGCCGACGGTGCTGCGGCGGGTGAAGCTGCTCGAGGAGCAAGGCTACATCCGCGGCTACGTCGCACTGCTGGAGCCGCTGGCGCTAGGGCTGACGGTCACGGCGTTCATCTTCGTCGAGACGCAGGCCGGCTGTGACCTGGAGGCGCTGGTTGCGGATCTCGGGCGGCTGCCGGGCGTGCAGGAGGTCTACCGGCTGATCGGCGAGTGGTGCCTCCTGCTGAAGGTGCGCACCGCCAGCCCGCAGACGCTGGAGGATCTGGTGTACCGCCGGCTCCGCAGCCATCCCTCGGTGCGGCGCACCCAGACCACGCTCGCCACCTCGGCAGCCTGCGAGACGACGGCGCTGCCGCTCGCGGTGCCCCCTGAGCGGGCGCTCGCTGAGGAGCGGGTAAACGGGTAGGCTCCGGAGTGGACGGTGCTCCCCCTGTCTCTCCTCCTTCACCAGGGGATGTGATAGACACACCACGAGATGGTGTGGTTGGCCGGTTGCAGTCGCAACGGGGAGGTTGAATCGTGGCGCTGAACACCTATACTGAAAGCACGCACACACGCGTCCTGTACGGCGGCCCGCGGAATGGCCGCTCGACGAAGACCAGCTATGAGCGGAGCGAGCACCCGGCGTTCGGCGGCCGCGGCTCGCACATGCCGCTCGACACCGACATCCATTGGGACTGGCGTAACCCGCTGAACATCATCCCCGCATCCATGCTGCTGCTGCTGGTCATCGCCGTGGTTGGCCTGATCCTCGGAATCTAGCACGTTTTCGGCATGCGGCGGGGGCCAGCGCGCCGGTCC
>DATMBA010000487.1:0-29019 GCA_035559635.1 Roseiflexaceae bacterium
CCGCCGCAAAACCTGTAAACGCTAACCACGCCGCCGGATGGCGGCTCAGCCGCTATCCGGCGGCGGAGAGATCCTATGGAGCACGCTACTGAGCATCGCCTGTTCGCACGGATGGTCACCAACCTCCAGGGGGACGAGGAGCAGCGGTCCCAACTCTTGAAGCACCTGGCGCTCGCCTTCGCCGTCGTCGCCGTCGCCGGTTGCGCGCTGGTGATCCTGCTGGCGCTGTTCAGCGTGCTGCCCGGCCAGGTCATCCCCGCCGCGCTCACCGTCGTGGCGATGGTGTGCGCCATCTTCGGCGCCACCTGGCTCGCTATCCGCTTCGAGCGGCACCAACTCGCCACCAGCCTGTTCCTCTACGGCACGCTCGTCTACGTCGCCGGGGTGATCTTCGTCACCGGCGGCGCCAGCGGCCCCGGCGCGTTCGCCTTCCTGTTCCCGATCGTCGCCGCCGGCCTGTTCGGCCGCTCCGTCGACAGCCTGCGACTCTTCGGCGCCGCCTTCCTGCTCTACGTCGCCCTCGCTGCCCTGCAGGCCATCGGCTGGATCGACCCGCTGAACAGCGAGGTCGGCAGCGCCACGCGCTCGCTGGTGTTCGTGGTGTTCTTCACCGCCGTCGGCGGGTTGCTCGCCTACGTGGCCATGCTCTGGAGCCGCAGCACCGAGCGCTTCATCGCCCAGGGCCAGCAGCAGGCCGAGGACCTGTTCCAGACCAACCAGAAGCTGATGGAGAAGAACATCCAGCAGGTCGAACTGGGTAGCGAGCTCTCCCGCGCCGCCGGCGAGTTGCTGGCCTCCTCCCACGAGCAGGCCAGCGGCGCCACCGAGCAGGCCAGCGCCGTCTCACAGGTCAGCACCACCATCGAGGAGCTTGGCTCCACCGCGCGCCAGATCGCCATTGCCGCCGAGCAGGTGGCCGAGGCCGCCCGCCAGACCCTCGAGAACCTCTCCGAGGGGCAGGACGCGGTGGACCGCAGCATCCAGGCCATGGACCGCATCCGTAGCCGCGTGCAGGACGTCTCGGCCCGCGTGCTCAACCTCGGCGAGCGCTCGCAGCAGATCGGCGAGATCATCGACTTGATCAACGACCTGTCGGACGAGACGCACCTGCTGGCGCTCAACGCCGCCATCGAGGCCGCCGGCGCCGGCGAGCACGGCCGCCGCTTCGCCGTGGTGGCCGCCGAGGTCAAGAGCCTCGCCAACCGCGCCCTCGCCGCCGCCAAGGAGGTCAAGGGGGTGATCGCCGAGATCCAGCAGGCCACCAACGCCGCTGTGCTGGCCGCCGAGGAGGGCGGCAAGGAGGTGGAGCGGGGCGTCGAGTTGGCCCATAGCGCCGGCCAGGTGATGGACGCGATCGTGATGGTCGCCGAGCGCACCGCCCAGAGCAGCGCCGAGATCAACCTTGCCACCGCCCAGCAGCAGAGCGCCAGCGAGCAGGTGGTTGAGACCATGCGCGAGATCGCCGACGTGGCCCGCCGCACCGCCGTGGGCGCCCGCCAGGTGCAGGACGCCGCCCAGCGCCTCACCGCCATCGCCGACCGCCTGCACGGGATCAGTGGCGCCAGATGATGCGCCTCGGCGCTCTGGAGAGCACAGGCCGGAGGAGTACGCGATCCCCAGTCCACAACCATGCTGAGCGCTTGTTTGAAACGCCTCCTGGCTGGGGGCGCGGGGGCCATAGGCCCCCGCATTGTGAGAGGTGAAACCCCTCACGCTCCCGTTTCAAACAGGCTCTGAGATCGCAAGCGCAGATGGCAGACGGAGAAAGCAAGCTGCAATCTGCAATCTGCAATCTGCAATCGAATGGATCTAAGCAGCTTCTACATCCAGTTCCGCGATGAGACCGCCGAGAACCTGCGCATCTATACGCAGGGGTTGATGGCGATCGAATCCCTCGGACCGGACGGCGAGGGCCGCAGGGCGGAGATTGACGCCGTCTTCCGCGCCATGCACACCATCAAGGGCTCGGCGCGCCTGCTCGGCTTCGAGGCCATCGGCCGCATCGCCCACACCTGCGAGCACATCCTCGGCGCCATCCGCGAGGGCCGCCGCGAGATGGACCGCGCTCTGACGGACGACCTGCTGAAGGGCGGCGACGCCATCCTCGAGCTCGTCAGCGCCGCCGTGGAGGGCCGCCCGTCCGCGGTGGACGTGGATGCCCTCGCCACCCGCCTCGGCCGCGGCCTGCCCAAGGACCCAGAGAATCAGCCGCCCCCGCTCACCCTCGTCCCGCCCACCGACAACGGCGATGTGCAGCATGGTACCGTCACGCTCCCGGAGACCACAGCGGCCCCGGCACTCAGCACTCAGCACCCACCACCCGGCACTCGGAGCCGCACCCGCCAGACCGTCCGCGTACGGGTGGACCGGCTGGACAAGTTGCTCAACCTGGCCGGTGAGTTGACGGTGGGCCGGCAGAGTCACGCCGTCCACCTGCAGGCCCTCCAGGAGTTGGCCGACCTGGTGGGCCACCAGGAGCGTGCGCTGCTGACCCTCGAGTCGGACCTGCGCCGGCTGCGCTTCTCCCAGGGCCAGCGCGAGAGCCTGGACGCCCACATCAATGGCATGCTCAACGTCGGCGAGCGCGCCGGCCGCATCATCAAGACGCAGCTCGAGCGTTTCGGCCAGTACGCCGCCGCCGCCGCCCAACTCGTGGAGGACCTGGAGCAGGAGGTGATGGCCGTCCGCCTGCTCCCGATCAGCACCCTGTTCGCCAACCTGCCCCGCGCCGTCCGCGAGTTGGCCCGCGACCTGGGCCGCGAGGTGCAGCTCGCGCTCTCCGGCGAGGCCACCGAGCTGGACCGCAAGGTGATCGAGGCCCTCGGCGACCCGCTCACCCACCTGCTGCGTAACGCGCTCGACCACGGCATCGAGCCGCCCGACGAGCGCGAGCGCGCCGGCAAGCCGCGTCAGGGCACGCTCGAGGTGGCCGCCAGGGCGCTCGGCTCCACCGCCCAGATCACCATCCGCGACGACGGGCGCGGCATGGATCCGCAGCAACTCCGCGAGGCCGCCGTCCGCAAGGGGCTGCTCACCGCCGACGCCGCCGCGCTGCTCGGCGACCACGAGGCGATCGAGCTGATCTTCACCCCTGGCTTCAGCACCGCCCAACTCATCACCGACGTCTCCGGTCGCGGCGTGGGGATGGACGTGGTGCGCACCAATATCGTCGAGCTTGGTGGCCAGGTGCAGATCGAATCGACGGCCGGCGTGGGCACCACCATCACCCTCGTGCTGCCGCTCACCCTCGTCACCACCCGCGTGCTGCTGGTGGAGGCCGGCGGGCAACTGTTCGGCGTGCCCGCCTCCGGCTGCCAGGGCAGCGTCTGGGTGTACCCCGAGAAGATCCGCACCGTCGAGGGCCGCGCCATGATCGACCACGAGGGCAGCCTGGCGCCGGTGGTGCGCCTGGACGGGCTGCTGGAGCTTGGCGAGCCGCGCCCCCTCGGCAGCCGCCGCGTCCCGGCGCTGCTGATCGGCGCCGCCCGGCGCCCCCTCGCGCTGATCGTGGATCGCATGCTGGACGAGCGCGAGGTGGTGGTCAAGCCGCTCGGCCCGCTCATGGAGAAGCAGCGGCGCTACAGCGGCGCCATCCAACTCGGCGACGGCCGCCTGGCGCTGCTGCTCAACCCACTGGCCCTCGCGCAGATGACGCGCGGCACTGCGCTCGCGGCCACCACCGCCCGCGACGGCGCGGCCCGCCGCCACCATCTGCTCGTCACCGACGACTCGTTCGCCACCCGCGAGTTGATCCGCAGCATCCTGCAATCCGCCGGCTACGATGTGACCACCGCGGTGGACGGGCTGGACGCCCTTGACAAGCTCAAGGCCGCTTCCTACGATCTAGTTGTCAGCGATGTCGAGATGCCGCGCGTGGACGGCTTCACCCTCACCAGCCGCATCCGCAGCGAGATCGGCCGCGCCGACTTGCCGGTGATCATCATGACCAGCCTGGCCTCCGAGCAGCACCGCCGCCGCGGGCTTGAGGTGGGCGCCCAGGCTTACATCGTCAAGAGCCAGTTCAACCAGAGCAATCTGCTGGAGACGATCCGTCAGTTGCTAGGCGGGTGATGCCCGTGTCGTGCCAGGTGCGCGTTCCGCGCAGATCAATGGACCAGGAAGCTGCGAGGATCCCCTCCCTTCCCTTGATCCCACGAGGTTATGATGTCCGAAAGAATTCTCGTCGTCGACGATAGCAAGCTGGTGACCGATATCGTCAAGATGCGCTTGTCGATGTATGGCTACGAGGTGCGCCTGGCCCACAGCGGCGAGGAGGCCCTGCGCGAGATCGCTCAGGAGGTGCCGGACCTGCTGGTGCTCGATGTGCACATGCCCGGCATCGATGGCTACGAGGTCTGCCGCCGCCTGCGTGACAATCCGGCCCTCGACGACCTGCGCATTATTATGCTCACCTCCAGCGAGGACAAGCACGCCGCCTTCGAGGCCGGCGTGGATGACTATCTCAACAAGGATGTGGACCTGCTGAACCTGCCCAACCGGGTGAAGCTCATCCTGGAGATGCAGTAGCTCGATGAGCCAGCCGATCCGCGTCCTTGTCGTCGATGACTCCGCCCTGATGCGGCGCATGATCATCACCATGCTGGAGCAGGACCCGGCGATTCGCGTCGTCGGCCAGGCGGCTAACGGCCGCGAGGCGATCGCGAAGGTTGAGGAGTTGCAGCCCGACGTGGTGACGATGGACGTGCGCATGCCGGTGATGGATGGCCTGGCCACCACCGAGCACCTGATGGCCTACCGCCCGACGCCCATCCTGGTGCTTACGGCGTCGCTCGCCAGCCACGAGGTGGATATCACCTTCAAGATGCTCGGCGCTGGCGCGCTCGAGGTGGTGGAGAAACCCTCGACCGCCGACGTGATAGCGCTCGATCGTGCGGCGCGTGACCTCATCCGGCGCGTCAAAGTGCTCTCGCGCGTCAAGGTGGTCACCCACCTGCGCGGCCGCCGTAAACAGACGGAGACAGATGAAACGCTGCCACGCTCGCACGTTCAACCGTTGCCACGTTCGCACGTGCAGGCGTTTCAATGTTCGAACACGCCGGTGGCGTTCCCGGTGATCGTGATCGGCGCTAGCACCGGCGGCCCCAGAGTGATTCACCAGATCCTGGCCGGCCTGCCGCGCGGCCTGGAGGCGGCGGTGGTGGTGGTCCAGCACATCGCCGAGGGCTTCAGCCCCGGCATGGTGGAGTGGCTCGCCACCGCCAGCCCGCTGCCGGTGGCCCTCGCCGAGGAGGGTTGCCTGATCCGCCCGCGCCAGGTGCTGGTGGCTCCGGATCAGCGCGACCTGCTGATCACGGCTGCTGGCCGCGCGCACCTGAGCGAGTCGCCGCTGCTCATCCAGCGGCCCTCGGTAGATATCACGATGCAGGCCGCCGCCGAGGTGTATGGCGCGCGCACGATCGGGGTGGTGCTCACCGGCATGGGCCGTGACGGCGCCTACGGCCTGCAGGCCATCCGCCGCTGCGGCGGCCGCACCCTCGCGCAGGACGAGGCGAGTTGCGCGATCTACGGCATGCCGCGCGCCGCCGTCACGATCGGGGCGGTGGAGGAGATCCTCCCGCCAGCCCAGATCGCCAGCCGCCTGGTGGAGCTTGTTGCGGCGCAGTATGCAGTACGGATATAGCACATCTGAGGTGAACAAGGGAGGGCCAGGGAGGGCGTGGCCCTCCTGACACCCACCCTCGTTCCGTTGGGAGCGCGCGCGCAGCGCATGATTGATATGAGTACCGCGGTGGCACCACACATCACGAGGACCGGCCACGTGTCACTCGCGCCGGAGCAGTTCAGCCGGCTGCGCGATCTGCTGGCCGCGTTCGGCGGCGTCTACCTGGACGCGGCACAGCAGCGGGTGCTCGAGGCCGGGTTGGTCCAGCGCCTGGATGCCACCGGCACCGGCCTGGAGGCCTACGAGCAGCATATCCGCTCCGGCGCCGGCCGTGACGAGTTGCGCCGCCTGGCCGAACTGGTGCTCAACCACGAGACGTTCTTCTTCCGCAACCAGCCCCACCTGCGCGCCCTGCGCGACGTGCTGCTGCCGGAGATCCACCGCCGCAAGCCGGCGGGCGCCCCCATCCGCATCTGGAGCGCCGGCTGTGCCACTGGCGAGGAGCCCTATTCGATCGCTATCGCCGCGCTCGAGGCCCTTGGCCACACCGACAGGCCGATCGCGATCTACGGCACCGACCTCAGCGAGATCGCGCTCGAGAAGGCCCGCGCCGGCTACTACCGCGGCCGCGCACTCGGCAACCTCACGCCCGACCTGCTTTGGCGCTACTTCCAACCCCAGGGCGACGGCTACCTGGTCGGTCCGCGCGTGCGCTCTGTGGTGCGCTTTGCCCAACTCAACCTGCTCGACCCGTTCCCGGACGAGGTGTGGGGCTGCGATGCGATCTTCTGCCAGAACGTCACGATCTATTTCCAGGCCGAGACCCGCCGCAGCCTGATCGCCCGCTTCTTCGCCAGCCTGCCGCCCGAGGGCCTGCTGTTCCTCGGCTTCTCCGAAACGCTCTGGAATGTGTTCGACGGCTTTCGCTCGCGCGAGGTGGCCGGCGCGTACGTCTACTATAAAGAGCCGTACAATCGTGGCGGGACCAACGACCGACGACTAACGACTAACGACCAACGACCGACGACCGACGGCCAACGGCCAACGGCCAACGGCCAACGGCCAACGGCCAACGGCCAACGGCCAACGGCCAACGGCCAGGGGCCGAAGCGCATGGGGAAGCCTCGAGCGCAATCACCTGCTGGCACACAAGGAGGCGCTCGTCGTGCGTCGTGCGTCGTGCGTCGTGCGTCGGATGAGCAGGTGAGCGACGATGCGGCCACCCTCCAGCGTAGCGCCGCTCTGCTGGACGAGGGACGCGTCGAAGAGGCGATCGAGTTGCTGCGCCACATCTCGCCCGAGTCGCCACTGGCTGCGCGGGCGCTGACGCTCGTGGCCCGCGCCCACGCCGACCGCGGCGACCTGGAACTGGCGGTGGCCGAGATCCGGCGCGGGCTGGAGATCGACCCGCTGCACGACGAGGCCTACCTGCTGCTCGGGGTGATCTACGGGCGGCAGTCCGCGTGGCAGGCGGCCGCCGGCGAGTTGGAGCGCGCCCGCTATCTCAGCCCGGCTTCGCCACTGATATCGTTCCACCTGGCGGACGCCTACTGGCACGCTGGGCGGCGCGACCTGGCGCTGCGGGAGTACCAGGTCACGATGCGCAAGCTCGCCGCGCACCCGCCGGATTCCCTGGTCGGCGGCGTCGCCGTGAGCTGGCTGCGCGACACATGCGCCCGGCAGATCGAGCAACTGGCCCGTGGGGCTGCCGCCCGATGAATGAGGATCTCGTGGCCTGTGGGGGTTCGGCGGCCGCAGGCCCCCCAGAAACAGTTGTTGGGGGCGCCGCTCCCACCCAGCGCCGTAGTGTAGCCATGCACACGACACGCAGCCATATGCGCCGCCGGGGCGCCAGAGGCACGCTGATGGGCCATGTGGGGCGCGCCCCGCTGCGCCCCCGCCCCCGCCGCGCCGCGCCGCCCCCGGCCGAGCCCCAGGTCAGCCAGGAGGAGCTGCGGCGCCAGGCCGAGATCGAGCGCGAGCTGCTCCTGGCGCGCGACATCCAGCAGGGCCTGCTGCTGGAGGCCGTGCCGCGGCTCGCCGGCTGGGAGATCAGCGCTGTCTCGCTGCCCGCGCGCGACCTCGGCGGCGACCTGTACGACTTCCTGCCGCTCGGCGATGGCTGGCAGGGCATCATGATCGGCGATGTCTCCGGCAAGGGGCTGCCAGCCGCGCTCCGCATGGCCGTGGCGCGCACCGTCTTCCGCCACGAGGCGCGCCGCGGCCACGCGCCCGGCCACACCCTGGCGGCCGTTAACCGCGGCGTGATCTCCGAGATCCCGCAGGGCATGATCACCATGCTCTACGCCATGCTGGACACCCGCGCGGGGGTGCTGCGCCTGGCCAACGCCGGCCACAACTACCCGGTGGTGATCAACGGCCGCGTCTGCGAGCTGGAACTCACCGGCCTGCCGCTCGGCGTGGACGGCGACAGCGACTACGAGGAGGTCTCGACGGTGCTCGGCCCCGGAGACACGGTGCTGCTCTACACCGACGGCGTGGTGGAGGCCACGAACCACGCCGAGGAGTACTTCGGCTTCGAGCGCCTGGCGCGCCTGCTCTCCGAGCGGCCGAACATGAAGCCGCGCGCGCTCATGCAGGCGCTGCTGCACGAGCTGCGCACCTGGAGCGCCAGCGGCCAGGCCGATGACATCACTGTGGTAGTATTGCGGCGCCGCCTGGAGCGGCTGGACGCCGAGCTGCGCAGCATCGCGGACGACGTGCTCGGCCCCGAGCGCGCCGCACAGCTGTGGGCCGGGCTGGACCTGCCCTCCGCCGACGCCCCGGCCGACGCCTGGGCGGAGGCGCTGCCCGAGGTGATTCGTGTGGTCCAGGGACGCTTCGGCCGCGGTCTGGCGCGCGAGTTGAACGGACAGCTCCGGCTGGCCCTGGAGGAGTACCGCTAAATGCTGCTATGGAGATTATGCGGCGAGGGAGGGCCAGGGAGGGTTTGCCCTCCCTGAACACCGTTCACTCTTCCACCCCCGTACCCCCACGGGGAGGTGTGGAGGGGCTGCGCCCCTCCGCAAAGAACCCGCGAGGGGTTTTTCGGAGGCCGCAGGCCCCCGGAGCCCCCGCGTGGGGCACCGACCGCGGAAGTCCTGTTATTTGAAAGGTATTGCATTTAGTGGTTCATCCGGCAAGTTCGCTTACGCTCACTTGCCGGAGCGGGTGGGTGCGAGGGAGGGCGCCACCCTCCCTCGCCCTCCCCCTTCTGTCACAGGACTTGGCGGATGCACCATTTAGACGAGGGGCGACCGATGACCGTCACCGAACCGCTGACCTTTATGCCGCTCGACCTGGATACCTTCTCCGGGAGCGAGCGTTTCATGGCGGGCACGAAGCTGGGCGCGGCATTCAGCCAGGGCATCCGCGCCTACCTGCGCGCCGATTACAACAACGCCATCGAGCACTTCAAGGCCGCCCTGATCGCCGCCTACATCGAGGGCGAGGAGCGCGCGCAGATCTACGACCGCGAGCGCGCGATCATCTACCTCTACATCGGCAACGCGCTGGCCTTCCAGGAGGATTGGGAGGGCGCGCTGCGCGAGTACCTGGAGGCGGTGCAGACCGACCTGCAGCTCGCCGAGGCGCACTACAACCTCGGCGTAGCCTTCGCCGCCCAGGGCCGGCTGGACCGGGCGATCGCCGCGTTCAAGGAGGCCCTGGAGCACAACCAGAAGCTCTACGAAGCCCACTTCTCGCTCGGCCGTTGCTACCAGCGCCTGGACGACGCCGGCCGGGCCTACATCCACTATGACCAGGCCTGCAACGCCCGGCCGCAGGCCGCCGAGCCGCGCTATTACATGGGCCTGATGCACCAGAGCCACGGCGCCCACGAACTGGCCCAGCGCTGCTTCACCGAGGCGCTGCGCGTCGAGCCGACCTTCATCACCCCCGAGGTGCAGGATGAGGTGCTCGTCAACCGCTCGGAGGAGGAAGTGGCTCAGTGGTACTACCGCCTCAGTCACGACCTCAAGTCCCAGGGGTACGAGGAGGAGGCTGAGCGCATCTACCGCGCGCTGCTCCAGTGGCGGCCCACTGAGTACCTCGCCTGCTACCTGCTCGGCAACCTGCTGGCGCGCGCCCGCCGGCTGGATGAGGCGATCGCGGCCTACGCCATGATCCCGCCCTACGACAAGCAGTTCGTCGAGGCGCGCATCCGCACCTCGGCGGTGCTCAAGCTGCAGGGCAAGCAGCGCGAGGCCTACGAGGTGCTGTTCGACTGCGCCAGGCTGCACCCCGGCGAGGGCCGGCTGTTCCTCAGCATGGGCAAGCTGCTCTACGATATGGGCAAGAGCCGCGCGGCGGTCAAGGCCTTCGAGCGCGCCGTCCAGCTGATGCCGGAGGACGCCCAGGCCCACTACTTGCTCGGCTTCATGTACAACGTGTTCGGTCGCGAGGGGTGGGCGCTGGCCGCCTGGCGCAAGGCGGTGGAGTTGGCGCCGGACGCCCACTCGCTGCGCTACGACCTGGGCTACATGTATGTGCGGCGCGGCCGCTTCGACCTGGCGGCCAAGGAGTTCGCCCGCGTGCTCTCGTTCTGGCCGGACGACATCGAGACCAACTTCATGCTCGGGCTGTGCTTCAAGGAGTTGATGGAGCCGGCGCGCGCCATCCCGTTGTTCGAGAAGGTGCTGCGCCGCAACCCGCGCCACACCCAGGCGCTCTACTACCTGGGCGCCTCGTATCTGCAGATCGGCAACACCTCGCTCGGCAAGGCGTACCTGCGCCGCTACGACTACCTGGCCAGCCAGGAGCGTCCGCCCCTGCCTGGCGGCTCCAGGCGCACGCCTCGCCTCCGCAGCGCCAGTGTGGCTACCTAGACCAATTGCAGATTGGAGATTGGAGATCTACTCGGTCGGTTCACCTGCTAGGGCGTATCCGCAAAGCGGGAGGTTTGGCGGGGCACAGCCCCGCCAAAAGAACCTTTGAGAAGATTGTTTGAGGGCTGCGCCCCCAAGCCCCGGCAAACGCAGGTTGCGGAGAGACCCTAGTGGTCTGGCACCATACAGGTGAGAGGTGGGGTTCAGGGCGGGCCCCAGGCCCTCCCCTGGCCCCTCCCCGCTCCATCAACATCAAGGTGATACGCCACTAGGCCCAATCTGCAATCTGCAATCACTGAGTGAGGATCACGGCATGCAGCGAGTGCTCGTCAACATCCCTTCGAACCCGATCTTCGAGCGCGTCGTGCGCGCCAGCGCCGATGAGGTCGGCCAGGCGGTGGGCTTCACCCCTGAGCGCATCGAGGACCTCAAGCTCGCCGTCAGCGAGGCGGTGAACAACGCCATCGACCACGGCAACCAACGCCAGTCCTCCAAGTTGGTGGAGGTGACCTTCGTGCTGGACGCGGACAAGCTGGAGATCCACATCCGCGACGAGGGCACCGGCGTCGGGCGGGTCGACTTCTCACGCCGTGTGGTAGAGGACCACAACCTGGAGAGCGGCATGCACCGCGGCTTCGGCATGTATCTGATCAGTGCGCTGGTGGACGACTGCGAGGTCTCCTCCTCCCACCAGGGCACCACCCTGACCCTTCGCCTGTACCGGAAGGATGGCGCCAATGAGTGAGGAAGTGATCCGCCGCGAGGAGTTCGGCGAGGTGGCCGTGCTGCATATTATGACCAACAGTGTCGATGCGATCTCGGCCACCGCGATCGAGGCCAACGCCACCGCCGTGGCCATGCGCCCGATCACGGTGCTGGACTTCGCCAACGTCGCGTTCATCAACTCGGCCGGGATCTCGGCGCTGCTTAAGTTCGTGGTCTCCTCGCGCAAGGCCGGCCACAAGCTGTTCGCGATGAACGTCAGCCCGCACCACCAGAAGATCTTCAAGATGGTCGAGATGTCGCGCTTCATGCCGACGATCGAAGAGCGCGACCTGGCCGCCTACCGCTAGACAAGGTGCGCGTGTGGGGGTGTGGGGGCCTGCGGCCCCTCCGAACCTCCCCATGGGGGCGCGGGGGCACGGCCCCACGAAAGGGTTATTGGAGGGGCTTGTGCCCCTCCGAACCTCCCCATGGGGGCGCGGGGGCACGGCCCCCGGCAGGGTACGGGGCCACCGGCCCCCGAAAGAATCCTCGAGCGAGCTGTTGGCGGGCGCAGCCCCGCCAACATCGCATAGGGAGTGCGGGGGGCGTGCCCCCGTGGCGCCCCACATTACAGTTCCCTCACCCGCACGCGCTTTGCGTGTCTCCTGGCGAGCGCCAGCGTTAATATATGGTAGAATGGGTTCGCTTGTAGCACCACGCTGCCGCACGCGATCCGCCGCGCCCAAGGGCGCTGAA
Source organism: Roseiflexaceae bacterium (assembly GCA_035559635.1). GTDB lineage: Bacteria > Chloroflexota > Chloroflexia > Chloroflexales > Roseiflexaceae > CALJIC01. The sequence continues at coordinate 11,911 of DATMBA010000487.1, forward strand.
GCGCAGGCTGAGTGATATGGCGGGGGCACTTGATCCCGGCAACAAGGTTGGCCTGGTGGGCGCCGGGATGGTGGGTATGTCGTTCGCCTACTCGCTGATGCAGCGCGGCCTGGCGAACGAGTTGGTGCTGATCGACGTGGACCGCGGGCGGGCCGAGGGCGAGGCGATGGACCTCAACCACGGCCTGCCGTTCGTCCGCCCGCTGCGCATCGCCGCTGGGGACTACGAGGACCTGGCCGGCGCCGCGGTGGTGGTGATCGCTGCGGGCGTCAACCAGCAGCCTGGCCAGTCGCGGCTGGACCTGCTGCAGCGCAACGCGGACATCTTTCGAGACATCGTGCCGCGCATCGTGCAGCGCGCGCCTGACGCGGTGATCGTGATCGCCACCAACCCGGTGGATATCCTGACGCAGATCGCCGCCGCCAGCGCCGGGCTGCCACACGGCCGGGTGCTTGGCTCCGGCACGATCCTGGACACCGCGCGCTTCCGTTACCTGCTGGGCGAGCACTACGATGTGGACCCGCGCAGCGTCCACGCTTACATCGTCGGCGAGCACGGCGACAGCGAGCTGGCGCTCTGGAGCCTGGCGAACATCGCGGGCGTGCGCCTGCGGGACTTTCACACGGCCGGCGGGCGTGGCTACGATGAGGTGGCGATGCAGCAGATCTTCGAGCGCACGCGCGACGCGGCCTACGAGATCATCAGGCGCAAACGCGCCACCTACTACGCCATCGGGCTTGGCCTGCTCACGATCGTCGAGGCCGTGCTGCGCAACCAGCGCACGGTGCTGACCGTCAGCACCCCGATGCAGGGCCAGTACGGGGTCACGGGCACCGCGCTCAGCCTGCCGACGATCGTCGGGCGGGGGGGCGCGGAGGAGGTGCTCACGCTGGCTATCACCTCCGAGGAGGTGGCGGCCTTCCAGCGCTCGGCGGCCGTGCTGGAGGAGCACCTGCGGCAGCTTGGCGCCGCGTGATGTCCCGGCGCCTGGCCAGGTCCGCGCAGCATACTGCGGCAGTACGTCAGCACACGGAACACGGAGGTCCCGGTATGTCTTTGCCGACAGACTCGCCCCATAACAGGAGCGCGACGCAGACGGTGCTCATTGTCGAGGACGACGCCGCCACTCGCCGGCTCTACAAGTTCCTGCTCACCAACGGCGGGTTTGTCGTGCTAGAGGCCGAGGATGGGGTCGCCGCGCTGGAGCAACTGGCGCGCCAGCCTTGTGACCTGGTGATCACCGACATGAACATGCCGCGCATGGATGGGATGGATCTCATCCGCTCCATCCGGCGCGACTACGCGGACATCTACGTGATTCTGATCACCGCGTTCGGCACGCCCGATACGCAGAAGCAGGCGATGCGGATCGGCGCGAACGACTACCTGGCCAAGCCGTTCGACTTCGAGGAGCTCGAGCGGCGGGTGCGCGCGTACTTCCACAGCCGCGCGCCGTTGATCGGGTAGGCCCTGGACCGGGCGCCCGTGTTCGAGAGACACCCCGCGGGGGCGCTCTGGCCGGCTCCATCTCGATGGGGCCGGCTGTGAGGCCCCCGCGCCCGTTGGCATTGGTTGCCAGGCGTGGGGCACAACCGGGACATGGATTCGCTGTGCGGCCTCCAGCCCTCCAGGAGGCTCGGAGGGGCGAAGCGCCCTGAAATGAAGCATGTTGCAGGGGGCATCCCCCACGCCCTCAGGCGCGTGCAGGGGCATGGATGCGCGCACAATGCCGTAGCCAGTATCTGCGCCGCGCAAGGAACGGTACAGATTGCGTACCGCCGCCCGCGGGCGTGATGCTGTGTGAGGGAACAATCGGCCTATGGATTCGATGATCGCAGCCAACGGCACGCCTGCCGCACCGCAGCGTCTTTTGGTGGTGGAAGACGACCCGATCGTGCGAGACTTCTGCGAGCGCCTGCTGCGGATGAAGGGCTACCAGGTGCGTGTGGCCGAGAACGGGCGGGCGGCGCTGGAGCGCATGCGTGAGACGCGCTTCGACCTGCTGCTCACCGACCTGCAGATGCCGGAGATGGGCGGCATCGCGCTGCTGCAGGAGGTGCAGCAGCGCTACCCCGGCACCGACGCGGTGGTCTTCACGGCCTTCGCCACCGTCGAGACCGCGCGCGAGGCGCTCAAGCTCGGCGCGTTCGACTACCTCACCAAGCCGGTGAGTGTGGACGACCTGGAGCGCACGGTCCGGCGCGCGCTGGAGTGGCGCCGCATCCGGCAGGAGAAGCAGCGCCTCTCGGAGATCGTGGCGCTGTACGAGATCAGCCAGACCTTCACGAGCACGCTGGATACGGCCACCGCGGTGCGGGAGATCGTCCAGCTGCTGTGGCGCCGCTTCGCGCCGCGCGCGCTCTCGCTCTCGCTGTTCCACCCCGAGGACGACGAACTCGAGCTGCTGGCACAGATCGGCGCGGCGCGCGCCACGCCCCCTGGCGCGCGCGTGGCGGTGGGCGGAGCCGACGAGGCCGCGATCATGAAGGCTCATGGCGAGTTGGCCGGCGGCGAGAGCGTGGCATCACCGCAGCACCTGGCCGCGCTGGTGCTGCGCACCAATGACCGCCCGGTGGGCGTGCTGCGGCTCTCGCGCGCTGCGGACCAGCCCGGCTTTGACGCCGACGACCGCACGCTGCTGGCGATCTGTGCCTCGCAGATCGCCGCCTCGCTGGACAACAGCCGACTCTACCAGCAACTCAAGGATCAGAACCTGCAGACGATCGCGGCGTTGGCGGCCGCGATCGACGCGCGCGACCCCTACACCCGCGGCCACTCCGAGCAAGTGATGCGCTACGCAGTGCGCGCAGCCGAGTTGCTCGGCCTGACGCCGCAGCAGGTGGAGCGCATCCGCTACGCCGCGCTGCTGCACGACATCGGCAAGATCGGCATCCGCGACAACATCCTACTCAAGCCGGGACCGCTGTCGCCGGAGGAGTTCGACGTGATGCGCTCGCACCCGACGATCGGCGCCGACATCGTGCGGGGCATCAAGGACCTGCGCAGCATCATCCCGATCATCGAGCACCACCACGAGCGCACGGACGGCCATGGCTACCCGGATGGGCTGGTGGGCAGCGCGATCGACCCCGAGGCGCGCATCCTGGCGATCGCGGACGCCTACGACACGATGACCTCGGACCGGGCGTACCGGCGGGCGATGTGGCCGGAGGAGGCGTTCGCGGAGCTGCGCAAGGGGAGCGGCACGCAGTGGGATGCGCACTTCGTCGAGGTGTTCATCCGCATGATCCAGACCGAGGGGCCGGAGCTGCGGATCGCGGACAGCCGGCGGGCGCAGATCACGCTGACCGACCTGCTGGCGCGCTCTGGAAGCCGTGAGTAGCCACCAGGAGCGCTGTGAGCAGAGCTGGAACAGAGAGTTAGCAATGGAGTCGGGAGCGGCGGGAGCGGAGTTGCGACCGGAAGGGGCGGATGCACCTGAAACGGATAGCGATGAGTTATCCGGCGGATCCGCTCCCGGTCTCCTTTGTTCCCTCCGCTCCCCTTCCGAATGACGACGTCTCTGTTCTGTTAGGCCGTGAGCGCTTCGCCGTCCAGGTTGATCAGGACGCGCTGGCTGCGCTCCTCCTCGGCCTCCGGCTCCTCGGCGCACAGCGCCGCCACCCGGTCACCCTTCTGGACGTTGAGGATCGTGACGCCCTGGGTGGCGCGGCCGAGCTGCGAGATGCCCTCGGCCTCGGTGCGCATCACGTTGCCACCGGCGGTGATGAAGGTGAGGAGCGAGCGCTCGGAGACCACCTTCGCCACCGCCACCTCGTCCCCCGGGCGGAGCCGGATGGTGATCACGCCGCCGGTGGCGCGGCCCTTGGGCGGGTACTCCTCCAGCAGCGTGCGCTTGCCAAAGCCGTTGGCGGTGACCACCAGCAGCGAGTGGCCCTCGCGCACCAGGTCCATCCCCACCACGCGGTCGTCCCCATCCAGGCTGATGCCGATCACGCCGGAGGCCGGGCGGCCCATCGGGCGCACCTGATCCTGGGTGAAGCGGATGGTCTGGCCGCGCACGGTGGTCATCAGCACATCCTCGTGGCCGTGGGTCATCGCCACCCACCCCAGCAGGTCCCCCTCCTCTAGCCCGATGGCGATCAGGCCGTTGGAGCGTACCTGGCTGTACTCCTTCAGCAGGGTGCGCTTGATCTTGCCGCGCACGGTGGCCATGATCAGATACTCGGCCTCGTCGAAGTCCGGCACGGCCAGCACCGAGGTGACCTGCTCGCCCGGCTCGAGCGAGACCAGGTTGACCAGCGGTAGGCCCTTGGCGGTGCGGCTGGCGTCCGGCACCTCGTGGGCTTTGAGCTGGTAGACCTTGCCGCGGTCCGTGAAGAACAGCAGGTCGTCCATCGTATTGCAGGTCAGGATGTGGCGGACGACGTCCTGCTCGCGGGTGGGGGCGCCCTTGATGCCGCGGCCGCCGCGCCGCTGAGTGCGATACACATCCGGCGCCTGGCGCTTGATGTAGCCGCGGTCCGTCAGCGTGATCAGCACCTTGACGTCTGGGATGAGGTCTTCGTCGGACACCTCGCCGTTGGCCTCGGGGATGATGCGCGTGCGGCGCGGGTCGCCGTACTTCTCCTTGAGGTAGGCCAGGTCCTGCTTGATCAGGTGGAGCACCTTGCGCGGGTTGGCGAGGATGTCCTCCAGTTCGGCGATCAGCTTGATGACCTCCTTATACTCGTCCTCGATCTTCTTGCGCTCGAGGGCGGCCAGGCGGCCGAGCTGCATCTCCAGGATGGCGTTGGCCTGCGCCTCGCTGAGGCTGAAGTTGCGCATCAGGTTGTTGCGCGCCGAGTCGCGGGTGCGCGAGTCGCGGATGGTCTGGATGATCGCATCGAGGTGATCGAGGGCGATCTTAAGGCCCTCGAGGATGTGGGCGCGGGCGCGGGCCTTCTCCAGCTCGAACTCGGTGCGGCGGCGGATGACCTCGCGGCGGTGGTCGATGTACTCCTGCAGCAGGCGCTTGAGCGTCAGCAGGCGCGGCTGGCGGCCGCCCTCCACCAGCGCCAGCATGTTGACGCCGAAGGTGGTCTGCATCTGGGTGTGCTTGTAGAGCGCGTTGAGCACCTTCTTGGGCTGTGCGTCCTGCTTGAGGATCACCACCAAGCGCATGCCGGTGCGGTCCGACTCGTCGCGCACGTCGCGGATGCCCTCGATCTTGCGCTCCCTGGCGAGCTCAGCGATGCGCTCCTGCAGGCGGGCCTTGTTGACCTGATAGGGCAGTTCGGTGACAACGATGTTGAATGCGCCGCGGGCGGCCTCCTCGACGTGGGCCTTGGCGCGCAGCGTGATCTGGCCGCGGCCGGTGCTATAGGCGTTCATGATCCCCTCGGTGCCGAGGATCAGCCCGGCGGTGGGGAAGTCCGGCCCCGGCATGATCTGCACCAGGTCCTCGACGGTGGCCTCGGGGTTGTCGATCAGGTGGGCGATCGCGTCACACAGCTCGGTGAGGTTGTGGGGCGGGATGTTGGTGGCCATGCCCACGGCGATGCCGGCGGCGCCGTTGAGCAGCAGGTTGGGCAGACGGGCCGGCAGCACCGTCGGCTCGCGGTAGGTGCCGTCGAAGTTGTCGCGGAAGTCGACGGTGTTCTTCTCGATGTCGGCCAGCAGTTCCTCGGCGATCGGCGTGAGGCGCGCCTCCGTGTAGCGCTGCGCCGCCGGCGGGTCGCCGTCGACGCTGCCGAAGTTCCCCTGCCCATCCACGAGCGGGTAGCGCATGTTCCACGGCTGGGCCAGGCGCACCAGCGCGTCGTAGACGGCGCTGTCCCCGTGGGGGTGCATACGGCCGAGGACCTCGCCGACGATGCGGGCGCACTTCTTGTGGGCCTGGTTGGCGCGGATGCCGAGGTCCCACATACCGTAGAGGATGCGGGTCTGCACCGGCTTGAGGCCGTCCCGCGCGTCGGGGAGCGCACGCGCGACGATCACGCTCATCGCGTAGTCCAGGTACGCGGTGCGCATCTCCTCGGTGATGTTGCGCGGGCGGACGATCCCTATTTCCATTTCGAAGGACTCCTGAAGCGACTCTCGTTGCGCTGCGCTCACACTGCTAATGAACAAGGGGGGAGTCTTCGGGAGAGCCTCGCCCTCCCGGACCCTCCCCTGTCCCAGCGAGATACAGCAGTAGGATCAGACACGATCAGCGGCGGCCTGGCGGCCGCCGGCTGGTGCGCGGTGCGTACGCGATTGCTAGGCGTATTATACCGCTGGAACGCGCTTTTGTCCACTGTTTTGGAACAGATGTTCCGCTGTGCGGCGGCCCGCAGGCAGCAGAAAGGCCGCCTTGCGGCGGCCGAGGATGAAGAGGAGTAAGGGGGCGGCGTGGGGTCGTACTGCGCGTCTCCCGACGGGCCTCCGGCGACCGCCGCGTTCACCGTTTGTCTGCCATCACTATAGCAGGGGGTGTGCCGCAGGACATCGGCGGATCGGCGGGTGGGGCGTCGGTCTTTGGGAGGAGGGGACAGCGGATAGGGAGCGGATTAGCGGGGAGATAGAACGCAGCGCACAGCTCTCCGCTTATCCGCGATCCGCTGACCCCTTTCACATCCGCTGTCGCTTTCCTCGACGGCTACACGCGCTCCGGCTGTGTGAGGCCGCGCACCGCCACCGGCCCGAAGCCGAGGTAGTCACAGGCGGTGAGTTGGTAGAAGACGCCGTCCACGAGGCCTTGGGTGGCGTTGGCCCAGTCCTCGGGGCGGTGGAGGTGGCCGTAGACGCAGGCGGCGGCGCCGGATGCGGCGATGCGGCGGGCGAACTCGGTGGGCCGCCGGTTGACGAACGGCGGGAAGTGGATCATCACGACGATCGGCCGCGCACCGGCAGCGAGCGCCTGCGCCGCCGCCAGCGCCTTGTCGATACGCGCCAGCTCGCGCTCATAGTACGGCCGGTCGGTGGCCTCCTGGTAGCCGGGGGTCTCGGGGGTGATCCAACCGCGCACCCCACACACCACCGCCGCGCCCACGTCCAGCGCCTCGGCCTCGACGATCGCGATGGAGGGCGGCAGGTCGCGTCTGAGGCGGCGGGTGCGCTCCGCGCTCCACCAGTAGTCGTGGTTGCCACGCGAGAGGACCTTGCGGCCAGGGAGCGCGTCCAGCCACGCCAGGTCCAGCATGGCGTCCCGCGGCTTGAGCGCCCAGGAGATATCCCCCGCCACGAGCACGACGTCGTCGGGCCGGACGCGCGCGTGCCAGGCCGCGGCGATGCGCTCCGGGTGGTTGCGCCAGCGCTGGCCGAAGATGTCCATCGGCTTGGGCTGCGCGAACGACAGATGCAGGTCTGAGATCGTCCAAAGCATGGGCGGCATTATATCAGCCGCCCGGCCTCCCACCGCCCGTCTTGATCGGGCCGCGGCAGCTGATACGAACGTGATAGCGATCATAGTCCTGGTGCTTCATGCGCCCTATAATGGTCTCGGGACGGACGACAAGCGGCGATGGAGCGGGCGATGAGCGCGGCGAAGGGCAATATCGAGTTGGTACGCAGCGTGCCGGCCTTCGCGTCCCTGAGCGACGGGGAGTTGAGTGCCCTGGCCCTCAGTGTCGGCTCGCAGACCTTCGAGCGCGGCGAGACGATCTTCCACCAAGGGAGCGCTGGCAGCGTGCTGTACATCGTCGTGAGCGGACAGGTGCGGATCTACACCACCAGCGAGTCCGGGCAGGAGCTGTCGGTGGGGATCATGCGGGCCGGGGATTTCTTCGGCGAGTTGGCGGTGCTGGATGGCAACCCGCGCTCGGCCAGCGCCCAGGCTATGTGCCGGACGGTGACACTGACGCTGGACCGGGCCGCGTTCCTGCAGGCCATCGGCGCCTGCCCCTCGGTCGCCGCCGCCATCCTGGGGATGATGACGACGCGCCTGCGCCAGAGCACGATCTACGCCGAGCAGCTGGCGGGGCTGACGGCGGCGCAGCGGGTGGTGCGGCAGCTCATCGCGCTGGCCGCGCGCTCCGGCGTGCCGGAGACGGGCACGACGCGCATCGACCTGCGGCTGACGCAGGACGACCTGGCGAGCCTCTCTGGGACCACCCGCGAGACGGTGAACCGGGTGCTGGCCACCCTGCGCGACCGTGGGTTGATCCGCGTGGAGCGTGCGCGCATCAGCATCCTGAATATCGCCCGGCTCGGGGAGGCCGATTATATTGCAGATTGAAGATTGTAGATTGAAGCCCTGACTTCAAGGAAGGCGCTGTCGTCTTTTTCAATTTTCACTCTGCAATTTGCAATCCGTCAAGGAGGTCACCGATGTTCTACCTGTTCCTGCTGGCCCATCTGGTGGCCGACTTCATGCTGCAGCCGTACTGGCTGGTGGTGCGCAAGCGCCACCTATACGGGCTGGCGATCCACTGCGGCGTGGTGCTGGCCTGTATGCTGGCCCTGCCGCTGCTAGATCCAGCGACCGCAGCGCTGTGGCCGGCAATGCTGGCGATCACCGCCGTGCACTTTGCGACGGACTGGGGCAAGGTGCAGCATGGTGGCCGTATCCCCGGCCCGCCGATCGGTCCGTTCCTGCTGGACCAGGTGGTGCATGTGGCGACGCTGGCGGTGGCGCTGAGCCTGTGGCTGCCGCCGGATCAGGTGTGGCGTCTCTCCGGCTCGCCGGCCGCGGTGCCGGCGGTGTACGCGGGGGCCTACATCGTGGCGCTGCTGGCGGCGCCGATCGGCGTGATGGTGTGGCTGGACCCGGCGTTCGATCAGGTGGCGCTGGCGGGCCGGGCGCGCATCCGCTCGTTGGTGGCCGGGGCGGCGGTGGTATCGCTGGCGCTGTTCGGTGGGGCCGTGGCGCTGCCGGCGGCGCTGCTGGGGCTGGTGGTGGTGGCGCGGCGGCCCGTCTCGCCCCACCCGCTGGACTCGACGGCCGGCATGCTGGCGGTGATGAGCGTGGCCGCCGCGCTCGGCACGCTGCTGCAGATAGCGCTGTGATGGGCACAAACACCAAGACACGAAGACGCGAAGGCACGAAGAACTGATGATCTTCGTGTCTTCGTGCCTATCCGGATACCCTGGATAGGGTGGGGTTGCAGGGGAGGGCGAAGCCCTCCCCTGACCCCTCCTCCGATTCGCACCACACTCGTGGGAAGTACGACGTGTTGCAGGGGAGGGCGAAGCCCTCCCCTGACCCCTCCCCGAGGTATTCGGATAGGCATTTCGTGGTAGATCGGTTCACCCCCACTTTGTCAGGATCGTCTCACGCTGGAAGAGCGCCACGGCGCCCCACACCCCGAGCGCCGCGAGCAGGGCGAGCGCGAGCGCCATGCCGAGCGCGAAGGCCGGGCTGAGCACCACCACCCCGGCGAGCTGGCCGAAGAACAGCGCCAGCAGCGGCACCACCGCCACCGCTGAGATCTGCTGTGCCGTGCGCGGGTCGTTCACGCGCGAGGAGATCGCCACGCAGGTGGCGATCATGATGAGCGCCAGCGTCGGCGTGCAGAGCAGCACCGCCAGCGCCCAACCGGGCGAGATCACCGCCATGAGCACGCGTGGGCTCACCGCCACCGCCGCGGTCCCCGCGAGGAAGATCGCCGCGCCAGCCCACGTGACCACGGCCGATGGGATGAGCGCAGCCAGGCTCTTGCCCAGCAGCAGTTCCCAAGTGTGCACCGGCGTGGCCAGCAGCGGCTCCAGCGTGCGCCCGGTCTTTTCCCCCACAATGCTGTAGGAGGCGACGATGCTGGGGACGATCAGCGGCACAAGCAGGAACAGCACGCTGAACTGCTTGCCAACCACCGCCTGCCCAAGCTCCAGCACGCTCATCCCGGCCAGCGAGGGGTCCGCCAGCGCCGCGCCAAGCTCGCGGGTGTCCTCATCGGGCACCAGGCCCACGGCGTACATGATGCCGATCGGCAGGAGGGCGAGCAGCAGCGGCGGCAGCAGCGCCCCGAGGACGAGCGAACGCTCTTTGCGGAGCTCGAGCCACTCTTTTTCCAGGATGATCAGCGTCTTGCTCATAGTGGTGGATTTTCACGGGAGGGCTGCGCCCTCCCGTGACCCCTCCCCCTTCAGCAGTTCAAGGTACACATCTTCAAGCGTATAATCGAGCGGCTCGACGTAGCGGATGGCGGCGCCGGCCTCCACGAGCGCCCGGACCAGGTAGGGGTTGTCCTTGTCCGGCCTATCCAGCGTCACGGCCAGGGCACCATCGCGGACCTCGGCGGCGCGCACGAAGCGCAGGGCGCGCACCGCCTCCAGGTGGGCGGCCGGGTCGCCGGCGAGCCGCACGCGCGTGCCGCGGCCGAACAGCCGGGCGCGCAGATTCTCTGGCGTGTCCAGGCGCAGCAGGCGGGTGCGGAAGACCCCCACCAGGTCGCACAGCTCGTCGGCCTCGGGCAGGTTGTGAGTGGTGAGGAAGATCGTGCGGCCGGCGGAGCGCAGCCCCTTGATGAAGTCGCGCACGGTGCGGGCGGCCTCCGGGTCCAGCCCGGCGGTCGGCTCATCCAGGAACACCACCTGCGGCTCGTGGAGCAGGGCGCGGGCGATGGCGAGCTTCTGGCGCATCCCCTTGGAGAAGCCGGCCACCGGGTCATCGCGCCGCTGCCAGAGGCCGAGCAGGCGCAGGTAGCGTCCGGCCTGTTCCTCGGCGCGCGGGGCGTCCAGGCCGTACAGCCGGGCGAAGAACACCAGGTTCTGGCGGGCGCTGAGCTTCTCGTACAGGCCGGGGGTCTCGGTGAGGATGCCGACGCTGCGGCGGATCTGGTGGTCATCTGCGCCGAGCGCGTAGCCGGCCACGCGTGCGCCGCCGCCACTGGGGGCGATCAGCGCGGCCAGCATGCGCACCGTGGTGGTCTTGCCGGCGCCGTTGGGGCCGAGAAAGCCGAACACCACGCCCTGGGGGATGACGAGCGTGAGGGCATCCACCGCGATACGGCCGCCGAAGGCGCGGGAGAGCGCGTGGGTCTCGATGGCGTTGGACATGGCAGTAGGCAGTAGGCAGTAGGCAGCAGGCAGTAGTCAGGATGGCTTTGCGATCAGCGCGACACAGCGGTACTGACTACTGCCTACGTGATACTGGCTACTCGCTACTCCAGGTATCCCCGCAGGCCGCGGCCGTAGTGGGGGTGGCGGAGCTTGCGCAGGACGCGGGCCTCGATCTGGCGGATGCGCTCGCGGGTGATGCCGAACTCGCGGCCCACCTCCTCCAGCGTGCGGTAGTGCCCGTCGTACAGGCCGTAGCGCAGCTGAATGATGCGGCGCTCGCGCTCGGGGAGCTTCTCGAGCGCGCTCTCGATCTGCTCGCGCAGGATGTGCTGCGAGGCGTTCTCCATGGGCGTCGCCCCGCGGCCGTCCTCGATGAAGTCCGCCAGGACCGAGTCTCCCTCGGCGCCGACAGGCATCTCGAGCGAGATCGTCTGGCGGGCGGCCTCGAGCACGCGGCGCACCTTCTCCGGCGGGATGCCCAGTTCCTGCGCGATCTCCTCCGGCGACGGATCACGGCCCGTGGTTTGCTGGATGCGATTGCTGGTACGCATGACGCGGTTGATCGTCTCGCCGACATGCACCGGGAGGCGGATAGTGCGGCTCTGGTCGGCGATCACGCGTGTGATCGCCTGGCGGATCCACCATGTGGCGTAGGTGGAGAACTTGTAGCCCTTGGTGTAGTCGAACTTCTCGGTGGCGCGCATCAGGCCGATGTTGCCCTCCTGGATGAGGTCCAGCAGCGACATGCCGCGCCCGATGTACTTCTTGGCGATGCTGACCACCAGGCGCAGATTGGCCTGGATGAGCCGCTCGCGGGCGCCCTGGCCTTCCTGCACCTGCCGGTGGAGTTGGATGCGCTCCTCGGCGCTGCAGTCGCCGGCGCGCAGCCGCTCCTTGGCCTGCTCGCCGCGCTCGACCTGCTGGGCGAGGGCGATCTCCTCCCGGGCCGTGAGCAGGTTGACCCGGCCGATCTCGCGCAGGTAGACGCGCACCGGGTCATCGGCGGCGGCCTCGTCCACCTCCAACTCGGCCTCTGCGTCGCCCTCGGCCTCCTCGGGCGCGAGCGGCTGGCGGGTGGGCTGGTAGACGTACGTGAGCGGCTCACCAGCCGTGCGCTCGCACAGGTACTCGATCGTCTGCGGTGAAGCTTCGTTGGAAAGGGTCTGGGGGTGTGGGGGGCGGGTGGGTCGCTGCGTCTCGCGGGCCGTGGACATGAGCAGGTCGGAGGATTTATTCACATCCCACCGCTTTCTATGCTTACAGCGCGTGATCTTATGCAAACTGTACCATAGCACAAAATAGCGCGCGCTTCAAGGGCTATTTCCAACTAGTACCTGGGGGGCACGGCGGCGGGCGGCGGGGGCGGGCGCGCCGCCATGCTATAATCACGGCTAGCTTGAAGACGGAAGGAGCGAGAGCCATGCAGATCTACCTGGATACCGCCAACCTGAACGAGATCCGCGAGGCCGCCAGTTGGGGTATCCTGAGCGGCGTGACGACCAACCCCTCGCTGATCGCGAAGGAGAAGGGCGCGGATTTCAAGGCCACCATCACCGAGATCGCCACGCTGGTGGACGGGCCGATCAGCGCGGAGACCACCTCGCTGGATGCGGAGGGCATGGTGCGCGAGGGGGTGGAGTTCGCCCAATGGCACCCGAACGTGATCGTCAAGGTGCCGAGCACCACCGAGGGGCTGAAGGCGGTGTACCGTATGGCAAAGGAGGGCATCCGCTGCAACGTGACGCTGTGCTTCAACGCCAACCAGGCGCTGTTCGCAGCGCGAGCCGGGGCCTTCATCATCAGCCCGTTCGTGGGGCGCGTGGACGACATCGGCGTGGACGGCATGGGCCTGATCCGTGAGATTGTGCAGATCTATCGCCAGCACCACATCGCCACCAAAGTGCTCTCGGCCTCCATCCGCCACCCGCGCCACATCGTCGAGAGCGCGCTGGCGGGGGCCGACATCGCCACCTGTCCGTTCCGGGTGCTGGAGCAGAGCATGAAGCACCCACTGACCGACCGTGGGATCGAGCAGTTTCTGAAGGACTGGAACGCCCGCCAGTAAGAGCCTATTCGGATACCCCGGATAGGGTAGGGTTTCAGGGGAGGGCTGCGCCCTCCCCTGAAACCCTCGCCGAGGTATGCGGATAGGCTCCTAAGTGCAAAATGCGAAATGCAAAAGGACCAGCATCAGCCGGCGGCGCACACCAACGGCCCGCGCTGCATAAGCAACACCTGTTTTGCATTTTGCATGCTGCATTTGAGAGGAACCTGTGGCTGCTACATACTCAGATATCGACCAACTCTCCATTAACACCATCCGAACCCTGTCCATCGACGCCGTCCAAGCCGCCAACTCCGGCCACCCCGGCCTGCCGCTCGGCGCCGCGCCGATGGCCTACGTGCTGTGGAGCCGCTTTTTGCGCTTCAACCCGCGCGACCCGCGCTGGCCGAACCGTGACCGCTTCGTGCTCTCGGCCGGGCATGGCTCGATGCTGCTCTACAGCCTGCTGTACCTCACCGGCTACGACCTGCCGCTGGAGGAACTGAAGCGCTTCCGGCAGTGGGGCTCGAAGACCCCCGGCCACCCGGAGCGCCACCTGACCCCTGGCGTGGAGGTGAGCACCGGCCCGCTCGGCCAGGGCTTCGGCAACGGTGTGGGCATGGCGATCGCGCAGGCCTTCCTGGCGGCGCGCTACAATCGCCCTGGCTACACGCTGTTTGATCACTATGTCTACGCGATCGTGAGCGACGGCGACCTGATGGAGGGGGTGGCCGCCGAGGCCGCCAGTCTGGCCGGCCACCTGCGCCTCGGCCGGCTGATCTACCTCTACGACGACAACCACATCTCGCTGGATGGCCCCACCAGCCTGGCGTTCACCGAGGACCGCCTGCAACGCTTCGCGGCCTATGGCTGGCACACGCAGCAGGTGGAGGACGGTAACGACCTGCAAGCGATCGAGCGCGCCATCCGCGCCGCGCAGCAGGACGAGCGCCCCTCGCTGATCGCCATCCACACGGTGATCGGCTACGGCAGCCCGAAGGCCGGCACCTCCAAGGTCCACGGCAGCCCGCTCGGACCGGACGGCGTGCGGGCCACCAAGCAGGCGCTGGGGTGGGACCCGGACGCGCAGTTCTATGTGCCGGGGGAGGTGCTGGAGCATATGCGATCCCTCGGCGAGCGCGGCGCGGCGCTGGAGGGCGCCTGGGCCGCACGCCTGGAGGAGTACTGCCGGGCGTTCCCGGCCGAGGGCGCGGAGTTGAAGCTGGCGCTCGCCGACCGGCTGCCGGAAGGTTGGGCGGCAGCGCTGCCCTCCTTCGACCCATCGGGCGGCGAGGTGGCGACGCGCAACGCCTCGGGCAAGACGCTCGAGGTGCTGATGAAGAGGATCCCCTGGCTGATCGGCGGCTCGGCGGATCTCTCGGAGTCCACCAAGACGCCCTACGCCACCGAGGGGAGCTTTCAGCCCGGGAGCTACCACGAGCGGGTGATCTGGTTTGGCGTGCGGGAGCACGGCATGGGCGCGGCGCTGAACGGCATGGCGGCCTACGGGGGCGTGCGCGCCTACGGTGGCACCTTCCTGACCTTCTCGGACTACATGCGCGGCGCGATCCGCCTGGCGGCGCTCTCGGGCCACGCGGTGACCTACGTCTTCACCCACGACAGCATCGGACTAGGCGAGGACGGGCCAACGCACCAGCCGGTGGAGCACCTGGCGGCGCTGAGGGCCATCCCGAACCTGACGGTGATCCGCCCGGCGGACGCGAACGAGGCGGTGGTGGCCTGGGTGGTGGCGCTGGAGCGCACAGAGGGGCCGACGGCGCTGATCCTGAGCCGGCAGAACCTGCCGGTGCTGGACCGCGCGGAGATGGCGCCGGCGGCGGACCTTGTGCGCGGGGCGTACGTGCTGAAGGACGCCGCGGGCGGCGCGCCGGAGATCGTGCTGATGGCAAGCGGCTCGGAGGTGGCGCTGGCGCTGGGCGCGCAGGGGGAGCTGGCGAAGCAGGGCGTGCGGGCGCGGGTGGTGAGCTTCCCGAGCTGGGAGCTGTTCGAGGCGCAGAGCCAGGCGTACCGCGACTCGGTGCTGCCGCCGGAGGTGGCCGCCCGGTTGGCGGTGGAGGCCGGTGTGTCGCAGGGCTGGCATCTCTGGGTGGGCAGCCAGGGCGATGTGGTGGGCGTGGAGACCTTCGGCGCCTCGGCGCCCTACAAGGAGATCTTCAAGCACTACGGCCTGACGGTGGAGCATGTGACGGCGCGGGCGCTGGCGCTGCTGGGGCGGGGCGGGCCGGCCACCGGCGGCCAGCACGTGCCGGGCGAGCAGCCTGCAGGGAGCGAGGGGCATTCCTAGAGCGCTTGCAGCGCAGGTCATAGGCCATAGGCGAGAGGTCATAGGGGTGCAGCAGGCGCATCTCGGAATCTCCACAGATTCTCGTGAACAAGCGCCTGTTGCGCCCCTACGCGACGTCATGGATCGCGATGTACGGCGTCGCCACGGCGATGCATGCCCGTCGTCCTTGGTTGACGCTGGTCGTCGATATCAATGCGGTCGGGGCGGGTCGCCCCTCCACTGTGATCCGCCGATGTCCTCCCCCGATATCCTCGATTGTCGCTGTACCCCCCCACACCTTTCGTGCTACACTCCACTTCGTCATATGAAGTGGAGGAAAGCGACGTGGACGACCTGCTGCGCTCCACCGCCGAGCGCGCCATCCGCTACCTCGCCACGCTCGACGAGCGGGGGGTGTTCCCTGCGCCGGAGGCTATCGCGCGGCTGGTCGAGCTGGGTGGGCCACTGCCGGACGCGCCTGCTGACCCGGAGGAGATGCTGGCGCTGCTGGACGCGGTCGGCTCGCCGGCGACGGTGGCCTCGGCCGGCGGGCGCTACTTCGGCTTTGTGACCGGCGGGGCGCTCCCGGCGGCACTGGCCGCGAGTTGGCTGGCCGCGGCGTGGGACCAGAACGTCGCGCTGCGGGTGATGTCGCCGGTGGGGGCGGCGCTGGAGGAGGTGGCCGGCGGCTGGCTGGTGGACCTGCTGGGCCTGCCATCCAGCAGCGCGGCCGGCTTCGTGACGGGCGCGACGATGGCGAACCTGGCGGGGCTGGCGGCGGCGCGCCACGCGGTGCTGCAGACAGTGGGGTGGGACGTGGAGGCGCAGGGGCTGTTCGGCGCCCCGCCGATCACCGTCGTGGTGGGCGAGGAGGTGCACGTCAGCTTGCTCAAGGCGTTGAGCCTGCTGGGGCTGGGGCGGGAACGGGTGCTGCGTGTGCCCACCGACGGGCAGGGGCGGATGCGGGCCGAGGCGCTGCCGCACCTCAGCGGTCCAGCGATCGTCTGCCTGCAGGCCGGCAACGTCAACACCGGCGCGTTCGACCCGTTCGAGCCGATCTGTACGGCGGCGCGCGCGGCCGGGGCGTGGGTGCACGTGGATGGCGCGTTCGGGCTGTGGGCCGCGGCGTCTCCTACGCGGGCGCACCTGGCGCGCGGCCTGGCGCTGGCGGACTCGTGGGCGACCGACGCACACAAGTGGCTGAATGTACCCTACGACAGCGGCGTGGTACTGTGCCGGCGCCCCGAGCATCTACGCGCCGCCATGTCCTCCGCTGCGGCGTATCTGGTGGGCAGCGGCCGGCCGGAGCCGTCGCACCACGCGCCCGAGATGTCGCGGCGGGCGCGCGCGGTGGAGGTGTGGGCGGCGCTGCGCTCGCTCGGCCGCGCGGGGGTGGCTGAGTTGGTGGAGCGCACCTGCCGCCTGGCGGCGCGCTTCGCCGAGGGGCTGCGGACGGCCGGCTACGAGGTGCTGAACGAGGTGGCGCTCAACCAGGTGTTGGTGGCGTTCGGGGAGGACGAAGCCACCCGCCGGGCGATCGCGGCGCTGCAGGCCGAGGGCACCTGCTGGTGCGGCGCGACCGTGTGGCACGGCCGCGCCGCCATGCGAATCAGCGTCTCGTCCTGGGCCACCACCGAGGCGGACGTGGACCGCAGCCTGGACGCGATGCTGCGCGCGGCGAACGAGAACGCCGGTAGCATAGCAGCGCCAAGGTGATCTACCAAGGGCACGAAGGGCACAAATGCGGCGGTGATGTGGCATCGTCGGTAGCCATAGCACATGCCGTTGTTTGTGTCCTTCGTGGATTCACAGCCGACGTTCTAGCCAGCGTACGGTGCGGTCAGCTCGAGCTGGATGTTGT
>DATMBA010000488.1:0-19888 GCA_035559635.1 Roseiflexaceae bacterium
GGGCTGGAGCGCTTCGGCGAGCGCATCTGGTACGTCCACTTCAAGGACTGTGCGCCCGCCGTGGCCGAGCGGGCGCGCGCCGAGGGGTGGGACTACTTCACCGCCGTGCGGCACGGCCTGTTCTGCGAGCTTGGCCGCGGCGCGGTGGACTTCCCGGCGGTGGCCGCCTGGTTGCGCGCGCGCGGCTACCGCGGCTGGATCACCGTGGAGCAGGATGTGCTGCCCGGCATGGGCGCCCCGCGCGAGAGCGCCCGCCGCAACCGGGAGTACCTCGCCTCGATCGGGCTGTAGCGGGTCCGCAGGAGGGCCTATGCCCTCCCCTCATCTTTCCCTCAACACTTCTGAACAACATCCTAACAATCGATCGCTATGCTTGTCTCCAACGACAGGGTACGCGGAGGCGTGGCCCCCGCGCCCCCCGAACCCGCGCCAAGTGGCGCCGGTTGCGGAAGCCCTGTTAACGACCGTTCGAGCATCGTAGCACGAAGGAGACAACCCATGAAGGTAAGATCACTCGCGATCGCCGCCGCCCTGGTAGCCGGGCTGGCGCTCGGCGCACTCCTTGGCCCGTCGCTGCAGGCCTCGGTGGCCAGCGCGCAGGCCCAGCCGACGCCCCAGCCGCAGGGGACGCAGGCGGCGCAGGCCACCCCGCTGTGGAGCCAGTTCCTGGATCAGCTGGCGGCGGCGCTCAACATCCAGCGGTCCACGCTGGACAGCGCCATAGTGACGGCGGCCAACAACACAGCCGACGCAGCGGTGCAGCAGGGGCGGCTGACGCAGGCCCAGGCTGACGCGCTGAAGGCGCGCGTCCAGGCCGGCGACTTCGGCCCGTTGTTCGGCGGCCGCCGTGGACCGAAGGGGCTGCACGCCCTCGCCGGCCTGCGCCAGGCGATGCTGGACGCCGCCGCCAAGACCCTCGGCATCACCACAGACGAGTTGGTGACGCAGCTGCGCGCCGGGCAGACGGTGGCGCAGCTGGCGCAGGCGCACGGCACTACCGAGCAAGCCGTGGTCGACGCGGCGCTGGCAGCGGCGAAGAGCAACCTGGACGCGGCGGTGGCTGCTGGCAGGCTGACCCAAGCCCAGGCCGATACAATCTACACGCACCTGCAGCAGCAGGGGACGCAGCTGTTCGTGCCGCACGGCCGCGGGCGTGGCTGGCACGGCGCGCCGCGCACCGCCCCGGGCACCACGCCCACGCCCGTGCCGGGCACCGATCTCTAGCCAAGGGTTCGCTGCGCGGCTTCCAGCCTTCCAGCCGGGGATGCGCGGAGGGGATTTGCCCCTCCGCGCAATGTTTTGTGGGGCGCAGGCCCCATAGCGCTAAGAGCCTGTTTGAAGAGGGGATGGGTGAGGGGGTTCACCCCTCACCCATCCCCCGCTCGCCCGCCGCCGCGCGGCGGGCGAGCGGGGAGATGCGAGGGCCGCAGCCGGGAGGCGTTTCAAATACGCTCTTAGCGCTGCAGGAAATCCTCACGGATGGGCGTGAAGCAGTCCAGCAGCGTGGTGGGGGTATGAGTCACGATGCCGTGACGTACGTTCGGCGGCACGTAGTAGGTGCAGCCGGCCCGCAAGCGCGCGGTCTCGCGCCCCTCCATGATCAGGTCGATCTCGCCGCTGACGACGTAGCCGATCTGCTCGTGCGGGTGGCTGTGGATGGGCGCGCTCACGCCGGCGTCGAACTCGAACTGCACCGCCATCATGCCACCGCCGTAGCTGAGCACCCGCCGCCGCGCCCCCTCCGGCGTGATGAAGGGCGGCTCGTCCGGCCCGGCCAGGATCTTCTCCACAATCATCGCTGCTCCTCGCGCTGCGCGCACAGCTCTACACATCAGATGCTCGCACAATCACGGCGGCTCCCGCATCTCCGCGAGCTATATCTCAACCCCAGGCAGGCCATCCGCACCCAACAGCAGCGACAGCTCTCCGGCGTGTGGCAGGTCGTGATCGAGGAGACCCCAGATCGTCTGCACGATCGGCACCTGCTCCTCGGGGAGAGCGTCGGTGGGTGATCCGCGCATCAGACAACCGGTGATGAACTGCCAGGTCAGTTCCAGCCCGCGCAGAATCTCGGCGGCGCTGTGCGGTGGGTCGTCCGCCTCCTGCCAGCGGAGCAGCGGCGTGAGTTCCGCCGCTCCCTCGCCCAGCGTGCGGTGCAGATGCAGGGCCCGCCCAAAGACGATATGTTCGGCGATTTCTCCCGGCGTGCGCAGACCAGGCAGAAGCCGTCGCCGCAGCTGTTCCTGGGTGAGTGGCGCGATTGCGCGCTTGAGGGCCTCCTGGTAGTCTTGCCAACTTTCGAAGGCACGCGCCTCCGCGAGTGCTGCTCGTGTCATATGCACGCCTCCTCCATTCAATGCGCCGGCCTGTATCGTGGGCATGTCGTTGGCGCTTCGCGCGTGAGCATCTCATCGAGACAAAGCGCACCACCAGGCGAGCACCGGGTGGGTCGGACGACGCCTTGTGTACCGGGTAGCGCAGGTGTCAGCGCCGTGGACCCCGACAGACTTCCCGGCGGCGGCTTTGGCTTGGCGCACAGCGCTTTCGATGCCGTCGGTCACGAAGTGGACCGTCGAGTTAGGGCGCGGCCATCCGGCGGGAATGCGGTCGGCGACGTAGCCGTCGAGTTCATGGACATGATTGCATAACCTTGGCCATTGTGATGCTCCTTTCGTTAAGGGCGCGCTCGCGTGGATCCTTTTGTGAGGCGTCTGGGAGAGCACGATTTTCCGTCAGGGCGCAAACAGCTTCCAGCGGCCCTCGGAGACGACTTCGACGGCGCCATCGACCACTTTGAGGGCGGTCTGGTCGTCAATCGCGTACGCCGGACCACCGATGCCGGCCGCCCAGCGCTCCGCGTGGGCCAGGGTGTTCTCCGCGAAGCCGGGGTAGTCCAGGTGCGGGAAGATCGAGAAGTCCACCACCCCCAGGGTGTGGTCGTCCGGCGCGGACCGCCACGCCACGAAGAACGCGCCGATCCGGGGCGTCATCACCATGCTGCCGGCGCTCACGCCCACCCAGACCTTCTCCGGCAGCGACGGCAGCAGGTCCGCCAGCCCGGACTCCCGCATCCAGTGGCACAGGTAGGTCGCGTCGCCGCCGTCCACGAGCAGGACATCAGCCGCCCGGACCCAGGGAACCCAGCGCTCTACGCCGATGCTGGGCAGCGCGGTGAGCTCAAGGAGTCCCACCGACTTCCAGCCCAGGCTGCTCAGGTGGTGCGGGGGGGCGCCGGCGACGAAGCCCCATGCCGAGGCCGGCCCGCACATAGGGTGACCCCATTGCGCTGTCGGGATGCAGAGCGCGCTGCACTCGGCGATCGGCTTGCCCAGCAGGTCGATGAGCGCGTGGCGGATGCTCGGGTTCGTGATACCCCCGGACGTGAGCAGCAGTTTCATGACGTCTCTTCTCGTGCTGAGCTATCAGGGCTGGCGAGGACCACAGTGGAGCCTGCACGGCCACGGAGCCAGCACTCCCAGAGGTTCTGTGTCTCCGCTGTGCGGGCGTCGCTGGCGATGTGGCTCACACGCGTGCGAGCCAAGTATAGCACACCGTGAAACATCCGTGCGAAACGAGCACACGACCTCCGCCCAACGTGGGGGCACGACGTGGGAGGCTGTCCTCAAGCCGGTGCTGCATAGCGCCGATGCTCTCGACGCAGACGCCGTGGATGTCGAGCGCCCCGACGTGTGACTGGACGCGCCCGGTGCTGGAGCAATGGCTTGCCCCTGCGCCAGGCGGCGCCAAGTGGTTGAGCGAATTACGACGTTCCACCTAACCGTATGTGCAACTCGTTCGCTTCGGTGTCGAAAGCAGAGCGTCTTGTCCAAGACGCTCTGCGATAGATGTCAAAGAAGGAGAACACCTGTATGAGCACCCCTGCGGAGCAAGAAGTCATCAACCTCTCGAAAGAGAAGTGGCGCTGGATGTCGGAGCGCAACGTCGATGCCCTGGCCTCGCTCGTCCACGAAAAGGCAGTCTTTGTCCACAGCCGATCCATGAACGTAGCGACCGTGATCGAGATGGTGGCACCATCCGGTAAGTCAAAGCCCTCGTTCGCCGTCGTGAGACCACGAGTGGGCATGCCAAACCGACGGGTCTGCGCGCGGCCACAAAAGGCAAGTACGACAGCTTCACCAGTGCGCGCGAAGAAGCCGGCCCGCCTGCCAACGGTGATGACCAGAGAGGAGGTATCCCAGGTTATCGGGTGTATGTCGGGCGTGCCGCAGTTGATGGCCAAGCTGCTCTACGGCAGCGGCCTGCGCCTGCTCGAGTGTGCTCGCCTGCGGGTGAAGGACCTGGACTTCGCCCCGCATCAGGTGATCGTCCGCGATGGCAAGGGGCTCAAAGACCGGAGGACGATGCTGCCCGAGCGGCTCGTCGCGCCGCTGCAGGAGCACTTGGTGCGGGTGCGCTGCCTGCATGAAGAGGATCTCGACCTCTCTTCGTCATCCAAACGTTCAGCGCTCAACGTTTCAGCGTTCGCGTAGCGCCACGCCGCCCGCCAATGCGCCTGTGATGGACAGGATGGCGTCGATCACAGGCGCCGGGTAGGCGCCCAGCAACACCAGCAGCACCGCCAACGCGCTCAGCACCACGTTCCCGCCCAGTGAGCGCGGCACCAGGATGGCGGGCGGCGCCTCGGCCTCCGGCTGGAGGTACATGGTGACGATGATCCGCAGGTAGTAGACCAGCCCGATCACGCTGCTGCTCACCAGGGCCAACACCAGCAGCCACAGCGCCTGGCCCACGCCGGCGGCCAGCACGTAGAACTTGCCGACGAAGCCGGCGGTGAGCGGGATGCCGGCCAGCGAGAGCAGCGCGGCGGTGAAGGTGCCCGCCAGCCACGGCCGCCGCCAGAACAGCCCGCGGTAGTCCTCCAGCAGGTCTGCGTCCCGCTCCGGGCCCGAGAGCACGGCCACGACGCCGAAGGCGCACAGGGTGGTGATCACGTAGGCGACCAGGTAGTAAGTCACCGCTGGCGCCGCCAGTTCGCCACCGGCCAGCAGCGCCACCAGCAGGTAGCCGAGGTGGGCGATCGAGGAGTAGGCCAGGATGCGCTTGACGTTGGCCTGCTGGAGGGCCAGCAGATTCCCGGCGAACATGGAGGCCACGGCGATCAGCGCCAGCACCAGCAGCAGCGAGCTGTAGGCGTGCAGCCCCAGCAGGACGAAGAAGCGCAGCAGCAGCGCGAACATGGCCCCCTTCGAGACCGTGGCGACGAAGGCGGTCACCGGTGCCGGCGCCCCCTCGTAGACATCCGGCGTCCACATGTGGAAGGGGACCACCGCCAGTTTGAACCCCACGCCGATCACGATCATCGCCAGGCCGGTGAGCAGCAGCGCGCCGGGAGCTCCACCGACCGCCATGCGGTCGAAGGCCATAGCGCCCAGCTCGGCGTAGATCAGGGCCATGCCAAACAGCAGGAAGGCCGAGGCCGCGGCCGCCAGGATCAGGTACTTCAGCCCGGCCTCGATGCTGCGCTCGCGCTCGCGCAGGTAGGCCACCAGCGCGTACAACGCCACGCTCAGCAGGTCCACCCCGAGGAAGAAGGTGACGAAGTGGTTGCTGGCCACCAGTGTGGCGCCGCCCGCCGCCGCCAGCACCAGCAGGATGTAGTATTTGTCGTGCGCGCGGCCCGGCCGCTCCAGGTAGCCGTAGGAGAGCGTGGCCACCGCCATGGTCGCGGCGATCAGCAGGCCCATGTAAAACAGGGCGTAGGCGTCCACCACCAGCAGCGCCCCAACCTGGCGTGGGGCGGCGCGTGCTGCCACGGGCAGCGTGGCGAGGGACGCGCCCAGCCCCACCAGCGTCAGCGTGAGGTTCAGCGCATGGGTGCGGCGGAAGGCGTTCACCACCATCAGCGCCAGCGCCAGCGCGCCGAGCGCGATGAGCGGTAGCAGCGCCAGCAGATCGGTCGCGGTCATGGGACGCCTCCCTGCGAATCAAAGAGCACACCAGGAACGGAGCGGTTAACGGACCAGGAGCGGAGAGAATAGATCAGGGTCTGCCTGGCACGCGTAGCGATCCGACCCGATCATGTGGCGCCGCCGTTTGCTGCACGCGCTCCAGCGCCGGTGCGGCGGTGTCCAGCACCGGCTGTGGGTAGACCCCCAGCCAGACGATCGCCACCGCCAGTGCGGCCAGGGCCGCCGCCTCGCGTGCGCCCATGTCCGGCAGCCGCCAGCCGGCCTCGTTGCGGCCGAAGAAGGCGCGCTGCAGCAGCCACAGGCTGTAGACGGTGGCCGCCACCAGCCCGAGCGACGCCACGACGGTGATGGTGGCGCTGGACTGGTAGGCGCCCATCAGCACCAGGAACTCGCCGAGAAAGTTGCCCAGTCCCGGCAGCCCGAGCGACGCCATGGCGAACAGCATGGCGGCCGCGCCGATGCGCGGCATGATGTGCCACAGCCCCCCCATGCGGGTAATGTCGCGGGTGTGCATGCGCTCGTAGAGCATGCCAGCCAGCACGAACAGCGCGCCGGTGCTGATGCCGTGGCAGATGATCTGCAGCACTGCGCCCTGCATGGCCAGCGGGCTGAAGGCGAACGCGCCCATCAGCACGAAGCCCATGTGGCTGACGCTGGTATAGGCCACCAGACGCTTGAGGTCGGTCTGGGCGAAGGCCAGCAGCGCGCCGTAGATCACGCCGGCGGCGCCCAGCAGCAACATGGCCGGCGCGAGATCTGCCGCCGGGCCGGGGAACAGCGGCAGCACGAAGCGCAGCAGCCCGTAGGCGCCAGTCTTGAGTAGCAGCCCGGCCAACACCACGCTGCCGGCGGTAGGTGCCTGGCTGTGAGCGTCCGGCAGCCAGCTATGCACCGGCAGCGCCGGCAGCTTCACCAGGAAGGCCGCCAGGAAGCCCCACATCACCAGCGCGCCCGCCGGCCCCGCCAGCGGCGCCCCCACCAGCAGGGTGTAATCGAAGGTGTAGACCCCGCTGTCCCGGCCGTGGAGGAAGTACAGCGCCAGGATCGCCAGCAGCATCAGCAGGCCGCTGGCCTGGGTGAAGACAAAGAACTTCATCGCCGCGTAGATGCGTCGCTCGTGCCCCCAGATCGCGATCAGGAAGTACATGGGCACCAGCATCAACTCCCAGAAAAAGTAGAACAGGAAGAGGTCCAGCGCGGCGAACACCCCGACGATCCCGGCCAGCGTCCAGAGCAGGTTGAAGTAGAAGAACCCCTCCCGCTCGCGGATCTCGCTCCAGGAGGCGAGCACGGCCACCAGCCCAAGAAACACTGTCAGCGCCACCAAGAGCAGGCTCAGACCGTCCAGCGCAAGCAGGAAGCTGACGCCGAGCTGCGGGATCCAGGGCTGGCGCACCTCGGCCAGCCAGGTTCCGCCCGCGGCTCCCCCACCGCCCTGTGCCCACAGCCCGAGCACAAGCGCCGCGTCCACTGTCAGTGCGGCCAGCGCCGTCCAGCGCGCCGCACCGCCCGCGCGCCGTCCAAGCAGCCAGGCCACCAGCCCACCGGCCAGCGGGACGAGGATGAGCAGAATCAGGATCATAGGGCTGGCCTCCATGTGAACCAGGACGGAGGACCGGGGACCGTGACCCCACGGCCTCGCACCGGCCACATCCCCAGGCGCACGCGCTTGTGAACGGTGCGCCTGACAATGGGTAGCCGGCGGCGTCCCACGCCCGGCCGCTGAAGCGGCGGGCTAGATGCTGCCAAGCCCGCCTGCGCGGGCTGAATCAGGACGCGCCGGCGGCCTTCCGGTTATAGCAGCACCACGATCGCGATCGCCAGCACCGCGCCCACCACGATCCCCATGGCGTACTGGCGCGTCTGCCCGGTCTGAGTGCCGCTCAGTGCGCCATGGACGGCGGTGCTCAGGCGCGCGATCCCGGCGTACAGCAGGTCGATCGCGTCGCCCTGGTTGGCGCGCGCCAGCCAGACGAAGGGCCGGACGAAGATCCGCTCGTAGAGCCAGTCGAAGCCCCAGCCAGCGAGCCACAGCCGCCGCAGCGCGTCCCCGGCCGGCGAGCGCGCCAGCGCCGCCGCCAGCGCCGGCCGGCGCTGGTAGAGCAGGTAGGCGGCCGCCACCCCCACCAGCGCGGCCAACGCCGCGACGAACTGCAGCGCCAACTCCAGGCCGGGCGCGCCGTGCTCCAGGTGCGCTTCCGGCAGCGCGGTGTGCAGCAGGTCCGAGAGCGGGTGGAAGGCGCCCATCGTCGTGGGCAGCTCCACCAGCCCGCCTGCCAGCGAGAGCGCAGCCAGCACCACCAGCGGCAGGCCCATGGCCCAGCCCGCCGGCGCGAACGGCGCGGCGTGGCGCACCTGCTCGCTCTGCGGCCCGAAGAAGGTCAGGAACACCATGCGGAAGGTGTAGAGGCCGGTGAGCAGCGCGCCGGCCACCCCCGCGCCCCACAGCAGCGGCCCGCCCAACTCCGAGGCCCAGGCCGCCCAGAGGATGGCGTCCTTGCTATAGAAGCCGGCAGTCACCAGCGGCAGCGCCGCAAGCGAGGCCGCGCCGGCTAGAAAGGTCCAGAACGCGAGCGGCATGGCGCGCCGCAGCCCGCCCATCCTGAACATATTCTGCTCGTGGTGCAGCCGCAGGATGACCACCCCGGCGGCCAGGAACAGCAGCGCCTTGAAGAAGGCGTGGGTCATGAAGTGGAACATGGCCGCCGACCAGGCGCCCACGCCGAGAGCCAGGAACATGTAGCCGATCTGGCTGATGGTGGAGTAGGCCAGCGCGCGCTTGATGTCGGTCTGCGCCAGCGCGCTGAAGCCGGCCAGCAGCAGCGTGAGCGCGCCGACCACGGCCACGGCGGCCTGCACCGCCGGCGCCAGCGTGAAGAGCACGTTGGTGCGGGCGATCAGGTACACGCCGGCCGTCACCATCGTGGCGGCATGGATCAGCGCCGAGACCGGCGTCGGGCCGGCCATGGCGTCGGGAAGCCAGGTCTGCAGCGGCAGCTGGCCGGACTTGCCGACCGCCCCGCCGAGCAGGAGCGCGGCCGCGGCCAGCGCCACGGGCGCGCCCACCGGCCAACTCTGCTGCGCGCGCCGCATCAGTTCCTGGATATCCAGCGTGCCCAGGCTAGCGAACAGCAGGAACAGCCCGATCGCCATGGCCGTATCGCCGACGCGCGTCACGATGAAGGCCTTGTTGGCCGCCCGCACGTTGGATGGGTCCTCGTACCAGAAGCCGATCAGCAGGTAGCTGCACAGCCCCACGCCTTCCCAGCCCAGGTAGAGCAGCAGCAGGTTGTCCGCCAGCACCAGGATCAGCATGGAGGCCACGAACAGGTTCATGGCGGCGAAGAAGCGGCTGTAGCCCGCCTCGCCGGCCATGTAGGCGGTGGAATAGAGGTGGATGAGGAAACCCACCCCGGTGACCACCAGCACCATCAGCAGCGACAGGGCGTCCAGGTAGAGGCCGATGGCCGGGCGGAACCCGGCCACATCCAGCCAGGTCCAGAGCGCCTGGGTGTGGGCGGCGCGGCCGGGCAGCCCTGCGAGAAACGCGGCGGCTACCAGCAGCGCCACGAACGCCGAGGCGCCCACCGATCCCACGCCGAGGGCGGCGATCGCGCGGCGGGGGAGGCGCGCGCCGAGCAGCGCCAGTGCCAGGAAGCTCGCCAGCGGCAGGGCCGGGACCAGCCACAGCAGACCGAGCATACTAGCCTCGCATCTTGCTCGCCACGCTGATGTCCAGCGTGTGCCAGCGGCGGTAGACCTGCAGCACCAGCGCCAGCCCCACCGAGACCTCGGCGGCCGTCATCGCCAGGATGAACATAAACATCACCTGGCCGTCCGGCTGGCCCCAGCGGTGGCCGGCGGCGATGAAAGCCAGCCCGGCGGCGTTGAGCATGACCTCGAGCGAGAGCAGGATGAAGATGATGTTGCGCCGTGCCAGCACGCCGATCAGCCCGAGCGCGAAGAGGATCCCTGCCAGAAGCAGGCTGTGCTCGAGGGGGACGGTTGCCATAGAAACCTCCGCTGTTCTCCCCGGTGATCGAGGACCGAGGACCGAGGACCGGCGGGAGACAGAAGCTTCGCAGCCACCGGCAAGGTTTGGTCCATGGTCCACGGTCTACTCCCGCCGCCCCAGGTAGTACGCCCCCACCATCCCGGCCAGCAGCAGCAGCGAGGCCAACTCCACCGCCAGCAGGTACGGGCCGAAGAGCGCCGCGCCCACAACGGGCGGGTCGATCACGGCTGCGGCGGTGCTGCCCGCGAGGGCGCCAGCGCCGCTGGCGAAGACGTAGAGCAACTCACCGAGCAGCACCAGCGTGAGCAGCGACGGCCCGACCCAACTGGACGGACGCATCCATTGGCTCTCCTGCGCGGCCGCATGTGGCCCCAGGTTGAGCGTCATGATCGCGAACAGAAACAGCACCATGATCGCGCCAGCGTAGATGATCACCTCCAGCGCGGCCACGAACGGCGCGCCGAGCGCGAAGAAGATCAGCGCGATGGCCAGCAGCGAGACGATCAGGTAGAGCAGCGCATGGACCACGTTCGCCCGCGTGATCACCATCACGGTGGCCAGCACTGCAACCACGGCGGCGATATAAAATACAGCGTTCATAAGTCACCCGGCTGAAGCGGACGTCCGCCCAGGGTTTTCGCAGGGCTTGAGCCCGCTCGAAAGCGGCGCGCGTAGCGCAACAACAGACGCTTCAGCGTACTAGGGGACTAAGTCGTACACATCCACCGGCGGCGCCTCGTTCTCGGCCTGGCCCTTGTCCTTGCCGCGGATGGCGAGGCCGGCCACACGGTAGAAGTTGTAGTCCGGGTACTTGCCCGGGCCAGCGATCAGCAGGTCCTCCTTCTCGTACACCAGGTCCTGCCGCCGGTACTCGCCCATCTCGAAGTCCGGCGTGAGCTGGATGGCGTAGGTCGGGCAGGCCTCCTCGCAGAAGCCGCAGAAGATGCAGCGCGAGAAGTTGATGCGGAAGAAGGACGGGTAGCGCCGCCCGTGCTCGTCCTCGGTGGCCTGGAGCGCGATGCAGTCCACCGGGCAGGCCGCGGCGCACAGGTAGCAGGCCACGCAGCGCTCCTCGCCATCCGGGTCGCGTGTGAGGACGATGCGCCCGCGGTAGCGCGGCGGCAGGTAGGGTTTCTCGTCCGGGTATTGCACCGTGGCGCGCTTGTGGAAGGCGTGCTTGAACACCATCCAGATCGAGTCGAGTACACTGAGCATACAGCGCCTCCAGCCGGCAGTTCGCTCACGCCCCCTGCCGGAGCGGAGTAAGTTTCAGGGAGGGCACCGCCCTCCCTGGCCCTCCCAACTAACCGATCGCCAGCAGCGCCCCGCCCGTCACCGCCAGATTCACGAGCGCCAGCGGCAGCATCACCTTCCAGCCGAAGGCCATCAGTTGGTCGTAGCGTGGCCGGGGGAGCGCGGCGCGCAGCAGGATGAACAGGCAGATCAGCGCGAAGGTTTTGAGGGCGAACCACACCAGCGGCGGGAGCACCGGCCCCAGCCAGCCGCCGAAGAACAGCGTGACGATCATCGCCGAGAGCACAGTGATGCCGAGATACTCGCCCACGAAGAACATGCCGAACTTCATGCCGGAGTACTCGGCGTGGTAGCCCGCCACCAACTCGGCCTCGGCCTCCGGCAGGTCCAGCGGCAGCCGGTGGGACTCGGCCAGCCCGGCCACGAAGAAGATCGCCAGCCCCAGGAACTGCGGCACACAGAACCAGACCTGCCGTTGGGCCTCGACGATCGCGCTCAGGTTGAAGGAGCCGGCCATCATCACCACGCCCATCAGCGACAGCCCCATGAACACCTCATAGCTCAGCAGTTGCGCCGCGCTGCGCAGGCCCCCCAGCAGCGCGTATTTGTTGTTGGAAGACCAGCCGGCCAGCACGACACTGTAGACGCTGAGCGAGGACATGGCCAGGAAGAAGAGCAGCCCGATGTTCAGGTCAGCCACGACAATGCCGGGCGCGAAGGGGATCACGGCGAAGGAGAGCAGCACGGCGGCGATGATCACCGCCGGGGCCAGCACGAACACCGGCCGGTCGGCGAACGGCGGGACCCAGTCCTCCTTGGTGAAGATCTTGATCACGTCGGCCAGCACCTGCAGCAGGCCGAACGGCCCGACCCGGTTCGGCCCGTAGCGGTCCTGCCAGAGCGCCAGCAGCCTGCGCTCGAGCCAGATCAGCCCGGCGGCGATGTTGAGGGCCACGAACAGGACGCCGCCGACGATCAGCAGCGGTTGGATCACGTCGTTCATGCATGCCCCCTCGCTCGCGCCTGTATCACGCGACACCACCCGGCCGGCAGCGGCCCGGCCGTGCCGGGCAGGCCCACCGGCACGCCGGCCACGCCGCGCGGCAGCGAGGGCAGAATCCTGACGGCCAGCGCCCCCTCGCCGCGCTCCAGCCGCAGCGCGGCCCCGCCGTCGGCGGCCGCGAACGCCAGCAGATCGCCCCCGGCCACCCCAAGCTCGTCGGCGTCGGCCGGGTGCAGCGCCACGTAGGGCTGCGGCGCCAACTCGGCCACGCCCGGTGTCAGCACACTCAGTTCCTCGGAGCCGAAGATGTGGTGGAGCGGGACGAGCAGCAGTTCGTGCTCGCGCGGCGCGAAGGGCGGCGGCACGTCCCGGAAGTAGGAGGGCGTGCCGGCCGCCGGCTCGATCAGGCGCCGGCCGGGGGCGCCGCCGTGCAGTGGGCCGCCCACCTCGCTCTGGAACTTGTTGATCGCCTGCGCCGAGTTCCACCCCGGCGACCAGAACTCGCTCGCCAGGGCCGGTGGCGGGGCGAATGGTCCCTCCATCGAGAAGGCCAGTGGCGAGTCGCGATCCTCGGGCGGCTTCGGCTCGTGGACGCTGATGTTGGCGCGCATGGCGGTGCGGCCGCTGTAGCGGTGCAGCTGGCGCGGGATCTTCGCCCCGGGCACGCGGAGGCCCGCCGGTGGCACGGCCTCGGTCACGCCCGCGAGCTGCGGGACCTCGCTTGCCAACTCGGCGTCGATGTCCTCCAGCGTCATCCAAGGCGCGTCCGCGCCGCGCCCCGTAGCGCACAGCATGTCCCGCACCCAGCGCCAGCTCTCCTGCACGGCGCCCTCGGGCGCGAACACCTGGAAGAAGCGCTGTGCGCGCCCCTCCATGTTCACCAGCGTGCCGTCCCCCTCGGCGAAGGTCGCCGCTGGCAGCACCACCTCGGCGCGCACCGTCGTGGCGCTCTCCAGGTGGTCGATCGCGATGATGTGCTTCGCCGCGCCGAGCAATGCCTCGGCCATCGCCGGGTCCGCCCGCCGGAACAGATCGTTCTCCAGCACCACCAGCGTGTCGGCCGCGCCGAAGCGCAGCGCCTCCACCGCGGCGCCGAGTGTGCCACCGCCTAGCAAGCCCACCCCCAGGGTGTTGCACTCCGGCGCCACCAGGCACAGTTCGGCGGGCCGCCCCCCCTGGCAGAGCGCCCAGGCCACGTTGGCGGCCGCCTGCAAGAGCGCCTCGCTACCTAGGCTGATGCCGGCCAGCACCAGCGGCCGCTCGGCCGCGGCCAGCGCGTGGGCGATCTGGTCCGCCAACGCCCGCAGCGCGTCCGGCAGGTCGGGAGCCGGCGGCGCTGCGTCGTCGAGCGCGCGCGCCACGGCGAACCCCAGGCGGGCGATGTCGTCTGGCGCGGCGCGGTAGGTGTGGGCCGCCACGTCGTCCAGCCGGGTGGCGGCGGGGGTGGCGATGAACAAGGGCCCCCGCTGGTCCTGCATCGCCTCGCGCACCGCCGCGTCGTTCCACTCCGGGATACCCAGGCGCTGCGCGATCTGCATCGGCTGACGGCGCACCGCCTGGCGCAGCGCCAGCGCCACCATCGGCGCGGTGTTCGTCACGTCCTCGCCCAGCACCAGCACCGCGTCGGCGCGGCCCATGTCCGCCAGGGAGGGCGAGCGGGCCGGCCCCGCGCGCAGGATGCGCAGCGCCAGCGCCACCAGGCGGTCCTCGCCAGGGGACATCCCGCCGATGAAGCGCTCCGGGCCGGCGAGCCTCCGCAGCGCGAAGTTGGCCTCCAGCGCGGCACGCGGCGAGCCGATGCCGACCACCCCGGCGCTCTCGCGCAGGATCGCCGCCGCGCGCTCGAGCGCCTCGTCCGCGCTCACGGGGACGAGCGCACCATCGCGCCGCAGCAGCGGCTGGCGGATGCGGCGCTCGCTGTTGACGAACTCATAGCCGAAGCGCCCGCGGTCGCACAGGAAGTAGCCGTTGACCTCGTGGTTGTAGCGGCTGCGGACGCGGCGCAGCGTCCCGTAGCGCTCGCCGGGGATGGTGTTGCACCCTACGGCGCAGTGTACGCACACCGACGGCGCCGTCTGCAGATCCCACTTGCGGGTGTAATGCTGCTTGAGCGTCTTATCGGTGAACACGCCGGTGGGGCAGACTTCCACCAGGTTGCCGCTGAACTCACTCTCCAGCACGCCGGGCGCGTGCCGGCCGAAGTACACCCGGTCGCGCGAGGCGAAGGCCTGCAGGTCGTGGCCGCCGGCGTAGTCGCCATAGAAGCGCACGCAGCGGTAGCACTGGATGCAGCGGTTCATCTCGTGGTTGATGAACGGCCCGAGGTACTGGTTGCGGTAGGTGCGCTTGGGGAAGCGGTACTCGCGGCGGGTGTGGCCGGTCATCAGCGTCATATCCTGCAGGTGGCACTCGCCGCCCTCGTCGCACACCGGGCAGTCGTGGGGGTGGTTGGCCATCAGCCACTCGATCACCGAGCGGCGGAAGGTGCGCGCCTCCTCGTCGGCGATCGAGAGGCGCGCACCGTCGGCCGGGGTGAGGCAGGCCATCACCAGGCGCCCACGGGTATCGCTCGCGTCCCGGAACTGCTTGACAGCGCACAGGCGGCAGGCGCCCACCGAGCCGAGCGCCGGGTGCCAGCAGAAGTACGGCAGGTCCAACCCGAGCGAGAGGGCCGCGTGCAGCACGTTGGCGCCCGCGCTAACTTCGTACTCCTTGCCGTCGATGGTGAGTTTCGCCATGGGCTACCTCCACGGGCAGCGGGCCTCACGGATATGGCGCTCGAAATCCTCGCGGAAGTACTTCAGGGCGCTCTGCAGCGGCTCCATCGCGCCGGGGGCGAAGGCGCAGAAGGTGTTGCCGGGGCCGAGCAGCCGAGCGTGCCGCTCCAGCCGCCCCAGGTCGCACTCCTGGCCGCGCCCCTCCTCGATCGCCTGCAGTACCTTCTCCGTCCAGGGCAGCCCATCGCGGCAGGGGGTGCACCAGCCGCACGACTCCTGGGCGAAGAAGTGTTCCAGGTTGCGCACCATCCCCACCGGGCAGGTCCTATCGTCTAGCACGATGACGTTGCCGGTGCCCAAGCGGCTGCCGGCCGCCTGCACCGAGCCGTAATCCATCTTGATGTCCAGGTGCTCCTCCACCAGGAAGTCGGTGGAGGCGCCGCCAGGAAGCGCGCCGCGGAAGCGCAGCCCGTCGCGCATGCCGCCGGCGTGCTCCTCGATCAACTCGCGCAGGGTCGTGCCCATGGGCAACTCCCAAGCCCCCGGCCGCCGCACCTTGCCGCTCACGCCGTAGATCTTGGTGCCGGTGTCCTGGCTGCGGCTCAGCCCCTCGTACCAGGCGGCGCCGTTGGCCACGATGTGCGGCACGTTGCAGATTGTCTCGACGTTGTTGACGATCGTCGGCTTGCCGAACAGCCCGCTGGTCTGGGGGAAGGGCGGCTTGTAGCGCGGTGTGGCGCGCCGGCCCTCCAGCGCGTTGAGCAGCGCGGTCTCCTCGCCGCAGATGTAGCGGCCGGCGCTGATATGCAGGTACATCTCCAGGCTGTAGCCGCTCCCCAGGATGTCCCTCCCCAGGTAACCGGCGGCGTAGGCCTCGGCGATCGCCCGCTCGAGCAACTCGGCGGCGCGGCGGTACTCCCAGCGCAAGAAGATGTAGGCCACGTCGGCCTCGATCGCGTAGGATCCGAGGATGGCCCCCTCGATCACCTGGTGTGGGTCGCCCTCGAGCAGCAGGCGGTCCTTGAAGGTGCCCGGCTCCATCTCGTCGGCGTTGACCACGAAGTACGTGGGGTGCGGCGCGTCCGGCCCGGTGGGCACCAGGCTCCACTTCACGCCCGTGGGGAAGCCGGCGCCGCCGCGGCCGCGCAGGTTGGCGCGCTTGACCTCCTCCTGCACGTCCTTGGGTGTCAACTGGAGCAGCGCCTTGCGCAGCGCCTGGTAGCCGCCCGCGCGTTCATAGCCGCGCAGATCCAACGGCGCCTCGCCTGGCCGGATGTTCTTTGTGAGCGGTCGTTCCATCGAAGATCCTTCATGTGAAGGCTGCGTGCTGCGTGCTGGTGGATTCACGAAATACGCGGGACTATCGCTCATCACCACGCCCGGCGCGTGAACGCGCGGGCTATCCGCTGCAAAGCCCGCCTGCGCGGGCTGGTGTTCAGGCCGCCTGCGCGGCCTTCATAGGATTAGCCCGCCGCGTATGAAGGTTTACCAAATAATCGGGTCCGTGGCGCCCTCCCACGCCCGGCGCTGAAGCGGCGGGCTATCCCCCTGCCAAGCCCGCCGGCTGTGAGCCTCCGGCGTACTCCTGGAGGATCTCGTCCACCCGCTCCGGCGTCAGGTCGCGGTACAGCTCGGCGCCCACCATCATGGCCGGAGCGTGGTCACAGGTGCCGAGGCACTGGATGGGCAGCAGCGTGAAGCGCCCGTCGACGGTGGTCTCGCCGAATCCGATCCCCAGCCGCGCGCGGATGCGCGCGCGGATCTGCTCGTAGCCCATCACCCAACAACTGACGCTGTCGCACAGCAGGATCACGTGCTGCCCCACCGGGCGGCGGTAGATCAGGTTGTAGAAGGTGGCCACCGCGTCCACCTCCTCGGGCGAGACACCCAGCGCCGCAGCCACATCCCGCACCCCCTCGTCAGAGACCCAGCCGCGCTCGCGCTGCACGATCCTGAGCGCGTCGATGCAGGCATGGCGGCGCTGCGGGTAGTGGGCGGCCTCAGTCTCGATCGCGGTGCGTTCGACCTCTGTGAGCATATCAATTCCCCCGGAAAGGGGTGGGTTTCAGGGAGAGCGTCGCCCTCCCTGATCCTCCCTCACCGATCAATATCCCCCAGCACATAGTCCATCGCCCCGATAATCGCCAGCAGGTCAGCCACCATCAGGCCGCGGCAGTTCAGCGGCAACATCTGCATGTGCGGAAAGGATGGCGTGCGGATACGGGTGCGGTAGGAGGTGGTGTTGCCATCGCTGATCAGGTAGTAGCCGTTGTTGCCCTTGGTGGCCTCGATGCCGAAGAACGCCTCGCCGGGCGGGATCACCGGCCCCCAACTGACCTCCAGGAAGTGAGCGATCAGCGTCTCGATGTCGTGCATGGTGCGCTCTTTGGGCGGCGGCGTGGCGAGCGGGTGATCGGCCTTGTAGGGGCCGGATGGCATGTTGCGCACGCACTGCTCGACGATCCGCAGGCTCTGGTGGATCTCCTCGATCCGCACCACCGCGCGGTCGTAGCAGTCGCCGCGCTGCGCGGTGGGCACCTCGAACTCGAACTGCTCGTAGCCGCTGTAGGGCCGCCGCTTGCGGAAGTCCCAGCCGAAGCCGGTGGCGCGCAGGCCGGGGCCGGTGACGCCCCACTCGATCGCCTCCTCGGTGGTGTAGCTGCCGATCCCCTTGGTGCGGGCCTGGAAGATCTTGTTGCGCATCACCATGCGGTCATACTCGGCCAGGCGCCTGGGCATGCGGGCCACGAAGTCCAGCACCAGCCTATCCCACCCCTTGGGCAAGTCCTGCGCCACGCCGCCGATGCGGAACCAGCTGGGGTGCATGCGCCCGCCACAGATCGCCCCGACGATGTCGAAGATCTGCTCGCGGTCGGTGAACATATAGAACACCGGCGAGAGCGCCCCCACATCCTGAGCGAAGGTGCCATACCACACCAGGTGGCTGGCGATGCGGAACAACTCGGTGAGCATCACCCGGATCACCTGGGCGCGTGGGGGCACCGTGATGCCGGCCAGTTGCTCGACCGCCAGCAGGTAGGCCAGATTGTTCGTCACCCCGCCGAGGTAGTCGATGCGGTCGGTGTAGGGGATGTAGGTGTGCCAGGACTGGCGCTCGCCCATCTTCTCGGCGCCGCGGTGGTGGAAGCCAATATCCGGCACGGCGTCGACGATCACCTCGCCGTCGAGCTGCAGCATGATGCGCAACACGCCGTGGGTGCCGGGGTGCTGCGGGCCAAGGTTGAGGAACATGAAGTCGGCGCCGTCGTGCTCGCGGGCCATGCCCCACTCCTCGGGGCGGAAGGCCAGGGCCTCCTGCTCGCGGGCCTGCTTCTCGTCGGGGAGCTGGAACGGCCCCATCTCAGTGGCGCGGGCCGGGTGCTCCTTGCGCAGTGGGTGGCCCTGCCAGGTGGGTGGCATCAGGATGCGGCGCAGGTTCGGGTGGCCCTCGAAGCGCACGCCGAACATGTCCCAGACCTCGCGTTCGTACCAGTTGGCCGCCGGCCAGAGCGACGTGATGCTCGGCAGCGAAGGGTATTCGCCCTGCAGCGCCACCTTGAGGCGCACATCCTGGTTGCGCTCGAAGGAGAGCAGGTGGTAGACGATGGTGAAGTCGCTCTCCGGCTGGCCCTGCCAGTTGCGCCGGGCGCGCTCGTCGATCGCCGTCAGGTCATAGAGCATACGGAAGGGGCGCGGCGCCTCCAGCTTCAGATAGCGCAGGACGTCGAGCGCCCGCTCGCGCCGCACCCACAGGGTCGGGATGCCGTCACGCGTGGGCTGCTCCACCACCACCGCGCCGTCGCAGGTGCGCTGCAGCTCCTCGCGGATGCTCTCAGTTGCATGTGCGACATCTGGCATATACGCCTCGCACTTCTGGCCGTGGGCGATCATGGGAGGGATTGGCAGTGGAAGGGGGGCGGGAAAGGCGAAGGGCGCCGGATCCCCTCTCTCCGTTCCGCTTCCGTTGCTACACTTCGTCTACCGGGCGCAGCAGCGTGATCTGCTGGCGCGCGGCACGCTTGACCTCGCGTTGGGCGGGCATCACCGCCTTCTGCACCCCCCGTGGGCCGACGACCCAACTCAACGGGCGGCGCTCCCTGCCCACCGCCTCGCTGAGCAGCACCAGGCCCTCCAAGAAGGCCATCGGGCTGGGCGGGCAGCCGGGCACGTACACATCCACCGGCAGGAACTTATCCACCCCCTGCACCACACTGTAGATATCGTACATCCCGCCGGAGCTGGCGCAGGCTCCCATCGAGATCACCCAGCGCGGCTCCATCATCTGGTCGTAGAGCCGCTTGACGATCGGCGCCATCTTGACGAAGACCGTGCCGGCGATCACCATCACGTCCGCCTCGCGCGGGGTGCCGCGGATCACCTCAGCGCCGAAGCGCGCAACATCGTACTTGCTGGTGATGCTGGTGGCCATCTCCACGAAGCAGCATGAGAGGCCGAAGTGAAACGGCCAGATCGAGTTCTTGCGGCCCCAGGCCAGCAGGTCCTGCAGGCGGGAGAGCACAACGACACGTTGTATCGCGTCCTTGAACGCGTCGTCGCCGTTCAGCTCCGTCGCCGGGATGGGGGACGGGATGGGCGCCGGGTCGGATGTGCGGCTGAGCCACCAGCGCATAAAGCTCCTCCGGAGTGGGTGGGGTTTCTGAGGCGGGCGAAGCCCGCCCCAGGCCCCTCCCGCTTACCTTCTTCTCCACTCGAGCGCTCCTTGGCGCCATTCATAGAGCAGGGCGATGCCGAGCACGGCGATGAAGACCAGCGCGCCCAGGTAACCCTGCCAGCCGGCGTCGCGGAAGGCGACGGCCCAAGCGAACAGGAAGACGGCCTCGATATCGAAGATCACGAACAGCATCGCGATCAGATAGAAGTGGGCGGAGAAGCGCAGGCGGGCCGAGCCGGTGGAAGAGATACCGGATTCATACGGCTCGGCGGTCTCGCGGCCGCTGTGACGCTGGCC
>DATMBA010000489.1:0-2549 GCA_035559635.1 Roseiflexaceae bacterium
CAGCGCGATCGCCCGGCCGATGCCGCGGCTCGCCCCGGTGACCAGCACTCGCCTGCCGGCGAGCGTCGTCTGCACCCCGCTCATGCTACCTAGCTCCCCACAAACCATTCGGTCTGGCAGGAGGATCTCAGGGAGGGCACGCCCTCCCTGAGATCCTCCCCTACCGGAGGACGTTCGTGGTTCCTTTTAGCCCTCCCGACGCGAGAACGCCAGCCACAGCCAGACCATCGCCGCCGCCACCGCCGCCGTGTCGAGCACGAGGACCCACAGCGCGGCGCTGGTCCAGTTCACCTGCTCCACGAAGCGCGCGAGTTGGAAGACGATCGCAAGCGGCAGCAGGATGAGCATCACGGATGCCAGGCGCACGCGCCGCCAGTCGTTCTCCCAGCCCATCCACGCCTGTAGCAGGCCGACGCCGAACAGCCAGCCGCACAGCGTCCGCGCGGTGAGCGGCGTCACATTCCAGGGGGCCACCTGCTGGAGCAGGGATGGGGCCGCGAAGAGCAGCGCGGCCAGGCCGGCCTGCGCCAGGCCGTTGGCGCGCAGGAGGGCGCGCGACCAGCCGGGCAGCGGCGCTTCGACCCCGGCGCCCACCGGGGCCGAATCGCGCTGGTGCCACCAGTAGAGGGCGCCCAGGATCGGCGGCGGCAGCACGTAGCTGGCCAGCCACACATAGAAGGGCGCCGTGCCGAGCGAGAACTTATCCCAGTGCAGTACGGTCGCCAGGTCCATCACCAGGCAGAACAGCGCCGCAGGGATGACCAGCGCGCGGACCTGCTGCCAGGTGCGGGCGAACAGCGCCAGCGCGAAGAGCGGCGCCGCCGCGAAGTAGAACGCGCCAAGCAGCGCCGCCATCACCACCGGTTGGATAGGCCAGGCGAAGTCGCGCTCGGTGTTGCCGGGGTTGAGGAAGAGCGCCCCGGTCGCGAGCAGGCCGAACACCACCTCGACCACCATCCAGGCGCGGAACGGCCAGCGGATGGAGGTCGCCGGCGATCCTGCGCGGGCCGGCGCGCCCGCCGACATCAGCGTTGCCATAGATCCTCGCTTCTGGCTCGTGGTCTACCATTCAAAGGAGGGGGAGTGTGAGGGGCGGTGCCCCTCATGCATCCCCTCTCCGCGGTGAGGTTTTCGGGGAGGCTGCCTCCCCAAACCCCACTGGAGCTGACGTTGGCGACGCCCGGTGACTGTGGTGGGCGGGTGCTCAAGAGCGGGTGCAGCCCTCCCTTAAACCCTCCCCCTGCTCAGCAGCCCGAGCGCCGCGAGTACCGCGGTCGCCAGCGCGAAGCCGCCGAACCACAGCCAGGTGGCGGGGGCGGCGGGCGCGAAGAGACCACGGTGGACGAGCGACGCCCCCAGCACGCCCACGGTGAACACCAACGTGGCAGCGATCATGATCCGCACCTCGGCCCAGGCACGCCGCCGCGCCGCCAGCAGGCTGCCCACCCCGTACGACATGAAGGGCGCGCTATAGATCTGGACGAGCAGCGGGGTGGCCTTCCACGGCCAGCGTGCGGCCAGCGCGTCGGGCACGAGCAGCAGGCCGAGCGCCAGCAGCGTCACCGCCGCGCCCTGCGCCGCCAGGTAGCCGCGCAGCGCCGGCCCGAGCGGCGCGCCCTCGGGCGGGTCCTCCACCGCGCGCTGCTGCCACGCCATCCATGCCGCGATCAGCGGGAAGGCGATGTAGGCGGCGAACCAGGTCCAGACCTGCTCGCGCGCCCAGTCGAACGCCTCCAGGTGCAGCAGCGACACCAGGCCGAGCAGGCCGGTCCAGACCGACACCATCGGCGTCACCACCCGCACCTCGTGCCAGCGGCGCGCCAGGATCGCGAGCGCCATAAACGTGGCGCCGGAGAGGTACATCGCGCCGAGGAACCGCGCGTGCAGCGGCGGGACGGCGAACGGCAGGGTGTTGACGGCGTGCGGCGGGTTGAACATCCCGATCACGCCGACGTTGGCCGCCAGCGCCAGCACGCAGCCGAAGAAGACCTTCTGCATCCGCGAGATCTCCGCGCCGGCGGGCGCCGGGATGCGGAACAGCAGCGCGATGATGCCGAGGTTGACGGCCGCGCTCAGCAGCGCGAGCGGGCGGTCGAGGCCGAGCGCCCAGCTGTACACGTCGATCGTCAGCTTGAAGGAGACCAGCGTCAGCGCCGCCCACGCCCCCCAGCGCTTCTCCGCCCAGACGCCGTAGATCGTCAGCAGGCCGAAGAGCGCCAGCCCCACGGCGAACGCCTGGAGCGCCGGGCTGCCGGGCGGCGAGGTGAAGGCGTGCAGCGGGAACAGGACGCCCACGCCGACGAACTGCACGGCCAGCAGGAGCGTGAGCGCGATGACCTGGCGCGAGCGCGCCCTCGCACGGAAGACATCGATCGTCGTCATTGGCGTCGACCCTTTGACGCAGACGAACGCGCACGGCAGTATGATTGTAGCACGCGCCCCCGGCCGCTTCAATATACAGCCGCCTCGGGGTAGGGCGCCGTCCCCGTCCCCGGCTCCGCACCACGCCCGGCCGCTGAAGCGGCGGGCGAGCTGCTGCCAAGCCCGCC
>DATMBA010000490.1:0-40056 GCA_035559635.1 Roseiflexaceae bacterium
CCACTGTACGCGCATCAACCGCCACGCCGCGTGCTACTACGACGCCGCCCCCGCCTACTGCGACGCCCCCGCCTAGCCCCACGCCCGCCCCGGTGGAGGTGAACGGGCGCCGCTACGATGCCTACATCCCGGCGGCTGTGAAGGAGGCGCAGGCCTACCGCTACTCCTGCGAGTTCGACGCCGCCTGGGTGATCTTCGCCACCTTCGGCCACAATGTGACGGTCGATGAGTTGGTGCAGGTCATGGGTGTTGATAAGCGGGTTGAGCCGTACATCGAGGAGACGAAGGACGGCTTCATCATCCACGGCGGCGACATCGCCACCCGCTTCTCGGGCGACTACCGGACGAACTTCCTGGCGCGCTCCACCGGGGCCGCGATGCGGCGGGTGTTCGAGCACTACGGCCTGCGCGCCGCGCCGGTCTCCGACCGCGCGGGGGTCGAGGCGGCGCTTCGCAGCAGCGCGCTGGTCTGGATGAAGACGACGGTGGACTTCAAGCCCTGGCGCCCGGCCACCTGGCGCACGCCGGAGGGCGCCGAGTTCCAGACGGTGCTCGGCAACGACCATGCGGTGGTGGCGATCGGCTTCAACGAGGAGGTGGTAGTCATCCGCGACGTACTGGGGCCGACGAGCAGCAACTGGCAGCGCCCCTACGAGTACGAGGTGCGTTGGGAGACCTTCCTGGCCGCCTGGGGCGCACAGAGCTTTGATGGCCTGGCGGTGAGACCAGGGACTGGGGGCTAGGGAGACGTGATCGACTACGTCATGCGCTGGCGGGCGCTGCGCCGCCCGGCATGGCTGTACCTGGCGCACGCGGCGCTGCTCACCGGCAGCCTGGCGATCACCAGCCTGCTCTTCAACCTGGCGGTCCTGGCGCTTGGATTCCCGCGCGGTCTGCTCGGCACGCTCACGATCGCCGGGGTGGCCACCGCCGGGGCGCTCAGCCTGCCACTCTGGTGGCTGGTGGGGCGCGGCGGCCAGCGTGGGGCGCTGATCGCCAGCGCGTCGTTGCAGACGGCCGGCGCCCTCACGGTGGCGCTCTGGCCGGCAGATACGCCACTGCTGCTGGCCGCCGCCGCCACCGGCGCGGCCGCCGTGCTGTTCCAGGTCTCGGCCGCGCCCTACATGATGCGCCACAGCGACGACGAGACGCGTGACCATCTGTTCAGCGCCAACGCGGCGGTGAACATCGGCGTGGCGGGCCTGGGGAGCGTGCTGGCCGGCCAGCTGCCTGCCCTCTGCGCTCGCCTGCTCGGTGTGGCCGCCGAGAGCGCCGCCGCCTACCGCGCCTCCTTCGCCGTAGCCGCCGCCGGCCTGGCCCTCTCGATCGTCCCGCTCCTCCTAAGACAAGATTCGCGTGGACTTGACCATCCGCGCGCACGCGCATGGGGGGGTGGGGGCCTACGCCTCCCACAGAACATCTTTTTCGGAGGGGCT
The DNA here is from genome assembly GCA_035559635.1 of Roseiflexaceae bacterium. Taxonomy (GTDB): domain Bacteria; phylum Chloroflexota; class Chloroflexia; order Chloroflexales; family Roseiflexaceae; genus CALJIC01. Next base: position 1,437 of record DATMBA010000490.1, read on the forward strand.
TCACCCCTCCGAGCCTCCCCAGACCGTAAAACTGGAGGCCGCGCAGCGAACCCATGGCTAACTGCGAAAGGCCAAACGCTCCACGTTCAACAGGAGGCTGCCAAATCGCCATCGTCCGCTATCGCTGCGGCGCTGAGGGGCGTGACGGCGCTGGCAACAGGAGCAGTTCAGCGCACTCACCCCCCGCCGCGGTTCAGCGTTTATCGTTTGGCGTTCAGCCTTTCGACCCTCCAACTGCTGATCCCCCCGGCGCTGATCTCCTGCGGCGCGGCGCTGCTGGCCCCCTACCTGAACCTGTTCTTCAAGGAGCGCTTCGCCCTGCCGGACGGCGCGCTCGGCGCGCTCTTCGCTGCGCTGGGGGTGTCCACCGGCCTCGCCACGCTGGCCGGGCCGCTGATCTCGGCGCGCATCGGCAAGGCGCGCACAGTGGCGCTCACCCAGGCGCTCTCGATCCCGTTCCTGCTGGCCGTCGGCTTCGCGCCCGCGCTCGGCGTGGCCGCCGCCGCCGCCGTCATCCGCGGCGCGCTCTTCAACATGGGCTCGCCGCTGTACGACGCGCTGGCCATGGAGCGCACCCCGCCCGCAGCCCGCCCGGCGGTGATCGGGCTGATCAACGCCGCCTACGCCGGCGGCTACCTGGCACTGCCGGCCGTCAGCGTCGCGGTCCAGGAGCGCTGGGGGTTCGCGCCGCTCTTCCTCGCTACCGCCGCCTGCTACGCGCTGGCGGTCCTGGCTACCGCCTGGTTCTTCGCGCGTGGCACCTCCGCATAGCTCCTGCACACGACACCACCGTTGCCCCGCCACAACCGCCGGTGAAACATCCGCAACCGTGTTGCCCGGTGAGAGAAAAGTCACATGGTCTCCCGGCGTGGCCCCCTATGATAGGCACAACCACCGGGCGGCAGCCGGCGACGTGCGAACCGCCCGCCACGATAGCAGCACAGAATGCCACGAGGAGACCAGGATGAGGACGTACACGCGCATCGCCAAGCTTGCCGCCGCGCTTGCGCTCGCGGGCGGGATCGCCGCCTGCAGCCAGACCCCCATCGCCCCCGCCGGCGGCCCGGCCGTGGCGGTGAACCAATCGCAGCAGCAGGCCGCCCCCACCTCCGCGCCAGCCGCCGGGCCGGTGCTCGGCACGCTCGAGATCCACGGGGTGGACATCGGCTACGAGCCGAAGAACCTGATGGTGGAGAAAGCCGGGCGCTACGAGGTCAAGTTCATCAACGACGGCGCCATCCTGCACGACGTCGTCTTCCCCGGCGGCGTGCGCCTGCTGGCCAAGGCCGGCGAGACCGCCTCGGCGGTGGTGGACGTGCCGGAGAACGGCATCGAGTTCCTCTGCTCCTTCCCCGGCCACGCCGAGGGCGGCATGAAGGGCACCATCTCGGTGGCCGGCCACGCCGCCAACGCCGACGAGGGCGGCGACCACGGCGGCCCCGCGCCGGTGACCAACATCCAGGCCGACCCGAACGCCCCGCCGCCCGTGACCTACGACCCGGTCGCGCCGAAGCTGCTCGAGGGCACCGTCCACGACATCGACCTGGTGATGACTGAGCGGCTCATGACCATCGCCCCCGGCTTCGTGCAGAAGGTCTGGACCTTCGGCAACACCGTGCCCGGCCCGGTGATCCGCGTCAAGGTGGGCGACACGGTGCGCATCCACCTGAAGAACCCCGCCACGAACGAGCTGCCGCACTCGATCGACTTCCATAGCAGCCTGGTGGCCTGGAACGACGAGATGACCAGCATCAATCCCGGCGAGGAGAAGGTCTACGAGTGGAAGGCGGAGTACGCGGGGGTGTGGATGTACCACTGCGGCACGCCGCCGGCGCTGCACCACATCGCCAACGGCATGTACGGCATGGTGATCGTCGAGCCTGCCGAGGGCCTGCCGCCAGTGGACAAGGAGTTCGTCCTGGTGCAGAGCGAGTGGTACCTCGGCCCGCAGGGCCAGCCCACCGACCTGACGAAGGCCGCCGCATCGGCCCCGGCGCCGGACTTCGTGCTCTTCAACGGCGTGGCCAACCAGTACAAGGACGCGCCGATCAAGATCGGCACCGGCGAGCGCATCCGCGTCTTCGTCCTCAACGCCGGCCCGAGCGTGGACAGTAGCTTCCACATCGTCGGCACGATCTTCGACACCGTCATCAAGGAGGGCTACGTCCTGGAGCGTGGCAATGCCGGCAACTGGGGCTCGCAGGCGGTGGACCTCTCCCCGGCGCAGGGCGCGATCGTCGAGTTCTCGATGGCGGAGGACGGCCTCTACCCGATCGTGACACACGCCTTCAACTACGTCGGCCGCGGCGCGCTCGGTCTCTTCCAGGCCGGCGACGGGGACCCGAAGAACTAGGCCGAACGCTGAAGGCGCAACGCGCAACGCGCAACGCGCAACACTCAACGCGCAACGCTGAACGCGAAAGGGTCGGGGCGCTTACCATGCCGCCTCGACCCTTTCTGCCGTGCCAGCTTCTGCGCCACCTGTTACGCTTGCGCGAAGGGGTACCGTGCCCGATCCGGCGCGTTCCCGCCAGTGCCATGCCCGTCCAGCGGGTTGCACTCTCATAGATCCGAGATCTGAAACGCCACGATCCGAGGCCCAGCACCCAACTCTCAGCTCTCATCCCGGCTCGCACGCCGCGTTGCTCCACCCGCTGCGAAATGGCCGCACGGTGCCGGCCTCTGGCTCGTAGGTGTGCCGCCAGACGCAGCCGGTGTCGTTGCCCAGCAGATGGATGCTCACCGACGCCTCGGCGGAGGTGGTCGCCACGCTGTGGATGTCGCCCTCGGGTGGCAGCAACACGTAGAAGTCCCCCGGCCGGATGCGGTTGCGCTCCACCAGCACGAGCGCCGCGCGCCCCTCATCCGCCTCACCGTCCGCGCGCCGGTAGACGCGCTCGTCCTGCTCGCCGGCGTATAGCCCCACCAACCCCCACGCCAGGTGGTCGTGCACCGGCGTGGCCGCGCCGGGGGGCACCACCAGGCTGAACAGCGAGAGGTCACCGCCTGCGCTGCGGTAGATCAGCCAGGTGGCGATGCCGCCGCCCATGCCGCTCCGCTCCGCCGGGCGTTGGTACGCCGCCGGCAGCCAACTCCGGTCGGCCAGCAGCGTCGCGAAGGCCGGACGCAGCGCCTCGAGCGCCTGCGCCGGCGGCGCCGCCTCGAGCGCAGCCCGCACCCGGCTGACGAACCCGCGCACCGCGGGCGTGTCCAGCACATACTCGTCTTCCACCGCGCCTCCTTTCGTTTCCGAAGAACTCGGGGAGGGGTCAGGGGAGGGCGCAGCCCTCCCCTGAAACTCCACCCTACGCGGGGGATCTGGGCGGCGCCAAGAGCCTATCCGAAGAACTCGGGGAGGGGTCAGGGGAGGGCTGCGCCCTCCCCTGAAACTCCACCCTATGCGGGGGATCCGGATGGGCACCCAACAGTGAGCGTTCAAACCTTCAAATGTTCAACGTGCGAACGTTCGGCCTCCCGGACGAGCACGAGCAGCAGCACGGCGACGCCGATCGCGGCCGCGCCGGCGAGCGCGTTGGCGCCCATCCCGGCGGCGCTCCAGAGCGGCTCGCTGATCAGGGAGCCGAGCACGCGGCCCACGCCGTTGACGGCCACCGAGAGCGCCATGAGCGTGCCGCGGGCGGCCGGCGCCACGCCGGAGGTGAGCGGGATGGCGGCGACGATGGCGAACTCGATGGCGAGGTAGAAGGCGAAGTAGAGTGGCACGAGCAGCGCCCAACTCCCGCTGGCCAGTGGCAGCGCCGCCAGACAGAGCGCGGTGAGGATGAAGCCGCCCGCCACCGCCCGCCGCTTGCCGATGCGGTCCACCAGCAGCGCCACCGTGAGCGAGCCTGCCAGCTCGGCCGCGCCGGCCAGCCCGAACAGCAGCCCGAGGCGCGCCTCGTCCGCGCCGTAGTCCTGCTTGAGCCAGGGGCCCTGCACCACACCGAAGATATCGTAGCCCAGCATCACCAGGAACCAGAAGGCCAGCAGCGCCAGAACGCTGCGGTTGCGCAGCGCGCCCCAGTCAATGCCGGCGCCGCCGCGTTGCGCTCGACCCAAGGTGGGCGGCAGCGCCAGGCGCACCAGCGCCAGCGAGCCGACGCCGCAGGCCAGCAGCGTCCAGAACACCGGCGCGGCGTTGTGTGCAGCCTGCACCACCTGCATCAGCGGAGCCACGCCGAGCAGCGCCGCGCCTGCCCACGAGACCTCGAACACGCCGAGCGTCCAGGCGCGGCGGGCATACGGGCTGCGGTGGCTAAGGTAGGCCTGGGCCGCCGGTAGGTAGAGCGCCATCGAGAGCCCCACCAGCGCGTACCCGGCCAGGAAGCCCCAGAAGTCCCCGGCCAGCGCACACACCAGCGCCCCGGCGCAGAACACCCCCAGGCCGCCGGCCATCGTGGCCCGCTCGCCGCGCGTGTCCGCCAGCATGCCCCCCAGCGGGCTGGCGAGCGAGGCCAGCAGTTGCACCGTGACGAGCATGCTGATGGTGCGCAGGTCCACCTCGAGCTGCTGCGCCAGGAACGGCTGCAGCGGGTAGATGATGCGGAAGGCGGTGGTGAGCGCCAGCCGCGCGATGGTGACTAGCGCGAGCTGGCCGTGCGTCAGTTCCACGTTGGAAGGTTGCACGTTGACCGTTGTGGCTTCCAAACCGTTTTACTCCCGTGCGCGCAGCGCACACCGCTAGGGCGTATCCGCAAAGAGATCCTCCTCCAGCATCGCGATCTGCCGCTCGGCCTCTGCGCGCCAGTGCCCGTCGCCGCCGAGCGCCAGGTAGCGCCGCAGGTCGGCGAGCGCGGCGCGCGGGTCCCCGTGGAAGCGTTGGACGAGGCCGCGCTGCAGGTAGGCCTCGGCCCACTCAGGAGCCAACGCGATCGCCCGGCTCAGGTCGGCCACGGCCTCGCGGTGCTCGCCAAGCTCGCGCCCGCGCACCACGCCGCGCCGCAGGTAGGCGGCGCTGAAGGCCGGCCAGGCGCGCGCGGCGCGGCCGTAGGCGCCAACCCCGGCGCGAAACAGGCCGCGCTCGTGGGTGCGCAGCCCCCAGTAGCACAGGCTCGACCCCCAGGCGTACCACCAATACGCCCACGCCCGCCGTAGCAGAGAGGCGCTTCCCACATGCTCAGCCACCCGCCCCCCTCCTTTCACACACAGCGGGACAGCATACTACACCGGACAGCATCCGGCAAGGGCGCGGCATACAACAGCGCCCCGGTCCACCTCCTGGACCGGGGCGCTGCTACCGCCCGTTGCATTAATTGCTAAGATCAATACCTTTCAAATACGGGAGGTATGGAGGGCTTCGCCCTCCATACCTCCCCCGGTGGGGGTGTGGGGGCCTACGGCCCCACACCCCCATGTCTAAAGGGGAGAGGCCAGGGGAGGGCTTCGCCTTCCCCTGAAACCCCACCCCAGTTTAAATGCCAGCGCAGCGCACTATATATCCATGCTTCCCAGGGAGGCGCCGCGCGGCGGACGGGGGCGCGCGGCCACAGGGATCTCACCGGGCAGTGTGTTCACTGCTTCAGCGCGCCAGCGCTAAAAGGGCGCCTCCTCGGTCTCCTCGCTCGCGGCCGCCAGCGTCTCGCCGTTGGACTCCTGGCGCGCGTCCAGGAACAGCACCTCCTGGGCGCGCACGAAGGTCTTGTAGCGCCGCTGGCCGCTCTCCCTGTCCTCCCAGCTCTGGGTGGTCAGGCTGCCGATCACCCGCACCCGGCTGCCCTTGTGCAGGTAGCGCGCGCAGCTGGCCGCCACCTGCTCCCACGCCTCAACGTTCGTCCAGTCCGTGGCGTAGGTGCGCTCGCCGGCCTCGTTGCGCGGCCCGGGGCGCTTGGTCGCCACGCTGAACGTCACCACCGCCGTGCCCGACGGCAGGATGCGCGACTCCGGCGCGTCCCCCGTCCAGCCGATCAGCTCCACCCGGTTCACCGTCCCCTTGATCTGGCGCATTGGTAGCCTCCTGCCTGTTGCCTAGCTCTCGCGCTGAGACACCATTTCGGCAGCGCGCAGGTCAGTGGACGCCTGCAATCTCGCTCGCTCAGTTAGGCTGGCGTATCGTCGCCGGTCACAGCGCCGGCGTCACTAAAGGTACCGCAGGGGACCCAGGCCGGTTATGGAACAGATTCGGCACGCTGGCGGACGTTGGTCCAGTTGGCGCGATAGGAACGGATCGGCAACGGATGCGGAGCGGAGGGAACGGAACCCGATCGGCCAAGCTCTTCGGCCTATCGGATAACCCGGATAGGGAGGGTCAGGGGAGGGCTGTGCCCTCCCCTGACCCTCCCTGAGTTCTTCGGACAGGCTCTTACAGCGCCGACTCAGGCACGCGCCGGGCGGGGATGGGCCGCTGCTGCCACTCGCGCAGCAGCGCCGCGGCCTGCGCGGCCGTCAGATCCTGCGGGCTCGCGCCGTAGCGCCGCTGCACCTCGGCCTCGAGCGCCAGCCCGTGCTGCCGCGCCAGCTTCTCCAGCGCGTAGAGCTGCCGGTCCGTCGCCGGCCCGCCGTCCGAGGCGCGGGAGGGCGCCGGCTCGGCCCGCGCTGGCCCACCGCCGTACTGGCTGCGCTCCTCGGCCAGCTTCTTCAGCCCGTCGATGAAGGCGCTCGCCTGGCCCTTGGTGATCGTCACCAGGTCCACGCTGCGCTCGCGCGCGTAGGCCGCCAGTTGCTCGCTGGACCACGCCAGGTCCTCCTGGAGCGCGGCGATGTAGTTGCGCTGCTTGTCGCTCGCCGGTGCGTCCGGGTCCCGCACGGTGATCGGCTGCGGCGCGGCGGCCGTCTCACGCACGCCGGCGATCTGCCCCTCCACCGCGGCGCGCTGCGCCTGGTAGATGCGCCAGCCGAGATCCACCGCCTGCGCCACCTCCTCGTCCGAGGCGTCGATCGGCAGCGTGATCGTCTCCTCCAGCGTGATGAAGTCCTCACCAAGGCGGATCGCCGCGCGATAGGTGCGCGACACGCTGCGCTCGCTCGCGCGCTGGTCCTCGGCGCTCTTGCGGGGGGATGCCATAGGGGTGCCTCCTTGCCGGCCCGCGCGGGCTGGTCGCGTGGCGCCGGGCGCTCCTCGTGCTTGCCGCACTGTCTCGTCCCGTCCGTCTGTCGCTCGGCCACCCCAGCCGGAAGGCCAGAGAAGGGGATGGTGCCGCTATTATAGCACGCTTGTTCGTGTTGCGCAAGAGCTCTCTTCTGGCTGGGTGTGACGAACGTTCCTGCACCCGACCACGCCCGGCGGGTCAACCCGCGCGCTATCCCCTGCCAAGCTCGCCGGCGCAGGCTGCGCGTTTGATGGTAGAATATTCTTTCAGGCGCGCTTGCGCGCCCTCCGGCAAGCTGCAAGCTGTCAAGCGGAATCGTATGAGTGGCCAGATCGTCGTGCGCGGCGCGCGCGAGCACAACCTGAAGAATATCGACGTCACCATCCCGCGCGACCGGCTGGTGGTCATCACCGGGCTCTCCGGCTCCGGCAAGTCCACCCTGGCCTTCGATACGATCTTCGCCGAGGGCCAGCGCCGCTACGTCGAGTCGCTCTCGGCCTACGCCCGCCAGTTCCTCGGCCAGCTCGATAAGCCGGACGTGGACGCGATCGAGGGGCTCTCGCCCGCCATCGCGATCGACCAGAAGGGCATCAGCCGCAACCCGCGCTCCACCGTCGGCACCATCACCGAGATCTACGACTTCCTGCGTCTGCTGTTCGCCCGCGTCGGCCGGCCCCACTGCCCACTCGACGGCCGCCCGCTCGAGCGCCAGACGGTCCAGCAGATGGTGGACGCGATCCTCAGCCTGCCGGACGGCAGCCGCATCCTGCTGCTCGCGCCGCTCGTCCGCGAGCGCAAGGGCGAGCACCAGAAGCTGATCGATGACGCCCGCCGGCAGGGCTTCGTCCGCATCCGCCTGGACGGTGAGGTGCGCGACCTGGCGGACGACATCAAGCTCGATAAGTACCGCCCGCATACCATCGAGGTGGTGGTGGACCGGCTGGTCGTCCGAACGCTGAACGATGGACGACGAACGCGGAACGATCCTCCTGCAACCGCCGCCGCAGCGGTTCACTCGCCTTCAGCCCTCAGCCTTCAGCCTTCAGCGTTCGAAAACCATCCCGACCGAATCCGCGTCACCGATTCGGTCGAGACGGCGCTGCGTCTGGGCGGCGGCCAGCTGCTGGTGCAGGTCGTCGGTGGGCAGGAGCTGACCTTCTCGCAGCAGTACGCCTGCCCGGTGCATGGGCCTGTCAGCATCGGCGCGCTCGAGCCGCGCGACTTTTCGTTCAACAGCCACACCGGCGCCTGCCCGGCCTGCGACGGCCTGGGCGTGGTGCGCGAGCCGGACCCCGACCTGATCATCCCGGACCGCGGCCGCTCGCTGGCCGAGGGCGCCGTGGCGCCGTGGACCCAGGTGAGCAAAGCCCAGCAGCGCTACTTCGCGGATCTGCTCGAGTCGCTCGCGGCGCACATGCACTTCTCCACCCAGACGCCCGTGCGCGAGCTCAGCCCGGATGTAGTGGCCACTATCCTGTATGGCTCGAACGGCGACGTGCTGCCGTTGCGCTACCACGTGCGCGGCGAGGAGCGCACGGTCACCGCGCCCTTCGAGGGGGTGGTGCCCAGCCTGCGCCGCCGGCTCAGCGAGACGACCGACGAGGCCGAGCGCGCCCAGCTCGAGCAGTACCTCACACCGCGCATCTGCCCGACCTGCGGCGGCGCCCGCCTGCGCCCGGAGGTGCTGGCCGTGACGGTGGCCGGAAGCAATATCGCCCAGGTCGCTGCCCTTCCCATCACCGAGGCACTTGAGTGGTCTGAGCAGCTGTTGAACGCTGCCATGCAAACGGCAACATTGAAAATGATTCCGGCGCCAGCTTCGCTCAACGGCGCTCCAGTGAGCATGGCGCATGGTGCATTCACTGCTCGTGAGGCGCAGATCGCCCTGCCGATCGCCAAGGAGGTGCGGGCCAGACTCCGCTTCCTCGTCGACGTCGGCCTGGGCTACCTGACGCTGGATCGGGCCGCGTTGACGCTCTCCGGCGGCGAGGCTCAGCGCATCCGGCTCGCCACCCAGATCGGCAGCGGACTCTCCGGTGCGCTCTATGTGCTGGACGAGCCGAGCATCGGCCTGCACCCGCGCGACACCGGCCGCCTGCTGGAGACGCTCCGGCACCTGCGCGACCTCGGCAACAGCGTGTTGGTGGTGGAACATGACGAGGCCACCATCCGCGCCGCCGACTGGATCGTCGACATCGGCCCCGGCGCGGGCGAGCACGGCGGCGAGGTGATCGCCAGCGGCCCGCTCGAGGCCATTCTGGCCGAGCCGCGCTCGATCACCGGCCAGTTCCTCAGCGGCCGGCGCCGCATCCCGCTGCCGGGCGCCCGCCGCCCGGGCAACGGCAAGCGCCTGCTGATCAAGGGCGCCCACGAGCACAACCTCAAGCGCGTGGATGTCGCCATCCCCCTTGGCACGCTCACCGTCGTCACCGGCGTCAGCGGCTCCGGCAAGTCCACCCTGGTGATCGACACGCTCTACGCGCGCCTGGCGCAGACCTTCCACGGCGCACGCGAGCGCCCTGGCGCTCACGACGCGATCTACGGCGTCGAGCACCTGGACAAAGTGATCGACATCGACCAGCAGCCGATCGGCCGCACGCCGCGCTCCAATCTCGCTACCTACACCAAGGCGTTCGACCCGATCCGGCAGCTATTTGCGCAGGTGCCCGAGGCCCGCGCCCGCGGCTACGACGCCAGCCGCTTCTCGTTCAACGTGCCCGGCGGCCGCTGCGAGCACTGCAACGGCGAGGGCCTGATGCAGATCGAGATGCAGTTCCTGCCCGACCTGTACGTGACCTGCGAGGTGTGCGGCGGGGCGCGCTACAACCGCGAGACGCTCGACATTCGCTTCCGCGGTAAGACCATCGCCGAGGTGCTGGAGTTGACCGTCGAGGAGGCGGCGCAGTTCTTCGAGCGCGTCCCGGCCATCCGCGAGAAGTTCCAGACGCTGATCGACGTCGGTGTGGGGTATATCAAGATCGGCCAACCGGCCACCACCCTCTCCGGCGGCGAGGCTCAGCGCATCAAGCTGGCAGCCGAGCTCTCGCGCCGCGCCACCGGGCGCACGCTCTACATCCTGGACGAACCGACCACCGGCCTGCACTTCGCGGACATCGAGCGGTTGCTGCAGGTGCTCCAGCGCCTGGTGGACGCCGGCAACACGGTGCTGGTGATCGAGCACAACCTGGACGTCATCAAGTCCGCCGACTGGGTGATCGACATGGGGCCGGAGGGCGGGGACGCTGGCGGGCGCGTGGTGGCGGCCGGCACACCCGAGCAAGTGGCGCAGGTGGCGGCCTCGTACACCGGGCAGTTCCTCAAGCAGTTGCTCTGAGGGGAAGATCGGAGGGGCTTTGCCCCTCTGATCTTCCCCTACTCCAGTGGTGTCAGCGCCAGCACCTGCACGGTGAGCCTGCGGCGCGCCGGGGTACAGCTCGGCAGCGCCCCCTCCTCCACCAGGCGGCGCCAGAAGTCCGGGCTGGTCCAGTTGTACTGCAGCTCCGAGCGCGCCAGCACGGTCGCCGGGTAGCCGAGGCGCTCATCATAGTACACACCACGCCGGGTGAACACCCGGTGGCACAGGCACGGCTGCGCGGGCGGTGCGCAGCGTGAGGCCGGGATCTCCTCGATCTGCTCGCTCAACTCGAACAGCCCCTCCACCGTCAGTGTGTCCAACCAGATGGTGTCGCAGGTGTTGCGGATCGTCTGGCGCACCCACTCGCCGCGCACCTCGATCTGCTGGTAGCAGACCTTGCCGAGCGCCTCGACCCGCAGCGCGATCCGGTAGCTGGTGAACGGCCGCGCGCCCCAGCGCCCCAGCGCCTCCGCACGCGCGGCGCGCTCCGGCGGCGTCCACGTCACCGCCGCTGCCATGCCGCAGGCCGACATCCCTGCCACCAGCGTCAGCAGCGCGGTCACCAGTACGATCAGCCGCCGTGCAAGCCTCACAGCCTCCTCCCCACCCGCGTGCGGGAGCCCTGCCCCTGCGTACCTCCCCACATAAGAGAAGTGTTACCTGCCAACTCTCAAAGATGAACAAAGTGACAGCCCACGTCGCGCCGGAGCGTGTAAGCTGTAGCGGGTGAGCCGTGCGCCGCCCATATGTTCGACGGAGGCTGTGGGTGCGTTCCCGCAAGCAGAGCTATATTATCGCCGCCACGCTCGGTACCGCGGTGCTCGTCGCGGGCTGCATCATCGCCGAGCTGACGCCGGACATCCCAGATGCAGCGCTGGCCTTCCGCCCGCCCACCGCCACTGCCGCCGCCGGCGGGCACGCCGCTCCACCGCCGGGCGCCACCGGCGCTGCCAACGTCCCGGCTCGCCGGGTGTCGCGCGCCTTCTCCTACCTGCAGGAGTTGGTGCTTGGCGCGAAGCCCACCGCCCCGCCCACAATCACGCCCGAGCCGGCGCCATCCCCTCCTGCGCCAGCCCCCCCGCCCCCTCCCCGCCGGGGGACGGATGCGCCGCGCCCCACACCCGTGCCTGCGGCCCCCCATCCTGCCCTCACAGCGGCCACCACCCCAGGCGAGCAGCCGGCGCAACCCCAACCCCCTGGCGTGCCCACGCCCGCCGGCGGAGCCACCCCCACGCTGGACACGCGCGACCGGTGGAACACCCGCACGCCAACCCCCGTGCCCCCGCGGGCGCCGGGGGGCGTCGTAAACACGCCCCCTGCCGCCACCCAGTCCGCCGCCACCAGCACGCCCAGTGGCGCGCAGGTCACCCCCACGCGCACGGCCACCCGCCCTACGAGCAGCGCCACCCCCCGCCCGACGGCGACCGACAGGCCCGCGCCGACAGCGACCGACGTGCCGCCCACCGACACCCCCCGCCCGACGGCGACCGACAGGCCCGCGCCGACAGCGACTGACGTACCGCCCACCGATGAGCCGACGGCGACGCCGGAGGACACGGCGCCCTGATGCACCGTTCGTCGGTCAGCCGCCCTTCGTCACGCCCCGCGTTCGCGCGAGCTACCTGGCGATTTCGCGTGCGATCACCAGGCGTTGGATCTCGCTTGTGCCCTCGTAGATCTCCGTGATCTTCGCATCGCGGAAGAAGCGCTCCACCGGGTACTCCTTGGAGTACCCGTTCGAGCCATGCACCTGGACGGCCTTCGTCGTCACCCACATGGCCGTCTCCGAGGCGAACAGCTTCGCCATGGACGCCGCCGCGATGAAATCCTGGTGCTGATCCTTGCGCCAGGCCGCCTCGTACGTCAGCAGACGCGCCGCCTTGATGCGCGTCGCCATATCGGCCAGCATGAAGCCCACCGCCTGGAACTCGATGATCGGCCGCCCGAACTGCTCGCGCACCTTGGCATACTCCAGCGCCGCCTCATATGCCCCCTGCGCGATGCCGAGCGCCTGGGCGGCGATCCCGATCCGCCCGGCGTTGAGGATCGTCATGGCGATCTTGAAGCCCTGGCCCTCCTCGCCCAATCGGCGCCAGGCCGGAAGGCGGTAGTTGTCGTAGGCCATCTGGCACGAGTGCGCGCTGCGGATGCCTAGCTTGTGCTCCACCTTCACCACGCTGCAGCCCGGCGCGTGGGTGTCCACCAGGAAGGCCGTGATGCCGCGGTGCCCCTTGGACGGGTCGGTCATCGCCATGAGGATGATCACGTCGGCGTGGTCCCCATTGGTGACCCAGTTCTTGACCCCATTAATCACATAGTGGTCGCCGTCGCGCACCGCGATGGTCTTCTGCGCCGCCGCGTCTGAGCCGGCGCCCGGCTCGGAGAGCGAGAAGGCGCCAAGCATGCGCCCGGACGCCAGCGGGGCGAGCAACTCGCGCTGCTGCTCCTGGGTGCCGAATTCCTGCAGGCCGTAACACACCAGCGAGTTGTTCACCGAGGCGATCACCCCCAGCGAGGCGTCCACCCGCGAGAGCTCCTCGATCACGATCGCGTAGGAGATATAGTCAAGCCCGGCGCCGCCCAACTCCTCGGGCACCGCCACGCCCATGAAGCCCAGCTCGCCCATCTTCCGCACCAGGTTGGCGGGCCACTCCATTGCCTCGTCCCGCGCGGCGGCCGTGGGCCGGGCCTCCTTCTCGGCGAACTCCCGCACCGCCCGGCGCAACAGCTCGTGGTCTTGCGTTGGCGCAAAATCCATGCCGCCACCTCCTTAGAGCTTGTTTGAAACGCCTCCCGGCTGGGGGCGCGGGGGCCTGCGGCTCCTCACACTCCCCGTTTCAAACAGGCTCTGAGAGCCTATCCGCATACCGCGGGGAGGGGTCAGGGGAGGGCGCAGCCTTCCCTGAAACCCCGCCCGCTCCGGGGTAGCCGGAGCGGCACGTAGTGCTTGCAGGCCATGCCTACGGATATGATAGCACACGGGAGGGGCGGCGAGCTTCATGCCCACCGCCCCTCCCGGTATCCGCGTATCCGCTTCCTATCCGCCGTCAGTGGTGCGCCGCCTCCGCGGCGCCGTGGCCGTGGCCGTGCGCGTGCTGCTGCTCGCGTAGCCGCTCCATCAGCGGGTCGTTCAGCGGCAGCAGCGGGCGGCGCTTCAGGAAGAGCGCCCACAGCCCCAGCCACAGCCCGCCGATGCCCAGCAACGCCGTCACATCGGTCCAGCTCAGGTGGAAGCCCTCCGGGTAGAAGGCCGGCATAATCTTCCAGAAATACCACACCAGCTCGATCGCCACCATGTAGATCGCGACGCCGGTGAGGTAGCCGATGTTGCGCTTGGCGAAGCGGCTCAGCAGCAGGAAGAACGGCAGGAAGAAGTGGCCGAAGATCATCGCCGTGGCCAGGTACTCCCAGCCGCCCTGCGTGCGGTGGCCGAACCAGAAGGTCTCCTCCGGGATGTTGCCGGACCAGATGATCAGGTACTCGGAGAAGTTGACGTAGCTCCAGAGCACCACAAAGGCGAACAGGAACTTGCCGATATCGTGCAGCCGGTCCACCGGGATGCGGTACGGCAGCAGATCGCGGCTCACCAGCACATTCAGCACGATGATGTTGAAAGCGAAGCCCAGGATCAGCATGCTGGCGATGAACGTCACCGGGTACATCGAGGAGAACCAGGCCGGCTCGAGCGACATGCCCCAGTCGGTGGCGGCCAGGCTCCATGTCAGCACCAGCACGGCGATCCCCGGGCCGCTCAGGTTCTTGAAGCGCGCCAGCAGGCCCTCACTGTGCCCGGCGCGCTCCTGCTCGTCGGACCAGCGGTTCAGCAGGTAGGCGGCGCCGCTCCAGATCCCGAAGAAGATAGCCGCGCGCGCCAGCCAGAAGGGGATGTTGAGGTAGGGCAGCTTGCGCGCCACCACCTCCTCGGCCTGCACCTCGGCGTGTGTCCAGGGGTACAGGACGCCCTGCAGCAGGCCGAGCACGATCGGCAGGAACAGCAGCGCCATGAGCGGCAGGGTGAGCGCGGCCGACTCCAGCGAACGGCGCAGCATCAGCCCCCACACCCCTTGGGTGAGGTGGTTGATCATGAGCAGCAGCAGGCCGCTCAGACTGAGTGCGATCCAGAAGAAGAACGCGAAGATGTAGGAGTGGTAGAACTGCGGCGCACCGCTCACAAAGTAGCCCAGCACGGTCAATGCCAGCGCCACGCCGCCCACGATCAGCGCGATCCGCTGCAGCCGCTCCAGGGCCGGGCGCACCGCGTCGGACTGGTTGATGGCCATAGAACCCCCTACAGGATTGAAAATTGCCGATTGAAGATTGCAAATTGGGCAGTCTGCACTGTTACTCACTGCCCAATCTTCAATCTTCCATCTTCAATCTGTAATTTATTGTGGCGGATTCTTCTGCATCTCGCGGATGTAGGCGATGATCGCCCAGCGGTCCTCGATGCTCTGGACGCGCGAGCCGTACTGGAACATCGCGCCGCGGCCGTTGACGATCGTGTCGTAGTACGAGCCAACAGGCAGAGCCATGACGCGTTGGTCGTACATGGATGTCGGGCGCGGGTTGAGCTGTGGCCCCACCACCGAGCCGCGGCCGTCACCAGCGGCGCCATGGCACACCGCGCAGTAGATACCCCAGCGCTCCCTGCCGCGCGCGATCAACTCGGGCGTCACCGGGATCGGGATCTCGGTCAGGTAGGCGCCGTCCGGCGCGCCGCCGGCCCGCCCGGTACTGGCCTCGTCGGTGCGCAGCTGGCCACGGGCCACCGTGTTCTCCACCAGCGGCCGGGCCGAGGCTCCGTCCTTGTAGAAGTCGCTGGCCGACAGCGGCCGGTTGTACGGCTGGTCGTACATCTCCAGGTGACAGGCGGCGGTGAAGAGCAGCATGGCGGCCACCCACCCCACCCGCACCAGGCGTGTGAGCGTCACGTGGCGGGTGCGCCGATGGAACGTGTGCAGCATCCCGGCTCCCTAATCGATTGCAGATTGCAGCATACGCTGCGCGCACACTGCCCGAGGAACAGCGGGAGGTGCAGGGAGGGCCAGGCCCTCTCTGTACCTCTCCTTTTCCGATTCAGGTATCAACGCTCGAGACCTGCTGCGCGCCCAGGCCCTCGAGGAACTGGCGCGTGCGGGCCAGGTCGAACTGCGGGTCGGTGGCCTCCACCGCCAGGAAGAACAGGTCGTTGGTGGCGCGCTCGAAGTTGGGCGTGTTGAAGATCGGGTGGTAGGGCTGCGGCAGCCCATTCAACCCGATCATGCCGAAGGTGGCAGCGAACGACGCCAGCAGCACCATGCCCTCGAAGGTGATCGGGATGAAGGCCGGCCAACTGAACAGCGGGCGCCCGCCGACGTTGATCGGGTACTCCCAGACGTTCACCCAGGTGGCGAGCGCGAAGATCCCGGCCGCGCCCGCCAGGCCGCCGGCCAGGATCAGCCAGGGCAGGCGGGTGGGCCCATAGCCGAGCGCCTCATCTAGCCCGTGGATGGGGATGGGGGTGTAGGCCTCCACCTTGGTGTAGCCGGCGGCGCGGGCTTTGGCCGCCGCCGCCAGCAGCACGTCGGCATCGTCGAACTGCGCCACCAGGCCGTAGAGGGTTGGTTCGGCTGCGGCCCGCGGAGCACGTTGGGCATTTCTTCTCAGCATAGGTTTCTCCGGCCCTCAGCGGTTCGTGATGTGTGATGCGTGATGTGTGATGCGTGATGCGTCGTGCGCTCCGCCGATCGTTACGAGTTGCTGGCTGCGGAATCACGGCAGGATGTCGGCCAGTACGGCGCAGAGCGGGCGGGAAAGCGCTGAAGGGCTGCTCACATCGCTTAACGCCTTACGAATCACGAATTACGAATTACGGGTCACGCCTTACGGGTCACGAATCATGCCAACTCCCCCCGTCCAGCCGCGCCGTGCCCCGCTACCTCCTGCCCCTCGCCCTTGTGCACCAGGTCGCGCACCTCGAAGATCGCGATCATGGGCAGCAGGCGGATGAACAGGAAGAACAGCGTGAAGAACAGCCCGAACGAGCCGATGTACGTCGCCCAGTCCCACACCGTCGGCGTGTAGAAGCCCCACGAGGAGGGGAAGAAGTCGCGGTGCAGGCTGAGCACCACGATCACCCAGCGCTCGAACCACATGCCGATATTGATGCAGACCGAGATGAAGAACAGCAGCGCCAGGTTGTAACGCACCGGCTTGAACCACAGCAGCTGCGGGATGGCCACGTTCAAGATGATCAGCGCCCAGTAGCTCCAGGCGTACGGCCCGATCATGCGCGTCAGGATCAGCTGGTACTCGAACAGGTTGCCCGAGTACCAGGAGTAGAAGATCTCACAGAAGTAGCCGTAGGCCACGATCAGGCCCGAGGCCAGCATGACCTTGCCCATCAGGTCGAAGTGCTTCATGGTGATCAGGCTATGCAGCCCGTACCAGCGGCGCAGTGGCACCAGCAGGCAGATCACCATCGCGAAGCCGCAGTAGACCGCGCCAGCCACGAAGTAGGGCGGGAAAACCGTCACGTGCCAGCCGGGCAGCTGCGAGACGGCGAAGTCGAAGCTGATGATCGAGTGCACCGAGAGCACCAGCGGCGTGGAGAGACCGGCCAGGATCAGCGAGGCCACTTCATACCGCTGCCAGTGCTTGGCGGCGCCGCGCCAGCCGAGCGCCAGGATGCCGTAGAAGCGCTTGACCCAGATGTTGCGCGCCCGGTCGCGCAGCACGGCGATGTCCGGGATCAGGCCCACGAACCAGAACAGGATCGAGACGGTGGCGTAGGTGGAGACGGCGAACACGTCCCACTCCAGCGGGCTGCGGAACTGTGGCCACATGCCGGTGGTGCCGGGGTAAGGCAGCAGCCAGTAGTCCAGCCACGGGCGGCCGGTGTGGATCAGTGGGTAGATGCCGGCGCATGCCACAGCGAAGATCGTCATGGCCTCGGCGGCGCGGTTGATCGAGGTGCGCCAGTCCTGGCGGAAGAGCAGCAGGATGGCAGAGATCAGTGTGCCGGCGTGGCCGATGCCGATCCACCACACGAAGTTGATGATGTCGAAGCCCCAGGCCACCGGGATGTTGATGCCCCAGATGCCCACGCCCACCACGAACAGCACCGCCAGCGAGAAGAGATAGAGCAGCAGGCCCAGGGCGGCCACCACGAAGCCAAGCGCCCAACCCCAGGGCGTGCGGCGGAGCGGGGTGAGCACGATGTCGCCGATCTGGGCGGTGACGCTGTCGTAGGTCTGTCGCGGGCCGAGGAAAGCGTCCGTGGTCTCGACGACCGTCGGCTTGATGCGTTGCGACTGCATAGCTTACTCCTCCGCCGCTCTGGTGGCCGGCATGTCGGGGCTCAGGTTCTTGAGCGTGGCCATGTAGCTGACGCGCGGGCGGGTGTTGAGCGAGTCGAGCGAGGTGTAGGTCAGCGGCTCCTGTTTCAGGCGGGTCACCGCGCTGTTCGGGTCATTGATGTCGCCGAAGACGATCGCCTGGGTGGGGCAGGCCTGCTGGCAGGCGGTCTGGATCATGCCGTCGCTGATGCGCGTCCCCTGGCGCTCGGTGTCGATGCGGGCCTCGTTGATGCGCTGGATGCAGAAGGTGCACTTCTCCATCACGCCGCGGGCGCGCACCGTCACGTCTGGGTTACGCCCCAGCTTCAGGCTGGGGGTGGTCTCATCCGCGTACTGCAGGAAGTTGAAGCGCCGCACCTTGTAGGGGCAGTTGTTCGAGCAGTACTTGGTGCCCACGCAGCGGTTGTACACCATGGTGTTGATGCCCTCGCTGTCGTGGACGGTGGCGGCCACCGGGCAGACGATCTCGCACGGGGCGTTCTCGCAGTGCTGGCAGAGCACCACCATGTTGTAGACCTGCGGGTTGTCCAGCTCGCCGGTGTAGTAGTAGTCGATCCGCAGCCACTGCATCTCGCGCCCGCGTGAGACCTCGGCCTTGCCTACCACCGGGATGTTGTTCTCCGCCTGGCAGGCCACCGCGCAGGCGCCGCAGCCGATGCAGACGTTGGTATCGATCGACATACCCCAGGCATAGCCGTGATACTTGTACTCCGGGAAGAGCGAGATCACCTCGTGGTGCTCGCCGTGGTGGATGAACTCCTCGTTGCCCGCGAAGTCCGCCAGCGTGCCGTGCCGCACCAGGTCCTCCTCGCGCCCCTCCATGGTGAAGTGGCCCTGGGTGCTCACCAACTCGTAGCGCCTGCCGGTCCTGGTGATGTTCAGCCCGCTGCCGAACCAGGGGGTGGCGATAGAGCGCAGCCTGTAGGCGTTGAACCCCACAATGCCGCCGCCCGGCTGCGGCACGGTGCCGGCCACGTTCCGGCCATAGCCGAGGTGGACCGTCACCACATCCTCGGCCTGGCCGAACAGGATCCAGATCGGCGCCTCGACGCTGCGGCCCTGATACTCGAGCATCACCACGTCGCCGTTCGTCACGCCGAGCCGCTCGGCGGTGGCCGGGCTGACGAGCGCGGCGTTGTCCCACACCAGCTTGGTGAAGGGCTTGGGCGTCTCCTGCAGCCAGCCGTTGTTGGCGAACGCGCCGTCATAGAGCAGCGGGTCGGGCCGGAAGACGATCTCCAACCCCTCGGCGGGCGCCGGGCTGGCCGGTGGCAGCGTGGCGCTCAGCACCACCCCCCGCGGCGCCGCGGCCGTGTCCGGCACCACCCCGTCGTGCAGGATGCGCTGCCACGTCTGGCCGAAGTCGCCCGGCAGCCCCTGGCCCTGCCAGTAGGCCTGCAGCGCCTGGTAGGTGGTCTGCGCACTCCCGGCCAGCGCGTTGATCAGGTCGATCGGCGACTTGCCGTCGTAGAGCGGGGCGATCAGCGGCTGCTGGATGGTCACGGTGCCGTCGAAGGCGCGCGCATCCCCCCATGTCTCCAGGTAGTGGGCCTCGTTGACATGCCAGGTGCTGGCGGCGGCGGTCTCGTCGGCGTACAGGCCGAGGTGGACACTGAAGGGCACCTGGCGGAGCAGCGCGGCGAAGTCGATGTCGCCGGGGGCATCGTACACCGGGTTGACGCCCATCATCACCAGCAGCTGCACCGCGCCGCCGCCCAGCTCCTGGGCCAGCGCCTGCAGCGCCCCGATCCCGCCGGCCGGGTCGGTCTCCACCGGCGCGGTGTAGACCACCGTCTGGCCGACGTTGC
Organism: Roseiflexaceae bacterium; assembly: GCA_035559635.1. Lineage (GTDB taxonomy): Bacteria > Chloroflexota > Chloroflexia > Chloroflexales > Roseiflexaceae > CALJIC01. The sequence goes on from DATMBA010000490.1 coordinate 20,962, forward strand.
CGAGCACACCGTTGAGCGCGTGGGCGAGGGCGTGGACCGCGGCGGGCTGGTACGGCCCCGGGATGACGATGCCGGCGCCGCGGGCGGCCTGCAGGTCCCTGGCGGCGGCGTTCACCCAGCGCTGCTCCTCCTCGGAGAGGCCCTCGGCCGTGGCGCCCACCACGCCCACGGCAGCCGCGAGCGCGCGGGCGATCGCCTCCACCCTGCCGGCCTTCGCGCGCAGCCGGTGGTCGGCCATCATGCCGGTGTTGCTGAGCGTCGGCTCCACCGCGTACACCCGGCTCATCGCGGCCTGGCCGCGGCGCACCCGGCGGCGCTGGGCGAAGTCGCGCGCGTAGCGCACCCCCGTGCCCGGCTCCATCAGGAAGTCCGAGTCCAGCGCCACCACCACGTTCGCGCGCTCGAAGCGGTAGATTGTGTTGACGTCCGTGCCGAAGGCCAGGCGGGCGCCCTCGTTGGTGTTACCGCGGCCAACCGGCTCGTACTGGTACCAGCGCGCCTGCGGGAACCCCTGCAGGAGGGCCTGGATCTGCGCCGCGAGCGTCGGCGAGGTGACGGTGCCGGTGAGGATGCGCAGCCCGGCGCCCTGCGCCCCGCGCTGCGCGTCCAACGCCGGGCCGAGGGCGGCCAGGAAGTCCGCCCAGGTCCTGGCCTGGCCGGCGTTCAGCACCGTGGTGGAGCGGCCGGGGTCGTACATCGTCAGGATGGACGCCTGGGTGATCGCGTCGGTGGATCCGAGGCTGGCCGGATGGTCCGGATTGCCTTCCACCTTGGTGGGGCGACCCTCGTGGCTCTCCACCAGCACACCGGTGGCATAGCCCCCCATCGTCATGGCGGTGGCATAGTACAGCGGGCGGCCGGGGATCACCTCCTCCGGCTGGCGCACATAGGGGACGATCTTCTCCTGGGGCTGCTTCCAGTCGAACTGGCAGGCGGTGAGGCCGCCGAGCGCGAGCGAGGCGCCCATGAGCTTGAGGAACGTGCGCCGCTGCATCGGGTCGCGCAGCTCGGCGGCCCCACGCGGGAACTCGCGCGCCAGCAACTCCTGGAACTCCGGCGTCTCGGCCAGTTCCTCCAGGCTGCGCCAGAACGTGCGGCCGCCGCCGTTCAGGCGCGCCCGGAGGGCGTCCAGGTTCAGGGTTTCTCTGGTCATTGCGTTCTCAATCTCTCATCCAGGCGATAAGCGATGAGCGATAGGACGGCGGTGAGAGCGAGCAGCGTGTTGCTGTAAACTCTATCGCCCATCGCCTCGGCACTAGCGGTGACAGATATAACAGCCGGTGAGCCGATTGATCCTCTGGCCGGAGCCGGTCTCCATCTCGTACAGCCGGATACCGTACTCGTCGATCAGCCGCTGGCCCTGCTGGAGCTGGTCGGGCGGCGGGGTCCAGGCCGTGTTGTAGATCTGGTCGCGCGGGCGCAGGTACTTGGCCGGGTTACGGTGGCAGTCCAGGCACCAGGACATAAACAGCGGCTGGACCTTGGCCACCACCCGCGTGGCGCGGATGTCCCCGTGGCAGGTCGAGCAGCCGACGCCCTTGGTGACGTGGATGCTGTGGTTGAAGTACACGAACTCCGGCAGGTCGTGCACGCGGTTCCACTGGATGTTGACGTTGTTGGCCCAGCTGTCGCGAACGGCGGCCAGGCGCGCGTCGCGGGTGAGGATCTGCGTGTGGCACCCCATACACGTCTCGGTGGGCGGGATATTGGCGCTGGCAGAGACCTCGACCGCCGTGTGGCAGAAGCGGCAGTCCAGTTGCAGGGCGCCGGCATGGGTCAGGTGGGTGAAGGGAACCGGCTGCGGCACGGGCACCCCCACGTCCCGGTGCCAGTTCGACCAGCCAAACAGGTACCAGAGCACGCCGAGGACGATCAGGACCAGGGGGACCCCCACCAGGATGCTGAGCCGGGCGAGCGTGTTCGCTCGGCGATCGAAGACCTGAGCTGCCATCTGGTGCCTTTCTGATTGCAGGTCGCAGAGTGCAGAGCGCAGATTTCGGTGACAGGGCTTTCGCGGTCAGCGCCCTTGGCGAGGCTACGGGGCCTATGGCCCCGTAACAACTCCCCACGGGGTCATGTGGAGGAGCGTAGCCCTGCCACACCTCCCCGTGAGGGTGCGGGGGCGACGCCACCGCGTGACTCCTGTCAGTGACAGGACTGTGGAGGGGCTGCGCCCCTCCACACCTCCCCGTGGGGGTGCGGGGGCGACGCCACCGCGTGACTCCTGCCAGTGACACGGGTAGGACCGCATAGATTATAGGCGATATTTTCCCGCTGCGTGCAGAACATGGCGTGTGAGATCGGAGCCGCTGCGGCAACTATACCACAGGCCTGCGCAAGTGTGTGAGAGAAATCACAGGCTTCTTTGGTTGAGGAATCGCAACCGGTGGTTAAAGAATGGTCACAGGATACTCTTGCCGAGGGCGGAGAGCGCGAAGGCAACGGCGCACTCGGCGGTGGCGTTGTGGGTATCCAGGATGGGGTTGACCTCCACCAGGTCCAGCCCCAGCAGGCGGCCGGAGGAGGCCACCAATTCCATCGCCAGGTGAGCCTCGCGGTAGGAGATGCCGCCCAGTACCGGCGTGCCGACGCCGGGGGCCTCGTTAGGGTCGAGCACATCCAGGTCGAAGCTGACGTGGAAGCCGGCGGTGCCGACGCTGACGCGGACGATCGCCTCGTCCATCACCGAGGCCATACCGCGCCGGTCGATGTCGTGCATGGTGTAGATGTGGATGCCGGAGGCGCGCAGGGCCTCGCGCTCAAGCGCGTCGATGTCGCGCACGCCCACGAGGGCGATATCGCCGCTGCGCAGCACGGGGGGCGGGCCAAGGATGGCGGCGAGCGCCGGGTGGCCGCGCCCGCTGAGGGCCGCCAAGCTCATACCGTGGATGTTGCCAGAGGGGGTGGTCTCGGGGGTGTTAAAGTCGGCGTGGGCGTCCACCCAGATCAGGCCGATGCGCCGGCCGCAGGCCACGCCGGCCACGGAGCCGATCGCCAGGCTGTGATCCCCGCCAAGCACCAGCGGCAGGGTGCCCTCAGCGGCCACCTCGGCCACCCGGCGAGCCAGCGTGCGGTTGACCTCCAGGATCGGCTCGAGGTAGCGCAGGCGGTCGTCCGCGGGGGGGTGGGCGTACTGCTCGGCCAGCGGCACCGGCACGTTGCCCAGGTCGCGCACGCGGTAGCCAATCTGCGCCAGGCGCTCGTTCAGCCCGGCGTAGCGGATGGCGCTGGGTCCCATGTCCACGCCGCGCCGGCCGGCGCCCATGTCGAGCGGCACCCCGATGATCGCGATGTCGCGCATAGCTCCCTCCTCCGGCATTGTACCACGGCGCGGAGGGAGCCGAACCACGAAGACGCGAAGGCGCCAAGACACGAAGGGGTTGCGGCTATCTCAGTCTCGATGTGGCAGCTGCATACCAACTGCAGCTGTGGATCACAAGCTGCCCGGAATCATCACACACCTTCGCGCCTTCGGGTCTTCACGTCTTCGTGGTCAATACGGCTATCGTGTCGGGTCCACCTGGCCCTCACGGGCGATGCGAGTGTCGGCGCCGCGCTCGCTCTCGCCGGCGCCGATCTGCCAGTAGCCGGGAGCGAAGGTGGCCGGCACCGCCGGCACGCCCGATGTTCCTCCGGTGCCGGCGCCCATCGGCGCGCCGCCCATGCCCGCGGCCGGCGCGCCAGGGATCACGCCGCCGTACCCACCGCCCACTGCCTCCTCGCGGACGTACTGGAGCTGGCCGGACTCGATCAGGCCATCGATCAGTTCGCCGGCCTCGGCACGCGAGGCGCCCAACTCCTCCTGAAGGACGCGGGCCAACTCGTCGCGCCCCCCTGTGCCGTCACCCTCCCAGCGCCCGCCGAGCCGATCTTTCAGCGCCTGGATGGCTTGCTCGTAGCTGTACGGTGCCATGGTACCCCTCCTGTCTCCACTCTTTCCAGTCTGTTGAGGCATCCTGCGCATCTGAATCTATCAATACTGGTGCCAGCGCCGCACCGCGGTCCGCGCCGTGGGGATATCGGGCACTCGGGGCGATGGAATCGCAGAGGCACAGCAGGCGCCCCCCGGCACAACGGGCGATACCAGGGTGGCACGCCTGCTCCACCGCTACGCCGTGGTATAATGCGCGTCCATCCCCTGGGACATGGCACGATGGAGCCGCGACGGGCGCACCCCGCCTGAGGAGGCCGCCCTGACCCCGCTGGAACAACAGTGCGCACCCGTCGCCGATAGGCTGTTGGTGCGCTACGGCTGGCGCCTGCTGGACCGCGCGGAGCTGGCGCGGCGCGCTGCCGCCCATATGCAGGCCGGCGAGGCCAGCACGCCGCAGCGCGCGGTGATGCTGGCCTACAGCCACGCGCTCCACCGTGCCTGCGCCGGCACGGCGAACGCTGGCGCGCGGAACACCGGCTACGCCGAGCTGTTCGGCTTCCTGTACGCGGTGGCGCGCTGGCGCTACCCGGACGTCGCCGAGGAGGCGGCGCAGGCGGCGCTGGTGCGGGTGTTCGCCAGCTTCGACCGCTGCCGCCAGCCGGGCGCCTTCCTGTCCTTCGCGCTGCAGCAACTGCTGAGCGCCGTCCGTGCCGCGCGCCGGCCGCCCACCCACGCGCCGGTGCCGCTGGACACCGGCGCGCCGGGCGAAGCAGCTGCGGGCGCGGAGCAGGCGGACCCGGCGGCGGGGATCATCGCCCGCGAGCTGCGGGAACGCTTCGCGCGGCTGGCCGATGAGTTCCTGCGCCGCCACCCACGCGCCGGGCGGCAGTTCGCCGCGCTGCGCCTGAAGTACGTAGAAGGCCTGGACGAGGCGGCGGTCAGCCGGGCGCTGGGCGTGCCGGTGCAGGCAGTGTACGTGCTGCGCTCGCGCGCGATCGCGAAGCTGCGCCAGGAGCCGGGCTGGCGCGCCCTCGCCGCGGAGTTCGGCATCCTGCCGGCCGACGCGCCCGGCCCCGAAGTGCAAGATCAGGGCCGCATGCGGCCCTTAGGGGGTGACGCCGAGCGCACCGGGCGAGGGACGTTGAGGCGCTGAGGAAGGACCGCTGAAGCGCTGAGAACGTGAGGCGGCACGACCCGCACTCAGCGGCCTCACCCTCACAGCGCCTCAGCAGTCCAGATATTGGGCGCTGATGCGATGAGGCGGCGTGAAACAGGCGCAGCGGCCTCACCCACGCCGCGCCTCAGCGGTCTAGGAGGGCAAGGGATGAAGTGGACCACGAACTGCTGAGCGAGTACGTGAGCGCGCTGGCGTTGGGGGTGGACCCGCGCCGCGCCGCGCCGGAGGCGACGGGGCACGTAGAGGCGTGCGAGCAATGCCAGGTAGACCTGGCGGAGCTGCGCGCGCTGGCCGAGGTGTCCTTCGACGGCGCGGTGCCGCCGGCCGAAGGTGCCCCCGCGCCCGACCTGTCGTTTCTGCCGGCGCCCCCGGCGCGCGTCTGGCGCGTCGATGAGATCGGCCGCCTGGTCGTGGAGTTCGGCGAGGCCCTGCTCGCGTCGCTGCGCCCGCCGTCCCTCGCGGGGGCCACCCGCGGCCAGCTCATGCTGCGCTATGTGCAGGACTCAGCCACCACCGCGGACCTGAGCGTGACCATCGAGGTGTACGCCGAGGATCCGGACCGCACGGTGGGGCGGGTGCGGGTGGGGGTGGACCTGCCGGGGCGTGATGCGCTGGATATGTCCGGCAGCCGGGTGGTGCTGCGGGCGGCCGGCGACGAGTGGTGCGCCGAGACGGACGAGACCGGCGGGGTGGACTTCACGCCGGTGCCGCTCTCCCTGCTGCCGCAGCTGCGGGTGGAGATCACGCCGCCCAGAAGTGCAGATTGAAGATTGCAGGAAGATGCGGGGGCCTGCGGCCTCCGCGCCCCCAGCCGGGAGCTTTGCAAACAAGCTCGTATCGGCAATCTGCAATCTTCAATCGGGTCGGCCGATCAGCATAAACGGCGCCCAGTAGTACGGGTCGGCGTAGAGGCGGGTCTCGAGGTGCTCGGGCGGGACGGCCGGCAGTTCGCCGAGCGCCGCGCTGAGGGCTGGATCCTCGCGCCGCCAGCGTTCCAGCGTCTCGGCCAGGTCGCGCCCGGTCATGCCGCGCACCGCCACCTGCGCGTCCCGCAGGGCGGCGGCCGGGGCGGCGCCGGACAGCACGGCGCGGTAGAAGCGGTCCATCACCAGCAGCGCCACCAGGTCGGCGGCCTCCCACAGCGTGCAGACCACGGCGGGCGCGCCGGCGAACAGGAAAGCGCGCTGCAGGCCGAGCAGTTCGTCGCCGGGGACCACGTGGCTGAGTCCGCTGGTGCATGCGCTGAGGGTCACCAACTCGGCCGAGAGGCGCAGGCCACCGATGATGGCGCGGGCGGTGAGCGAGTCGCCCCGGCCGAGGCGCACCTCGGAGCCGAGCGGGTCGTGCGGGTGGTAGATGGCGTGGCCGGCGATGTGCAGGCGGCGCAGGCGCACACCCTCCTCCACCAGGCGCTGGCTCTTGGGCGCCGCGCCGGTCCAGGCAGCGCCGCCGGTGAGGCGGGCGATGTGGCCGGCCTCGGCCTCGGCGTAGCGCAGCGCCGCCAGACCCTCGTCGTCGTAGCCGAGCGCCAGGCTGAGCCCGGCCCCCCGCGCGGGGCGGGCGAGGCACATGAGCAGCACAGTGGCGCTGGGCGCCAGGGCGATGGCCGGGCCGCCGGCCTCCAGCAGCGGCGCACCGGAGGGCGCGCGCAGGGCCATGAACGGCACGTAGTGCAGCGGGCCATGCGGCACCAGGTAGAGCAGGTCGCGGCCCGGCAGCAGGTGGCCCGCCGGGGCCACCAGGCGCTCGTAGAGGGTGGTGAGCAGCCGCTCGCGCAGCAGCCGGCGTCCGGGGCCGGGGTCGCCGGGCTGCGGGCGCAGCGTGTTGGGGTCGAGCGGCGCGCGCTGGACCTCCAGGCCCTCGCGGGTGACAGCGAAGATCCAGGTCTGGGGCGGTAGCGCCAGGTGCTCGCGCAGGCGGGCGTTCGCCTCCGGGATGCGGTTGACGAGGTGCTCGCCGCGCGGCAGGACGCCGGTGGTGAAGTACTCCAGCAGCAACGCGCCCTCCGGCAGGGCGGCCTGGACCTCGGCGAGCGTGGCTACCGGCGCGTCGAGGCGCGCAGAAAGCTCGGGGTCGCGGCGGGCGAGCATGTCCAGGAAGGCGCGCGAGCGGGCGCGCTCGACGTAGTGGAAGGCATCTTCCCAGCGTCCCTGCCTCAGCAGCAGTAGCACCATCGACTCATAGACCTGCTGGGCGGTGCCGAGCAGCCCGATCTTGACCTCCTCGGTCTCGGTCGCGCCGCGCAGCGCCTCGATGCCGGCGATGGCCGCGCTGTAGGCGGAGAGCGCGTCCTCCGTGCGGCCCTGGCGCTCGTAGACATTGCCGCGCCGGTAGTGGATGAGGGCCAGCGAGAGCTCACGGCCGGTCTGATGCGCGCGCGCCGCCGCCTGCTCATAGGCCGCATGCGCCTCGTCCCAGCGGGCCTGGACCTGGTAGAGGAAGCCCAGATACAGCCAGACATCCATCTCGACCGCCGGGTAGACGCTGCGGATCGACTCCGGCGCCGTCAGGGCGCGGCGATAGGCGGCCTCGCTGCGGGTCTCATCCCCGGTCAGGTGGTAGAGCAACCCCTCGATCCAGGCGAGGTCCAGCGTGCGGTCTTCGATGCCGAGCCTGTGGTAGAGCCGGCCCGCCTCGCCCAGGTGGTCCTGCGCCAGGCGCCACGCGCCGAGCAGCGTGGCATTCTTGCCGATCTCATAGTGCACATGGGCCGCGCGCAGGTCGTCGCGCAGGGCCTGGAAGATCGGCAGGCTCTGGCGCAGCAGCTCGAGGGCACGCTGCGGGTCGTCCAGGTCGCTGTAGACCTGGCTCATATTCAGCAGCGCGACACCCTGGTAGTACAGCAGACCCGCGGCGCGCGCCAGGTCGTGGACCTGCTGGTAGTGGGCTAGCGCCCGGTCGTAGCGGGCCTGAAACCAGTAGACCTGGCCGATCGAATTGTGCACGCGCACGCGCAGCTGGCCGGGCAGATCCTGCTGCTGCACCAGCGGCTGTAAGATCGCGAGCGCGGCATCGTAGCGTTGGGAGCGGAGCGCCAGCAGCCCTTCGTACAGGGCGAGCTGGTAGTGGTGCTGCGGCTGGCGCGGGCCAGCGGCGCGCACCGCGGCGGTATGGCGCGCGATCGTGTCCCACGCGCCGCGCGGGTTAAGGAGGAAGAACAGGCGGTCGAGGTGGTAGAGACAGGCGGCCTCGGCATCGTCGTTCGCCTGGATCCGGCGCAGGAAGTAGTCGAAGATGCGCGTGTGCAGCTCGATCTCGGCCTCTCCGCTCCCGGCGCGCAGCTGCTCCAGCGCCGCCGCCGCGCGCTCCTCGCGCAGTTGGTACCCGAGGCCGCCTGGTTCAGCTGGCACAGCGTCCCCGCTGGCGAGCAGCGCGTCCACTGCTTCGGGCGCGGCGCCGAGATCGATCAGCAGCGCGCGGTCGAAGTGGCGAAGCAGCGCGGCAAGAGCGATCGGGTCATCCATACGGTCATCTCACGGAATCATGGAAAGGGGACATTGATGAGCGGAGCCTACAGGAAACTGATCTTCCGTGGTGCGCTGCCCGAGCCGGAGGAGCAACAGCCTGCCGCTGTCCTCGCTACAGCGCAGCAGTATCAGCGGGAGCCCTCCCCCTCTATGGACGAGGCGCTCGATCTCTACTCCGACGAGTCGATCGCCCAGCTCGAGGTGCGCCCGGAGCACACCGGTGCGCGCCACCGCAGGCTTCCAGAGGACGTGCCGGTGGACGCTCCCAAGAGTCCGATCTTTCCAGAGCCACTCAACTGGACCTACCAGGGCTACATTGTACACGCCCGGACAGCGCCGCACAGAGGCGGCAGCGGGGTTGCGCTCGGCAACGCGCCACCCCAGGCGGTGAGCTACGCAAGCGACGGGCGGGCCGCCGAGCAGCCGGCGGCGGAGCAGCAGCTGTGTCTGTTCAACGTGATCGTCGCCTTCGAGTGGCACCCGAGCGCCGACGACCTGCGGCGCATGCAGTGGGCGTTCCGCCGGGCGTCGGACTTTCTGTACGACGTGACGGACGGGCGCATGGCATTCGGGCAAGTGGTCTTCGGCGGCCCGGATCTGCTGGAGTACGCCGACATCCAGGTGTTCGCCTCCAGCCGCCTGCATCCGCGCGCATGGGTGGATGGCCTGCACAACCCGGACAAGTATACCCCGATCCGGCTCGGGCGCGGGATGTGGCCCTCCCGCAACGGTGTGGCCATCCCCTGGAACGAGCCGGAGGGCTACCGCACGATCATCCACGAGTGGGCGCACTACGCGCTCGGCCTGCGCGACCAGTACTTCGAGCGGCGCGGGCTGGTGGGGGCGCACACAGCGGGGGCTGCGCACGCGAGCGCGCAGCTGCTCGTGGCGGCTCGCGCCAGCGAGATCCCGGCCTTCACGGTGGTGCTCGGCCGGCAGACTAGCGGCAGCGAGTCGATCATGGCGACGCTCGAGGGAACGAGCGAGTTGGTGCCGCGTACAAATGGTACCCGCCCGGCACGCAAGGAGCACGAGTGGCAGCAGATCGAAGCCCGCTTCCCGTGGCTGAACGGCCCGGACCGCCCGCTGGAGGGTCCCGGACGCTTGCCGCTGCCGCTGCCGCAGTTCCGCCGCGCCGGGGAGCTCACGGCGGTGGCGCCGGATCCCACCCTGGTGCTGCGGCGCGCCGATCTCCCGCCAGGGCTGGCGCCCGAGCGATTCAGCGTCTACCTGCTGCGTGAGCGAGGCGGCGCGGTCGAGCGCATCATCGCGCAGGGCGGGCCGGACGCGCGCTTCGCCGACGATGGGCTGGCGCTGTATGGGGTGCATGAGAACGATCGCCTGGTGCTGGTGGGGACCGATCAGGAGGAGCGCCCGGTGGTGTACAGTACGACGGTGACCCGCTGCAATGCCCAGGACCAGGAGGAGCTGTGTTTGAACAACTGGGGGGATGCGGTGACGCCCCACCCCCTGCCGGTGATCGATGTGATCCCCGGCAAGCTGGCGCGGGACGCGGGCAAAAAGGCCGGGACCACGGCGCGCGTCAGCGTGCGGGTGAGCGTGAGCGGCGCCGGCCAGACCCTGCCGGAGCACGGTGAAGTGTGGCTGCTGCCCGCCGGCCAGCCGCCGCTGGACGGGCGGCCGCTCGATCGCCAGCCGGACGACAGGGCGCCGAGCTGGAGCACCGACGTGCACGATGTGACGACCCTCGATGGACACGTGCTGGTGCGCTGGGATAACAAGCTGATGATCGCCGGCTACTCGCACGGCGGCAATCCACCGAGCAGCACGCCGGCAAACGCCCCCCCGATCACCGCCGGCTCGTCGGACGGCACCGTGATGCTCTTCTTCGACGAGGGCTCGCCCGGGCGCAACGACAGCTACAGCGAGGTCAAGGTCGCGACGGTCACCGCGTGCGGCGCGCTGGGCGCGCCGCCGCACCCGCAGGCGCGCCCGTGGGGTCCCCCGGTGAGCCTGGGCGCGAATGCGGCGCTGCCCGGACATCTGTGCCCGACACTGTTGCTGCGCTACGAGCAGCCCGGCGAGCGCGAGCTCCTGACGGGCGATCTGCTGGTGTGCCGGCTCGAAGGGCACAGCTGGGCGCCGCAGCCCACGTACCTGCGCGCGGGAACGACCCTGGCCGCCATGCCGCTGACGGCTGAGACGGCGGGCCGTCTGCTGGCCGACGAACTAGCCGAGCCGCGTGTCGAGCGCTATCAGCTCTACTGGGTGCCGCGCACGTGAGCGGGCGGCTCGCCCGCGACAGCCTCCGACCAGAGCGCGAAGCGAGAGCCCGAGCCGGCGCAGCCCCTGCTGCGCCGGCTCGGGATCCGTCAACGTCCCCGGCTCCGCACCACGCCCGGCCGGGACCAGCGGGCACCCCGCGGCGGGCGTGGGACGCCACCACTGGACATTGACGGAGCCCGATGCGCCGGCTTTTCGTTCTTGACACCAAATCTGCCATCCACTATAGTTACAGCTGGTTTTTGGGAGCTATGACAGATTTGGCAGGTTTAGCGCGATGACCCGGCCTCACCTATCCCAGCGCCCCGCCCCGGCTGTGGCCAACCTGGCCGAAGCCCCCCACATCGTGATCATCGGCGGCGGCATCACCGGCCTGAGCGCCGCCTACACCCTGCAGCAGGCCGCACAGGCCGTCGGCGCGCCCATGCGCTACACCCTCATCGAGCGCGCGGCGCGGCTGGGCGGCAAGATCCTCACCGAGTGCATCAGCGCGGGCAGCGGGACGTTCGTGGTGGAGGGCGGGCCGGACTCGTTCGTGGCTCAGAAGCCGTGGGCGATCGAGCTGGTGCGCGAGCTTGGCCTGGGCCACGAGTTGATGGCCTCGAACCAGATGCCGCGCACCACCTACGTGCTGCACCGCGGCCGTCCCCTCCCGCTGCCCGAGGGCACGATGCTGATCGTGCCGACGAAGCTGGTGCCGTTCGCACGCTCGCCGCTCTTCTCGCCGCTCGGCAAGCTGCGCATGGCGCTGGATCTGCTGATCCCGCCGCGCCGTGATGCGGCCGACGAGACGCTGGCGGCCTTCATCCGCCGCCGCCTGGGCCGTGAGGCGCTCGACCGGCTGGCTGAGCCGCTCATGGCCGGCATCCACAGCGCCGAGTGCGAGCGCCAGAGCGTGCTGGCCACCTTCCCGCGCTTCCGCGAGCTTGAGGCGCAGCACGGCGGCCTGATCCGCGGCATGCTCGCCGCCCGCCGGCGGACCACCGACCACCGACCGACGATCAACGACCGACGACCAACTGCGGTTGGTGAGGGTGGCGATGGTTCGTCGGTCGTCGGTCGTCATTCGTCGTTCGCGCATGCCCCCTTCGTCACGCTGCGCGGCGGGGTGCAGGCGCTGGTGGACGCGCTCGTGCTGCGGCTGGAGGGGGCGATCCTCACCGGACGCGGCGTGACGGCGCTGGCGTACGATCCGGCCGCCTCCCGCCCCTACCGGCTGTGCCTGGACGACGGCACGCTGCTCGAGGCCAACGCGGTGGTGCTGACGGCGCCCGCCTACGCCGCCGCGGACTTGCTGGCCCCGCTGGCGCCGGCGCTGGCCGCGGCGCTGCGCACGATCCGCTACGTCTCCACCGGCACCATCACCCTGGCCTACCGCCGGGCCGACGTAGGCTCGCTGCTGGACGGCTACGGCGTGGTGATCCCGCGCGCCGAGGGGCGGCAGGTCAACGCCGTGACGCTCAGCTCGCTGAAGTTTCGCCATCGCGCGCCGGAGGATCACCTGCTGGTGCGGGTGTTCGTGGGCGGCTCGCGGACCCCCGAAGCGCTGGCGCTGGACGACACGGCGCTCCTCGCGCTGGCGCGCGAGGAGCTGCGCGCGATCCTCGGGATCGATGCCGAGCCGCTCTTCGCGCGGGTGTACCGCTGGCAGGACGCCAACCCGCAGTACGACGTGGGCCACCTGGAGCGGGTGGCGGCGCTCGACGCGCTCTGCCCCGAGGGGCTGTACCTGGCGGGCAGCGCCTACCGCGGCGTCGGCATCCCGGACTGCGTGCGCCAGGGGCGCGAGGCGGGCGAGCGGGCGCTGGCGCTGGTGACGAGTCGCGAGCACACGTGGGGGTGAATCCTCGCGGTACCACGCGTGGGCTCTCCTTCGCGAAGGCCGCGCAGGCGGCCTGGGCCTCAGCCCGCGCAGGCGGGCTTGGCAGAGTCTCGCCCGCCGCGGGGTGCCCGCTGGGCCCGGCCGGGCGTGGGATGAGGCCGGAGACCCGATTATTTGGTAAAAGTCCATCAGCCCGCTGCTGCTAGTGACAAGCCCCTGAAGCAGGCTGGACCGGAACGCGCTTCAGCACGTTTCGCATACCAGCAAGAGGCTTCAGGCCCGCGCGTGATAAGGGATGCGGTGACCGCCAACATGGACGACGAGTGGATCTCGTTGCAGAACGCGAGCGAATTGCTGGGTGTGGCGGCCTCCACCCTGCGCCGCTGGGGGGACGCCGGCCGGCTGCCAATGAAGCGCACGCTCGGCGGCCACCGGCGCTTCTCGCGCGCGGCGGTGGCCCAGATGGCCGCGTACGCCGCCCCGCTCCCACTGGCGCCCCAACCGCCGGTGCCCATCGGTGGCTGGGGTGTGGACGAGCGCGACCTGGCGCGCCAGGAGTGGCACGCCCGCCTGGCCGCCCGCCCCGGCGCCGACCGTATGCGCGGCCTCGGGCAGCGGCTGCTCGGCCTGCTCATGCAGCACATCAACCGCCGGCCGGACGACGACCGCTACCTGGCCGAGGCGCGCGCGGTGGGTGCGCACTACGGCCGCGAGGCGCGCGCAGCCGGCGCCAGCATGCACGACACCGTGGAGGCGTTCCTGTTCTTCCGGCGCACCTTCGCGCAGCTCGCGATTCCGCCGCCCGGCATAGCCCACCCCCCGGACCTGGCCGCGGCCGCCGAGCTGCACGGCCGCATCGACCGCTTCATGGACGCCATCCTGCTTGGGACGATCGCCGGGTACGAGGAAGCCCTCCAGGGTGAGTTGGGGAGCGCAAGGAGAGGCCCCGCGTAGAGCCTTCTCCAGCAGGGGAGCGCGCGGGACGCCCCTCACCTAAATGCTTCCAAAGAGAACATGCGATATGGGAGGGGCAGGGAGGGCGTGCCCTCCCTGAAAATCCCTTTTCCGTATGACGCAGGCTTGGCCTGCAAGCATTTAGAAGGGGAGCGCGAGGGACGCCCCCTCGTAAAACAGCGTATGCAGATCATGCTTGTGGGAGTGCATCAGCGCACCGCGCCCGTTGCCGTGCGCGAGCGCCTGGCCTTCACCGCCGCCGAGTTGCCGGCGGCGCTGGCGGCGCTGCGCGATCACGCGGCCGAGGGCTTCATCGTCTCCACCTGCAACCGCGTCGAAGTCTGCGGCCTGGTGGCGGACGAGATGGAGGGCCAACGTGCGCTAGGGCGCTTCCTGGCTGAGTGGCACGGGCTTGACCCCGCGCTCGTGGCGCCCCACCTGTACGTCCACGCCGGCACGGAGGCCGTGCGCCACGTCCACCGGCTGGCGGCCGGGCTGGACTCGATGGTCCTTGGCGAAGACCAGATCGTGGTCCAACTTAAGGAGGCCCTGGTGGCGGCACACGCGGCCGGCGCGATCGGCGGCGCGCTCCACCGGCTGCTGCACGGCGCGCTAGCCACTGGCAAGCAGGTGCGCACCCAGACGGGCATCGCCGCCGGGCGGCTCTCGGTGGTCTCGGTAGCGGTAGATATGGCGCGCCAGGTGCGCGGAGGGCTGGCGGGCGCACGAGTGCTGGTGGTGGGTGCCGGGCGCATGGCCGAGCTGGTGCTCAAGCACCTGGCGGGCGAGCCGGATGTGGCGGCCACGGTGATCAACCGTACGCCGGGGCGGGCCGCGGAGTTGGCCGCCCGGCACGGGGCCACCGCGCTGCCGATCGAGCGGCTGGAGGAGGGGCTGCGCGCGGCCGACGTCGTGATCGCCGCCACCGCCGCGCCCGGCCTGGTGATCGACGCCGCCATGGCCGCGCGTGCGCTGGCCGGGCGCGAGCGCCTGCTGCTGCTGGACCTGGCCGTGCCGCGCGACATCGAGCGCGGCGCGGGGGACGTGCCGGGCGTGACACTGCTGGATGTGGACGACATGCGGCCAGTGTGCGAGGCCAACCGCGCCGCGCGCGCCGCGGAGATCGCCCGCGCCGAGGCGCTGGTGGAGGGGGCCGTGGAGCGCTACACGGAGTGGTGGGCGGCCCAGCAGGCGGTGCCCACCATCCGGGCGCTGCGCGAACGGGCCGAGGCCATCCGCCTGGCCGAGCTGGAGCGCACCCTCGCCCGCTGCCCTGAGCTGACCGAGCGCGAGCGCGAGGCCATCCGGGCGCTCAGCGCGGCGATCGTCAACAAGCTGCTGCACGGCCCGATCACGACTATCAAGTCGCCCGAGGCAAGCGCGGCGCTGATCCAGGCGGCGCGCGAGCTGTTCCGCCTGCCGGCGGATGTGTGAGGCGTGTCAGATGATAAGGGAGGGTCAGGGAGGGCGTGCCCTCCCTGAATACCCCCTCCCTGTAACTGGGAGAGGTTTTTATGGCAAACGACGCTGAGAACACAGCCGCCCCCTACTTCGTCCAGTACACCGCCTTCAAGGTGGACCCGGCGTGGCGGCGGCTGCCGCGGGAGGCGCGCGCCGATGGCCGCGAGGCGTTCGCGCGCGCGGTGGAGGAGCGCGCGCCGCAGATCGCTACCTGGGCCTACAGCACGATCGGCATGAAGGCCGGCGCCGACCTGCTGCTGTGGCGGCGCGGCGCCGATGTGAAGGCCATGCAGGAGATGACCGCCCGCCTGCTGCAGACCGGCCTGGGCGTGTACAGCGAGATCACCTACCAACTCTGGGGGTTCACCCGGCCCTCGAGCTACACCCGCCGCCCCACCACCCAGGAGCAGGCCGTCGACCTGAACGAGCGCCAGACCTATCTGGTGGTCTACCCCTTCAGCAAGACTACCGAGTGGTACCTCATGAGCCGCGACGCGCGCCAGGGCATGATGAACGAGCACATGCGCGTGGGCCACGAGTACGCCGATATCCGCCAGGTGCTGCTCTACGCCACCGGCCTGGACGACCAGGAGTTCGTGGTGGCCTACGAGTGCGAGGACCTGCCGCGCTTCAGCCAACTCGTGGTGGCGCTGCGGGACACCGAGGCCCGCCGCTACACGCTCAAGGACACCCCGATCATCACCGGGATCCATCGGCCGCTCAGGGAGGCGCTTGAGTTGATCGGATGAATGTAGAATAAGGTGGAGATTCTCCACATTTCGCATTTCGTATCTCGCATCTCGCAGTTCGAAGGCAAGAACCTCTTGATCACCAACGATCGCTTTATAAAGGCATGTAGGCGTGAGCCGGTAGACACGACCCCCGTATGGCTCATGCGCCAGGCTGGCCGCTATATGCCCGAGTACCGGGCGGTGCGCGAGCGCTACGGCTTTCTGCAGATGGTCAAGACGCCAGAATTGGCGGCCGAGGTGACCATGCAGCCGGTGCGGGCCTTCGACGTGGACGCGGCGATCGTCTTCGCCGACATCCTGCCGCCGCTGGAGGGCATGGGCCTGTGCCTGACCTACGAGGCCGGCGAGGGTCCCGTGATCCACAACCCGGTGCGCTCGGCAGCGGAGATCGCGGCTCTGCACGTGCCGGACCCGCGCGAGGCGGTGGGCTACACGCTGGAGGCCATCCGCCTGGCGAAGCGCGAGTTGGCGGGGAGGATCCCGCTGATCGGCTTCAGCGGCGCGCCCTTCACGCTGGCCAGCTACGCGATCGAGGGCGGCGCTTCGCGCGAGTACCGCCGCACTAAGCAGCTCATGTATGGCGACCCGGTCGCCTGGCACGCGCTCATGGCCAAGCTCGCCGACCTGGTGGGGGCGTACCTCGCGGCCCAGGCCGAGGCCGGCGCGGACGCCCTGCAGCTCTTCGACAGCTGGGCCGGTGCGCTCGCCCCCGGCGACTACGCCGAGTACGTGCTGCCCTACGTGCAGCGCGCTATCGCGGCGGTTCGACCACCGACCACAGGTGCTGTTCGCGAAGCGCCGTCGGTCGGCGGTCGGCGGTCGGCGGTCCCCGTCATCTACTTCGGCACGGGCACCGCCGGACTGCTCGGCCTGCTGCGCCACACCGGCGCAGACGTGGTGGGGTTGGACTGGCGTGTGAACCTGGACGACGCCTGGGCGCAGCTCGGGCCGGGCCTGGCCGTGCAGGGTAACCTGGACCCGGCTGCGCTGTTTGCCCCCTGGCCGGAGATCGAGCGCCGCGCCCGCGCGATCCTCGACCGCGCCGCCGGCCGCCCGGGCCACATCTTCAACCTCGGTCACGGCATCCTCACCGAGACGCCGGTGGAGCACGTGCGGCGGCTCGTCTCCTTTGTGCATAGCTATGGGAAGGGCTAGGAGAAGGCCAGGCCCTCCCCCGGCCCCTCCCACCACCTATTCTGAGGAGCGCATGGACACAGGCGCAGCGCCGACTGGCATTCTGATCCTGGCTTACGGCACCCCCGATACACTGGACGACGTCGAGCCGTACTATACCCACATCCGCGGCGGGCGCAGGCCCGCGCCCGAGGCGCTGGAGCGGCTGCGCGAGCGCTACCGGCTGGTGGGTGGGCGCACGCCGCTCAAGGAGCTGACCTTCGCGGTGGCCGCGGGCGTGCAGCGCCGGCTGGATGCCGAGACCCCCGGCCGCTACCGGGTGTTCGTGGGTATGAAGCACTGGCACCCGTTCATCGCCGAGACCGTGCCGCATATCCTGGCGGCCGGCATCCGCGAGGTGACGGCGGTGGTGTTGGCGCCCCACTACTCGCGCTACAGTCTGGAGGGCTACCGCACCGCCATCACCCGTGCGCTCGAAGGGGCCGAACGCCCCTTTGCGCTGCGTTTCGTCGAGTCCTGGCACGCGCACCCCGGCTTCCGCCGCCTGATCGCCGAACGCATCCGCACGACGCTGGAGCAGTTCCATTCCGAGGAGCGCGGCGCGACGAAGGTGCTCTTCAGCGCCCACAGCCTGCCCGAGAAGATTGTAGCGCTGGGCGATCCGTACCCCGAGCAGTTGCGCGAGAGCGCTGCCGGGATCGCCGCGCTGCTAGGTCTGGAGGACTGGCGCTTCTGCTACCAAAGCGCCGGCATGACCGGCGAGCCCTGGCTCGGGCCGGACATCCTGGACTACCTGGAGGCGCTGCACGCCGAGGGGGTGCGCGGCGTGGTCAGCGCGCCGTTCGGCTTCGTGGCCGATCACCTGGAGGTGCAGTGGGACATCGACAGAGAGGCGCAGGCGAAGGCCGCCGAACTGGGTATAACGCTGCGCCGCATCTCCATGCCCAACGCCGACCCGGAATTCGTCGAGGTAATCGCCTCGGTGGCGCGCCGGGACGACGGATGACGAACGACGAACGACGGACGACGAACGACGGATGACGGATGACGAACGACGGATGACGGATGACGGATGACAGATGACCACCAGCCCTGCCGTAGGCGAAGAACGACCAGCAGACAGCCCTCATCTCACAGGAAACAGCAGGAATGCACAAGTTTGAGCACCTCTGAGTATGGCAACTCGCGAGAGAGTACGCCGATCTTTGCTACAGCATTGCCGGGCAATTACCGAAGATAGAGGACTATAACCTGGCCTCGCAGCTTCGGCGAGCTGCAGTATCTGTCGCATTGAATATTGCAGAGGGATCCACCGGCCCGTCAGATCCAGCACAGGCGCGCTTCCTCGGTATGGCGATCCGCTCGCTGATCGAAACGGTGGCCTGCCAGCATCTCATCAGTCGTCGAGACCACCTCACGAACAAAGCGGGGCTTCGTGAAGCGTGCCGGGCGAGTGAGAAGCTCGTGGCGAAGTTGCATGCATTGTGACGTGCGGTTCTTGGGCCTGATGCGCTCCAGGAGCAGGTCGCGGACTATACTGTTGATGCGGGGACGCCGTTCGATGAGTGACACCAGCATACAATTGACCGATCAGTCGTTAGTCGTTGGTCGTTGGTCGTTAGTCATAGGAACCCGCGCCAGCAAACTGGCTCTCGCTCAGACCCACATGGTGCGCGCGGCGCTGTTGGCGGCCCACCCCGGCCTGGAGGTGGCCGTCCAGCACATCACGACCAAAGGCGACGTCATCCTCGACCGGCCGCTGAGCGCGATCGGCGACAAGGGGCTGTTCGTGGTGGAGATCGAGGAGGCGCTGCGCGCCGGCCGGGTGGACATCGCGGTGCACAGCGCCAAGGACCTGCCCTCCGCGCTGCCGCCCGATATGGCGCTGGTGGCCTTCCCGCGGCGGGCCGACCCGCGGGACGCCCTGGTGTCGCGCGGGGGGCTGCGGCTCGCGGCGCTGCCCGCGGGCGCGCTGGTGGGCACCAGCAGCCTGCGCCGCGCCTGCCAGCTGCGCGCCCTCCGGCCCGACCTGCGCGTCGAGGACCTGCGCGGCAACGTGGACACCCGCCTACGCAAGCTGCGCGACGGGCGCTACGACGCGATCGTGCTGGCAGCCGCCGGCCTGCAGCGCCTCGGCCTGGACCACGAGGTGACCGAGTACCTGGCGCCGGAGGTGATGGTGCCGGCGGTGGGCCCGGGGGTGCTGGCGG
>DATMBA010000491.1:0-2413 GCA_035559635.1 Roseiflexaceae bacterium
AGCGCCCGCCGTCGGCGGAGCCGCGTGTGCCGCCCCCCGCCGCACCGCCCCTGGCCGAAGACCCGTTCCTGGCGCACGGAGCACAGGAGCGGGCGCCAGGCCCGGCGGCGTCCGGCGCCCCGGCCGAGGCGCCCGCCGACACCCCCGCCGCGGGCCTGCCAGAGACGGCGCACGAGGAGGAGCCTGGCGCGATCGAGAGCGCCAACGCCGACGCAGCGACCTTCGAGTATATCGAAAGCATCTGGTCCCAGATCGTCCGCGATGTTCGCGCGCTCGACAGAATGTTCCAGGCGGTGCTCAACAGCGGCGTGCGCCCCATTGATGTCAGAGGTAATGAACTAGTCCTTGAGGTTGATAACGAGTTTTTGATCACGCGATTCGAGGCACAGAAAAAGCACACGCTCGAACGTGTGCTCAAAAAACACACGGGCGCCGACTACACGGTGCAATGCGTGGTCAAGGAACAGCGCCGCGAAAACCCGAACGTGCTGCGCGAGCAGATCCGCACCAGCCGAAGGGACCCGCTGGTCAAAGCCGCGTTGAACATCTTCGACGCCGACATCATCGGCGTGGAGGACGAGAAGGAGTGAGCATGAACCCACGACAGCTGCAGCAGATGGCCCAGCAGATGCAGCGCCAGATGCAGAAGATCCAGGAGGAGTTGGCCAACGAGATCGTCGAAGGCACCGCCGGCAGCTACGTCAGCGTGACCATGAACGGCCACCGCGAGGTCAAGTCGGTCAAGCTCGCCCCCGAGGTGGTGGACCCGGAGGACATCGAGACGCTGCAGGACCTGATCGTGGCGGCGATCGAGGACGCCAGCAAAAAGGCCCAGGAGTTGGCCGAGCGGCGCCTGGGCCCGCTCACCGGCGGGATGAAGCTGCCAGGATTTTAACGCCTCTCCGCATACCGCGGGGAGGGGACAGCCCCACCCTATCCGGGGTAGCCGGAGAGGCACTCAGCACTCGTTCTATGACGAATAGCGCCGACAACACGATCCTGATCGAGCCGGTGGCGCGGCTGATCGAGGAGTTCAGCCGGCTGCCGGGCATCGGCCCCAAGAGCGCCTCGCGGCTGACGTTCTTCCTGCTGCGGGCTGGCGAGGAGCAGGCGCGCGCGCTGGCCGAGGCGATCGCGCAACTCAAGGAGAGCGTGCGCTTCTGCTCGCGCTGCTACCTGATCAGCCAGGGGGAGCTGTGCGGGGTGTGCGCCAACCCGGCGCGGGACCAGCGGCTGGTCTGCGTGGTGGAGGAGCCGCTGGATGCCCTGGCGATCGAGCGCACCGGCGTGTACCGCGGTCTGTACCACGTGCTCCACGGCCGCATCGCGCCGCTGGAGGGGATGGGGCGCGAGGACATCTACTTCGACGAACTGATCGCGCGGGTGCGGTCCGAGCCGCTGGAGGAGGTCATCCTGGCCACCAACCCGAATCTGGAGGGCGAGGCGACGGCCTTCCACCTGCAGCGGGCGCTGGTGCCCTTGGGCGTGCGGGTCACGCGGCTGGCGCGCGGGCTGCCCACCGGCGGGGATCTGGAGTGGGCGGACCCCGGCACGCTCGGCTCGGCGCTCGAGGGACGCCGGGAGCTGTAGTAACGCGATCCTCATAACCACGAAGGCACGACGTTTCTAAAAACGTCGTGCCTTCGTGTCTGTGGGTGAATCGGGCCGCGCTACGACACGGAGAGGTTCTCCAGCGTCGGGAGCGCGACGATCCAGACCGGGCCGGCGTTGAGACGCACCTCCGCGCCGCTGGCCTCAACAAACACCAACGGCGCCTCGGCGGCGTCCTTGCGCCAGGTGACCTCACGCTCGACGCCGTCCATGAACAGGCGCGCCTTGCCCGTGCCGATCACCTGCTGCTCGATGCGCCCCTTGGGGTCGCCGGGGATGGGCGCCTCCTGCACCTCCAGCACCACCACGTTCTTCGCCCGCAGTTGCTCGCCCGTCGCGGCATCTCGCGCGGGCTTGCCGCGCCGCAGCCGCAGGTAACTGTTGGTGGCCGGGTCATACTGCCAGCCAGCGTCATCCTCCTTGTAGAGGAAGAAGTAGCTCACCTGCTGCGATGGGGGCCTGTCGCTCTCCGGTGCGTCGGGCTTAAAGAGAAAGCCGACGTCGGGGCGGCTGAACTCGCCCTCGTCGAGCGCGGCGGCGGCGCTCGCCAGCTCGGGCGTGCCGGTGTACAGATTGTGCGGCGCGGCGCGCTCGACGCTGCGCCGGAAGTAGATGCTGCTGGCGCGGAATAGCGCGTCGAGGTCAACGATCGCGCCGGTGCTCTGCGCCAGCTCTAACGCCTGTGGCGAGCCGCCGGCGTGGACATACATCCCGCCGAAACCCATCGCCCACTGCACGAAGTACAGACGCGCGCTGCGCACCGGACCGATCTCGGGAGCCTCCGGCGTGATGCCGGGGGCGT
>DATMBA010000492.1:0-4688 GCA_035559635.1 Roseiflexaceae bacterium
GCTGGCTCAACCGCGACGAGTCCAGCTCCGGCCCGCCGATCCGCCACACCACACCCTAGCCGCACCCATAAAGACGCGAAGCAACGAAGAAATCTATCACGCCTTTGTGTCTTCGTGCTTTCGTGCCTTCGTGATGAAACACAGAGAGTCTATGACCCGCCCGACGTTCCGCCGACTCTACCCGCCCGCCGCGCCCGCCGAGGGGGAGGCCCTTTGGGTGCTGCTGAGCGGCGCAGACATCCTGGTGCCCGCCGAGGGGCCAGCGGCGCTCCTCCCCGGCACCACCGAGGCCCCCGCCGTGGCGCCGGTGGTGGACCGGCTGCTGCTCGGAACGCTGGGCGACACCCCGGTGTTGGCGGGCGCGCTCGACCCGCTGGCGCCGCCGCCGGAGGGCTACCGCGCCGCGGGCCTGCGCACCATCCTGGCGGACGCCGATCCCGAGACGGCGGCGCTGGCGGTCTACGCCGCGCAGATCGTCCAGTGGGGGCGCACCGCGCGCTTCTGCTCGGCCTGCGGCCAGCCGCTCGGCTCGATCGCGGGCACCTGGGGGCGCGCCTGCGCAGCCTGCGGCCACACCGTCTACCCGCCCGTCAGCCCGGCGGTGATCGTCCTGGTGCATGACGGCGAGCGGGCGCTGCTGGCGAGCAAGCCGGGCTGGGGACGGCGCTACAGCCTGGTGGCGGGCTTCGTGGAGCCGGGCGAGACGCTGGAGGACTGTGTGGCCCGCGAGGTGAAGGAGGAGGTGGGCGTGGCGGTGGGCGAGCTGCGCTACGTCGGCAGCCAGCCCTGGCCCTTCCCGCACCAGATCATGATCGGCTTCCTGGCGCAGTACGCCGGCGGCGAGATCGCGATCGACGCGGCCGAACTGGCGGACGCGCGCTGGTTCACCCGCGACGACCTGCCCGAGCTGCCGCCGCCCTTCACGATCTCGCGCCAGATCATCGAGCTGTGGCGGGGGGCCAGGACCGAGGACCGAGGAGCGAGGACCACGGACTAGATCCTCAGTCCTCGGCTTGGTCCTGCGCCAGCAGGTCCTCGCGCGGGGGGCTGAAGGTGTCAACCACCAGCGCCTCCTCCAGCACGTCCGCCGCGTGCGGCACGCCCCCCGCGATGCAGAGCGACTCGCCCGGGCCAAGCTCGCGCCGCTCGCCGGCGATATGGAAGCGCAGCCGGCCGCGCAACACGTGCGAGACCTGCTCGTGCGGGTGGCTGTGGAGCGGCAGCTGGCTGCCGGCCTCGAGCGTCACGAGTATCTGCATCATCCGCTCGCCGGCCACCAGCGTCCGCCGCACGATGCCCGGCGCGATCGGGAACCAGCGCCCCTCATCCTGTGCTGCCATCCTGCTCCTCCTGCAACAAATCGCCGCTCGCGGCGTAGAATCTGCCAGCACGCTCGTAGCGTTGCTGCTTTCCGCTGGTGTGCAGCAACGCCCCACACCAGCGGAAAGCGAGATCTTGGGGCTGTAGGCCCCCGACCCCGCGCGGAGCGCGTTATGAATCCGATCGCCAGCCTACTGTCCGCCTTCGGACTCTCCACCGCCGCCGGGCTGAACGCCTACATCCCGCTGCTCGTCATCGGCCTGCTGGACCGCTACACGGACCTGGTGCGCCTCAGCGCACCCTACGACGTGCTGTCCAACCCGTGGGTGCTGCTGGCGATCGGCGTGCTGGCGCTGGTGGACTTCGTGGGGGACAAGGTGCCGGCGGTGGACCACGCCTTCCACGCCGTCGGCGTGATCATCCACCCGGTGGCCGGGGCGGTGCTGTTCATGGCCGCCAACGGCCAGGCCGGCGCGGTGAACCCGGTGCTGGCGGCGATCTGCGGCGTGATCTTGGCTGGCCTGACCCACGGCGCCCGCGCGGCCGCCCGCCCGGTGGCCACCGCCACCACCGCCGGCGTGGCCAACCCGGTGGTCAGCTTCCTCGAGGATCTCGGCTCGCTCACGCTCTCGGTGCTGGCCGTGCTCGTGCCGCTGCTGGCCTTCATCCTGGCCCTGCTCGGCTTCCTGGCGCTGCTCCTGCTCCTCCGGCGGGTGTGGCCGAGGCGCTCAGGCGCGCGCTAACCACGAGGACACGAAGGGTTCTCGAGACCGTGAGCGGCGGTGGTAGCCAGCGCTGCAAACTGTATGGCTGGTTCGTCTCGCCTGCCACTCAAAAGTGCCCGTCTTCGCGTCCTTCGTGCCCTTCGTGGATCACCCCTACTCCAGCAGCAGGCGCCGTAGCCGCTCCACCTGCGCCGCACTCAGCCCGATCGCCTCCAGGTAGCCCGGCACGCCGCCGTAGCGCTCGTCCAGGTAGCCGAGCACCCCCAGCATCTTCTCGCGCGGCGAGATCGTCATGCGGTCGTAGCGCTCTAGATCCTCACCGGCCAGCCGCACCCGCTCGCGCAGCTCGACGATCAGCGGCGCGAGCAGGCCGGCGCTGAGCGCATAGTCATCGGCGATCGTCTCGTGCGGCACGCCGGCCGCGCCGAGCGCGAGCGCCACCACCAGGCCGGTGCGGTCCTTGCCGACGAAGCAGTGCACCACCACCGGGGCAGCCTCGGCCTCGGCCACACCCGCCAGCACCGCGCCGATCTGTGTGTGGCAGTGGTCGAGCCACAGGCGGTAGAGCTCGTCCAGTGAGCGCGCGGGTGTCTCGACCACCGGGGTCAACTCGTCGCCGAACAACGGCAGGTTGCGGTAGGCCACCCCGCCAGCGGCGGCGAACACGTTTGGATCGCGCGCCACCTCGGAGGGCCGCCGCAGGTCGATGATCGTCCGCACGCCGTACTCCAGCAGCGCCCGCTGGTCGGCGGGGGTCAGGCGGTGCAGGCTGTCGGCCCGCAGCAGCCGACGCCAGCGGGTGGTCCGGCCGTCATGCGTGGGGTAGCCGCCCACATCGCGCACATTGAAGGCGCCCTCCAACTCGATACGGCGCAAGCCCTCTGCTTGTATCACTGCTGTGCTCCGCTCTATAGCTCCACCCAAACCCTTCGGTTTGATGGGAGGGATTCGACTCCCTGGCCCGCCCCTCTACTGGCTACTGCCCCAGCAGGAAGCGCCGCATCACCTCGGCCAGCTCCACCGGCCGCTCGAGCGGCAGCAGGTGGCCGGCGCCGGGCAGGGTGGTGAGGCGCGCGCCAGGGATGGCGTGGCGCAGCCGCTCGGCCGCCGGCAGCCCGTAGAGCGCGTCGCGCTCGCCCCACACCAGCAGGGCCGGGGCGCGCACCGCGCCGAGCAGCCGCCCCAGCTTGCGCCAGTCGTCCAGCCGCACCAGAGTGCGCGCCAGCGCTCGCCGCGCCGCTTTGGTGCGCAGCGTCCCCGCCAGTTGGCCCACCAGCGCCTCGTCGATCAGACCCTCGTCGGCGAACGCCGCCCGCAGGTACCAGCGCGCATGGGCCCGCGGCGCGAGCCGCACGCCAAAGGACAGCAGCCCGGGCACACCGCGCAACGCGCGGGCCAGCCGGGCCTGGGCCGTGGCCGGCCACACCTCCAACCCCAGCGCGCCCACCGCCACCAATGCGCTCACCCGCTCGGGGTAGCGCGCGGCCAGCCAGAGGGCCGCGCCACCGCCGAGTCCTGCCCCCGCCACCGCGCAGGGCACCATGCGCGCCGCCGTCACGAATCCGGCGACCGTGCGCACCAGTTGGTCGGGGGCGCCGTCCTGCTCGGCGGCCTCGGACCCGCCGAAGCCCGGCAGGTCCGGCGCCACCACTCGGAAGCGGCCCGAGAGATACGGGATCGCCGGCGCCCACAGCCGGTGGTCGAAGGGCGGCGTGGGCAGCAGCAGCAGCGGCGGTCCGCCACCCTCGGTGGCGTAGTGGATCGCGCGGCCCTCCACCGCGAGGTGTGCGTAGCGCAACATAGCGAAGTGCTGAGGACTGAGGACGGAGTTAGCACTCAGTCCTCAGTCCTGGCTTCCCGCCCCGGCCCGGCGGTCACCACCACGTAGTCGGTGGTGGAGAGGTACTTGCGCGCCACGGCCACCACGTCCTCGGCGGTGATGGCGCGGATGATGCCGGGGTAGCGGGCGATATAGTCCAGGCCCAGGCCGTAGCGCTCGATACCCAGCAGCGTCCCGGCGATGCCGTCGTTCGTCTCCAGGCCCAGCACGGTGCTACCGGTCATGTAGTCCTGGGCATCGCTCAACTCCTCGGCGGTCGGCCCGTCGCTGGTGAAGCGCTCGATCTCCTCCAACATCGCCGCGATCGCCTCGTCCACATCGGAGGGGTTCACGCCCGCCAGCGCCGCCCACGGCCCCGCGCCCAGATCGGCCTCCAGGCTGCTGCCGCAGTAGTAGGCCAGGCCGCGCTCCTCGCGCACGCGCTCGCCGAGCCGGCCGCCCAGCCCGATGCGGCCGAGGATCATGTTCGCTACGCTGGCCGCGTAGTAGTCCGGGTCCAGGCGCGAGAGACCGTGCACGGCCCAGATGACGTCGCTCTGGCTCTTGCCGGGCAGCGCCACATCGCGCCGCTGCACCCCACGGATGGGCGTGGGCGGCGGGAGGTTCTGGCGCGGCGGCGCGCCGTGGGGCATCCAGGCGCCGAAGGTGCGCTCCAGCGCATCCACTACCGCCGGCGGGTCCACGTCCCCCACCACCGCGATGGCCGCGGCGGCCGGGTGGTAGAGGCGGTGGAAGGCGGCCAGGTCCTCGCGCGTGATAGCACCCACCGTCTCCAACGTGCCACTGCTGAGCCGGCTGTAGGG
>DATMBA010000493.1:0-8699 GCA_035559635.1 Roseiflexaceae bacterium
GGGGGAGGTGTGGAGGGCGAAGCCCTCCACACCTCCCGTATTTGAAAGGTCTTGTGTCTAATACAGCGCTAATACCCCGCTTATGCGCCGCTAACACCGCCGCGCTATGAAGAGAGAAGAGCCAAACCGCAGATTGCTGAACGGGAGGTGATGCCGTATGACGATCGATCTTGGCCTGTTGATCTTGCAGGTTGTCGTCGGCCTGGTGATGGCCGGCCACGGGGCGCAGAAGCTGTTCGGCTGGTTCGGCGGCTACGGGTTGGCGGGGACGGCCGGATGGCTCGGCTCGCTCGGCCTCTACCCGGCGCGCTTCTGGGCGCTCGTTGCGGGCCTGGCGGAGTTCGGCGGCGGGCTGCTCACGGCGTTCGGCCTGCTCCACCCGATCGGCCCGCTGGCGATCATCGCGGTGCACCTGATGGCGATCGCGCTGGTCCACGCGAGCAAGGGGCTGTGGCTGAGCAACGGTGGCGGTGAGTACAACCTGGTGCTGATCGCCGTCGCGGCGGTGCTCGGCCTGGCCGGGCCGGGCCGCTACGCGCTCGACCGATGGCTGGGCATCGCGCTGCCGCAGCCGGAGACGTTCTGGATCGGCCTGGTGGTGGTCCTGGCCGGGCTGATCGCCGGGCTGGCGCTCAGGCGGAGCGAGCGGGGCGAGCAGGCGATGCCGCAGGCCGGCAGCGCTGCGCGCTAGACTCGCATGCGGCGCAGCCGCATGCGCCAGCCGAAGCGAGTGGAGGCCAGGGCGGGCAACGCCCTCCCTGGCCCGCCCTTTTTCATATCAGTCGTCCATGCGCTGCGCGCACACCGCCAGATGAAAACCGGGTGGGGTTTCAGGGGAGGGCCTGGCCCTCCCCTGCCCCTCCCGCAGGGATGTTCACGTTAGGGGGGGCTATGCTGCCTCGACCGATCGAAGCCGACGCCCTGTGCCGTGATGTCCTCGCCGGTCGGCTGAAGTATGCCGTGATCGACCCGGACCATAGCTCCCAGCACAGATGGCCCTCGTTAATCTCGTTCTAACGCAGCGCTAGCGACGTTCTAACGTGGCTGCTGTATGTCTATCTGTGATGAGCACACGGTAGAGGACCACGTTAGTGTGGGGGAGGGTGAGCACCTGGAGCGATGCCTGGAAACGAGGTGAGTGCCATGACAGCGCTGGCTCAACACAGATGGCGTTGGCTGGGGCGCGCCCCAGCCCAGCATGCACCGTCTCGATCGGTGACCGTACCAGCGGCGGCCATCCAGCCGGTGCGCGACCCGGCGTCGACTCGTCCTGCCCGGGACCGCAGGCTGGCGACCGTGCTGAGCGGGTCGACGCTGGTCTGGGTGCTCGACGAGCGATTCGACCCTGCGGCAGAACGCTGGACGGTGGATATCCTGCGCGCCGACGCTCAGCAGGGTTGGCGGCGTCAGCGCTACATGTATGACGCCGCGAGTGATCTGCTCGTGTTCTGGGGGGAGCGCCCACTGGATGCGGCGGAGGTGCGCGCGCTGAACCTGCGCACGCTGCCGCGGTTCGCCCCCCAGGGCTCCGCGCCCTCGCCGGCCGCCCAGCCTGTCTCCGCCACGACGGCCGGCGCAGTCTCTCCGGCGCAACCCTCCTGGGGGGTGCGCAGTTCGTCGGCGCCATATAAGGGTCTGGTTGAAAAGGCGGCGTGAGGCGTTTCACCGCTCACACTCCCCATGAAGGTGAGGCGGCGATGGATCGCTACATTGACCTGCGCTTCCTGGATTATCTGATCCGAGATCTCGGCACACTATGGTGGATGTACCTGCTCCAGGGGCTGCTGTTGATCGCCTGGGGGATCGCGATCCTGATCTGGCCCGAGTTGCTCACGGCGCTTGTTGCGGCGCTCTTCGTGATCGCTGGCATCGTCGTGCTCGCGATCGGATGGCGGGTCTGGCAGCTCAGGCGCCGCTATGGGATGCTGAAGCGTCAGATTATCGGTATCTGAGAGCGCGAGGAGCGAGCTATGGCGGTTGGACTAGGCCGTTCTCTCGGCTGGGGATGGGCGCCGGCACGGTCTGACGGCGACAAGTGGCGCGCGGCGCCGGCGATCGGGCCTGGCGCCGCGGACCTGGTAGGCGCCGGCCTCGCCGCACGGATCACGCCGATCCTGACCGACCTGGCGCCGCACGCGCCCAATCTCTGCGCTACCGTCACGCCGCGGGGCAACGTCATCCTGGATGGGTGCGTCTCGGAGCGCAGCCTGGCCAGCCAGGCCGCGGCGCAGATGGCCGCGATACCCGGCATGGGGCGCGTGTATAACCATCTCCTCACCGATACCCAGATCGCTGCGCTGATCGAGGCGGCACTGGCGTTGGACGAGCGCACGACATGGGAGACGATCGCGGTGAGCAGCGAGTGTGGGGTCGTCACACTGCGCGGCCTGGTGACCTCGCCCGCCGCACGCCGGGCCGCCGAGGAGATCGCGCGGCGCGCGCCGCTGGTCTGGCGCGTCGAGAACATGCTTGCGGTCCAGCAGCCGGACGACGACGAGGCAAGGGTGCGCGGGGCCGAGGTCCCTTGCCGGCCCCCTTCTGCCAGGTAGGGTGGGGTCTGGCCTCACCACAGGTGGTCGCATCCCAGCCAGGAGCGTGACTATCGATAGATGGCTGGCCGGGTGGAAACACAGAGACAGCTACGGGGAGCGCGTCTGCACCGATCATTTGCCCCTGCCGTAGCGCCCGCAGTGGCGCACTACACCCGGTACTGGCCGCCGCGTTCAGCATCGTCACCGTCAAGCCACAGGCTCACCGGCGACATCGAAAGGAGGTACACCTATGACTGAACTGACACGATGGGATCCCTTCCAGGAGATGACGACCTTACGCGATGCGATGAACCAGCTGCTGACCGAGAGCTTTGTGCGGCCACGCGGCTGGGCCGGCGCCGGCCAGGTCCCGTTGGACCTGTACGAGACGGAGCAGGAGTACGTCGCTAAGCTCGCGGTGCCGGGCCTCAGGCCGGACAATTTCGAGATCACGGCGCAGCAGAACGTGCTGACGATCAAGGGCCATACGCAGACCGAACCGCAGGAGGGCGTCCGCTACCACGTGCGGGAGCATCGCTTTGGCGACTTCAGCCGCACCATCCAGTTCCCCACCGCGGTGGAGACTGAGCGGATCAAGGCCAACCTCGCCGATGGCATCCTGACCATCCGCGTTCCCAAGGCCGAGGCGGCCAGGCCGAAGCGGATCACCGTCAAGGCCGGCTAGTGGCTTGTCACCTTGATGGTGATGGAGCGGGGAGGAGCCAGGGGAGGGCCTGTGGCCCTCCCCTGAAACCCCGTCCCTCACCTTTATGGACCGACCACGAGGCCGGCAGAGCGCAATCGTATCGGTAGAATTGCTCCAAGTGGGCCTACGGCAGGGCCGCGCGAAGCGGCCCTGCCTGTTTTCAGGGGGGTCAGGGAGGGCGCACCCTTCCTCGACGTTGGCGACAACAGACACGCGGTCCCGACGCCGGTCGCCCTGTGCGCAGCGCAGGGTCGCTACCGCAGCAGGAGGCGTTGCTGCGCTGCGCGCCGCATGACACGGCGCGGTATAATACTATGCGAGCACGCGCATTCCTGCTGAAGCAGCGCGAGGAGATCGGCGGCGCGGAGCTGGGCGCGCGGGTCCGCGCATGGCGTGCGCCGGTGGCCGACGACTCCCCGCCCCACTGACGCCGGCGGCCTCCGCCGAACGGAGGGTGCTATGACCGAACAGCATGCCACGGATCGCCAGGGAGCGCGGGTGGGCGAAGCTGAGGGCCACCGTGCGCCCGCCGGCCCCCCGGATCTCCTGACCCCGCTGCCGGATGACGATGCGCTGGCGGCCTACCTGCGCGAGCTACGCGCGCAGCACCGGCCCAGTGCCGAGGAAGAGCAGCACCTGGTGGCCCAACTGGCGGCCGGCCGGGCCGCGCGCCAGCGGCTGCGCGACGCAACCCTCGGCGCGGAAGCGCAGGCCGCGCTCCAGGAGACGATCGCGGTGGCCGAGGCGGCGCGGCAGCGGCTGGTCGAGACACATCTCCCCTTGGTGGTGGCTATCGCCCGCTCGTACGCGGGCCGGGGCGTGCCGCTGCTTGACCTGATCCAGGAGGGCAACATCGGGCTGCTGCAGGCCATCGAGAAGTTCGAGCCGCAGCGCGGCGCGCGCCTGTCCACCTACGCCACCTGGTGGATCCGGCAGGCGATCCAGCGTGCCCTGAGCGACCAGGGCCGCCCGATCCGGCTGCCGGCCACTACGCGCGCCCTGCTCATCCGGCTGCGCCGCGCGCACGCCGAGCTGACGCAGCACCTCGGCCGTGAGCCGGCGCCGGCGGAGCTGGCCGCCCGGCTGGGGGTGACGCGGCGCAAGATCGAGGCGATTCTGCCGCTGTTGCAGGAGCCGCTCTCGCTCGAAGCGCCCATCGATCCGGATGGCGAGATCGCGCTCGAGGATGCGCTCCCCGATCCGCGAGCGGAGGACATTGAGGAGTTGGTCGCTGATCAGCTGGCGCAGGACTATATTCGCATGACGCTGGCCGAGCTGGCACCCGAGGAGCAGCAGGTGCTGACGCTGCGCTATGGGCTGGACGACGGCTGTTTCCGCACGCTCGATGAGGTGAGCACCCGGCTCGGCCTGCGCCGCGATCAGGTGCGCAAGATCGAGGGGCGTGCGCTCCGCAAGCTGCGTCACCCGCGCTTGGTCGAGCACTTCGCTGTGGCAGGCGAGGGCTAAGCGGCAGGGCGCAGCCCTCTCGGCACCCACCCCGTCCGGCAGAGGCGTATCAACGCCCGTGCCGGATACACCGCTAATACATCGTTAACACTCCGCTGACACAGCGCTAATACAGGCGTGCTACATGAAAGAGCGAACGATAACTCCCGCCGAAAGGAGGTGAGACCGATGACAACTGCGCTGACTCGTTTCGAGCCCTTCGCCGACGCGCTCAGGCTGTCGGATGCGATGGAGCAGCTGCTGAACGAGAGTTGGGTGTTGCCGCGCGCATTCTTCGGCGGCTGGAGCGGCACAGTGAGCATGCCGTTGGACCTCTACGAAACCGATGAGGCGTATGTGGTCACGGCGTTCATGCCGGGCGTGCCAAGTGACAAGCTCGACATCCAGGTCCAGCAGAACATCCTCAGCATTCGCGGCGAGGTGAGCGTCGAGCAGCCCAAGGACGGGCGCTACCTGATGCAGGAGCGCGGCAGCGGCGTCTTCGCGCGCAGCATCCGCCTGCCCACGCCGGTGGACGCCGACTCGATCGTCGCGACGCTCAAGGACGGCGTGCTGACCATCACCCTGCCCAAGAGCGAGAGCGTCAAGCCGCGCCGCATTGCCGTCAAGGCTGCGTAATTCGGCATCCCAGCCCGCCACGGCCCGCGCTCCCATTACGATGATGGCCATGAGGGTGACTCGTGAGCCGGGACAGGCTCTATGGAGCGGGGCTGGTGGTAAGGTCACCTCCGGGCGATGCGCCATTGCATCGCCCGGAGTACGACATGACTCGACGTACCCCTTCAAGTGATGAGAATGCATCACTCGCGTCCCTCTGATAGCGAGGGGCAGAAAGGAGGCCCGTATGAGAGTATTCACCCGTTGGGACCCGTTCTCCGATCTCTTTGCGGCGCATACGTTGCTGGACTGGCTCATCGACGGCACTGCATGGCCGCGTGCGGCGGGCCGGCCCTCGGACATCGTCGTCGACGTCGACGAGGACGCCGAGGGCTACACGCTGCGGAGCGTGCTGCCTGGGATCAGGCCCGACGACTTGGAGGTCACCCTGGCTGGGCAGACCCTGACGATCCGGGGGGAGTTCCGGGAGCCGGAGCTGCCGCAGGGCACCCGCTACCACCTGCGCGAGCGGCCGACCGGCCGGTTCGAGCGCTCGGTCCGGTTCCCGCTGCCGCTGAACGTCGACGCCGTCCAGTCGCAGTACGTGGATGGCGTGCTGATGGTGCGCGTGCCGAAGGCTGAGGCGTTCCGGCCACGCCGCATCGCCGTGCAGTCCCAGCCGGCACTGATTGAAGGGCGGGCCACGCCGGCGCTGGAGCAGAAGGAAGTGGCTGCCGCCTAGTAGATGGCGGCGGAAGTCCGCCCAGGGTTTCCGAAGGGCTTTAGCCCGCTCGAAGGCGGCGCGCGTAGCGCACCAACATACGCTTCAGCGTACTAGAGCATGTCCGCAAAGCGGGAGGTTTGGCGGGGCGCAGCCCCTCGAAAAGAACCTCTGAGAAGATTGTTTGGGGGCTGCGCCCCCACGCCTCCGCAAACGCCGTTTGCCGATAGCCCCTAGCGCCAATACTTTTCAAATACGCGGGCGCTGCCCGCAGCGTGGGGGTGCGGGGGGCGCAGGCCCCCGCGAACCCCTTCCCGGTGGGGTGTGGAGGGCGAAGCCCTCCACACCTCCCGTATTTGAAAGGTATTGACCCTAGAGCATCAGTCAAGTATTACCCGGCGGGGGCTACGGCGGCCGCAGGCCCCCGAAACATCCCCGAGAAACGGGTGGATGCGGAGGAGCGTAGCCCCTCCACCCCTCCCCCAGGAGGTGTGGGGCGCAGCCCCAAGAATATTGGCCGGCGCAAGCGCGCCGGCCAGACGAGGGTGCCATGATCAGTGACCTCGGGCGCTGGCTGATCGGGATCGGCGCCGTCCTGGTGATCGTCGGCGGGGTGCTGGTGCTGCTGGGGCGGGTGCCCTGGCTGGGGCGCCTGCCCGGCGACATCGTGATCGAGCGCGATAACCTGACGGTGTTCATCCCGCTCGGCACCATGCTGCTGATCAGCCTGGTCCTGACGCTGCTGGCGAACCTGATCGTCCGCTGGTGGCGCTAAACTGTGAGCGGCCTGTAATCTTCTCGCTCGCCGCGCCTCTGGAGTTTCGTGGACCGCTATCGTATGATGAGGGGGTATTGAGATGACAATTTTGTCACATTAGGGCGGGGTTTCGGGGGGCGCCCTCCCCTGGCCTCGCCCTTGGAGGTCAACGATGGTCGGTCCGGCGGCCCGTTCGAGCGCTATCCTCGCATTGTTGCTGGGCGTGCTCCTGCTCTCCCAGGCCACTGCGCCGCCCGCCACCCCCGCGGGCGCCGGCGCGGCCTACATCGTCCAGGCCGCCAGCGCCGCAGACGCCGAGCGAGCGGTGCGTATGGCCGGCGGCATCGTGGGGCGGCGGCTGGCGATCATCGGCGGGGTCTCGGCCGTGCTCCCCCCTACGGCGCTCGCCCGCCTGCGCGTGAACCCTGCGCTGCGCCTGCACCCCGACGCCCCGGTGCGCGCCGCGCTCGGCCAGCTCAACTCGCCGCCCACCGAGCACGAGAACGATACCGCCGGCTACCTACTCTACCCCTCGGCGGCGGTGGGCGCCGCACCGCTGCATCAGGTGGCGCTCGCCACCCGCACCGACACCTGCAGCGGCCAGCAACTCGTCCCCGGCGGCGGCACGGCCCAGCTCCCGCTCCAGGGCTGGGGCGTCACCGTGGCGGTGATCGACAGTGGCTTCATGCGCCTTCAGAACCGCCAGGGCACCCAGAGCGGCTGGGACTTCTACGACGCCACCACTGGCACGCTGTATGTCGAGGGCGACGCCGCAGGCGGGATCTCGCGCTGCATCCTCTACCGCGACTTCCTGCCGCGCAGCGACGCCAACGAGAACACCGGCCCGCAGAACGGCCGCAACAGCACCGACCAGAACGGCCACGGCACGCACGTGATCTCCTCGATCGCCGACAACCGCGCCGTCGCGCTGAGCGCCGCGCTCAGCGGCCCGGCCGGCGTGGCCCCCAAGGTCAACCTGGTGATCGCCCGCGCGCTGGACGCCGCCGGCGCCGGCAGCTACGCCGGCGTGATCGACGCCATCCAGTGGGTGCTGGAGAATCGCGCGCGCTACAACATCCGCGTGCTAAACCTCTCGATCTACGCGCAGCCGTACGGCCCGTACTGGGCCGATCCGCTCAACGAGGCGGTGATGCGCGCCTGGCAGGCCGGCCTGGTGGTGGTGACAGCGGCCGGCAACAGCGGCCCCGAGCCAGGGACGATCACGGCGCCGGGGAACGTGCCGTACGTCATCAGTGTGGGCGCGGTCCGCAGCGGCCGCTACAGCGCCAGCGGTGCGGACGAGTTGGCGCCCTACTCCAGCCGCGGCCCCACCGAGTCGGGCTTCGTCAAGCCGGACGTGGTGGTGCCGGCCTCGCGCACGATCGCGCCGGTGCCGGACGACTCGACCTCGGCGCTGGCGATCCCCGAGGCGCGCATCCAGGAGAAGGCCAACGTGGACTTCGCCATCGGCGCGCCGGACAAGCAGCACACCTACTACCAACTCAGTGGCACCTCGATGGCCGCCGCGCAGGTCACGGGCATCGTGGCGCTCATGCTGCAGGCCAACCCCGGCATGACCAACGAGCAGGTGAAGTACCGCCTGCTCGCCACCGCCCGCGCCGCGCTGGACGAGAGCGGCCGGCCGCTCTACAGCGTCTGGGAGCAGGGCGCCGGCATGGTGGACGCGCGCCAGGCGGTGCTGTGCGACGCCTCGCCCGCCGAGGCTTGCGCCCCCGGCGTGGCCAACGCCGGCATGGACATCGGCCTGGACCTGGACACCGAGACGCACTACTGGGGCTACACCGAGTGGGCCGATCCGCCCGGCGAGTTCCAGCTGGTGGATCCGGATGGGCAGGTGCTACAGGTGTGGAACGGCGCCGGGCGCATCTGGGCCGGGGCGGGGCGCATCTGGGCCGGGGC
>DATMBA010000494.1:0-12161 GCA_035559635.1 Roseiflexaceae bacterium
TCGGCATCGGCGCGGTCGCGCCGATGCCGACCGCGCCTGCTGCGCCCCCCCGGCATGGGGGCCGGCACGCCATCCCGGGCGCCATCCCGGTCCCCCCGGCATGGGGGCCGGCACGCCATCCCGGGCGCCATCCCGGTCCCCCCGGCATGCGGGCCGGCACGGGATCGCAGGTGGGCAGGCCAGGTCATCCCAGCGGCAGGCGCACCGTCACCGTTGTGCCCTGGCCGGGGCAGCTCTGGATATCGATGGCGCCGCCGTGCTGGGCCACGATCCACTGGGCGATCGGGAGGCCTAGCCCGGTGCCGCCGGGGTCGCGGCCGCGGGCCGGGTCGGCGCGGTAGAAGCGCTCGAAGATGTGCGGCAGGTCCTCCGCAGAGATGCCGACGCCCGTGTCCTGCACGGTGATCTCGGCCTGGCCGTCGCGCTCGCGCAGGCCGAGCCTCACCTGGCCGCCGGCAGGGGTATACTTGATGGCGTTGTCGAGCAGGATGAGCACGAGCTGGCGCAGGCGGTCCTCGTCGCCCTGGACCTGCAGCGGCTCGAGCGGATCAAGGACGAGCGACTGGCCGGCGGCAAGCTGGCGGGCGGTGCGCAGGGTCTCGAGCGCCACAGCGTCGAGGTCCACCGGCGCGCGGCGGATGGTAGCGCCGGCGTCGGCACGGGCCAGGGCCAGCAGATCGGCCACCAGACGAGTGAGGCGGTTGGCCTCGCGCTCCACCTCGCTCAGCACCTCGGCGCGCTCGGCGGGGGGGATGTCCGGCCGGCGGCGCAGCAACTCGAGGTTGCCCTGGATGGCCGTGAGCGGGGCGCGCAACTCATGGGAGGCGTCCGAGACGAAACGCTGCTGGGCGCGGTAAGCCGTCTCCAGACTGGCGAGCATGGTGTTGAAGGTCTCCGCCAGGCGGCCAAGCTCATCGCGGTGGGGCGGCATCGGGACGCGCTGGGTGAGATCGCGGGCGCGGGCGATGGCGCTGGCCGTGGCCACCATGCGGTCCACCGGGCGCAGCGCGCGCTCGGCGAGCGCCATGCTGCCCGAGAGTGCCACGCCGAGGCCGGCGGCGCCGAGCGCGAGCAGGCTCAACCGGAACCCCTGCATCGAGGCGTCGAGGTGGCCAAGGGGCGTGAGCGCGACGATGAACGAATCGTGTGCTACCGGCAGCACGTAGGCGCGCCAGCGGCCGCCCGCCGCAGGGAGCGTGCCGAACGCCCCGGCACGCGGCAGGTCGAGCGGCTGGACCGGCGGCGCCAGGGCGGCGAGCGCATCATAGGCCGGGCCGGAGGGGGCGGCGAGGATGGCGGCCGGGTCGAGCGGCGGTGCGCTGTCCGCGCCGGCGGTTGTCTCCAGCAGCGCGCCGCCGCGGTACAGCCGCAGGGCGATACCTAGGTCGGCGTGGGCCGCGCTGAGGCGCAGGTCGGCGGCGCCCGCGGTCTCGGCAGCGTGGTCCGCGCTGGCGATCAGCGCGCGGTCGCGGTCCTCGTAGTGGCCGCGAGCGTGGAGCGCGTAGGTGAGCACGCCGAACAGCAGCAGGACGCCGGCAAACAGCGCGCCGTACCAGAGCGCGAGGCGGGTGCGGATCGACATCAGCGCCTCTAACGTGAACATCCCTGCGGGAGGGGTAGGGGAGAGCCTGGCCCCCCTGAAACCCCACCCGGTTGTCATCTAGCAAGGTGCGCGCAGCGCATGGACGACTGAAGGGCTGAGGACTGAGGGCCGAGCCACAAGCGCCGAATCAGCGCAGACTCAGGCCGCAGTCCTCACTCCTACTGATTTTCGCGGAGGACGTAGCCGGCGCCGCGGATGGTGTGGATGAGGGGCGGCTCGCCGGCGGCGCCGAGCTTCTGGCGTAGCTGCTTGACGTACACCTCGACGACGTTGGCGTTGCCGCCGAAGTCGTAGCCCCACACCCGGTCGAGCAGCGTCTCTTTGGAGAGCACCTGGCGCGGGTGGGCCATGAACTCCTGCAGCAGCTTGAACTCCAGGCTGGTGAGTGCGATCGACCGTCCTCCGCGCTCCACGCTGTGGCTGCCAGTGTCGAGTGTCAGGTCGGCGAAGGTGAGGCGGGGCGTCTGCTCGGCGCCGCGGCGGCGCAGGAGGGCGCGCACGCGGGCCAGCAACACCTCGAAGGTGAACGGCTTGACCACGTAGTCGTCGGCGCCGCTCTCGAGGCCGTGGACCTGGTCGGTGGGAGCGTCCTTCGCGGTGAGCAGGATGACGGGCAGGTGCGGCTCGGCCGCGCGCAGGCGGCGCAGCACCTCGATCCCGTCCATGCCCGGCATCATGATGTCGAGGATGGCAAGGTCGGGCGGGCGCTGGCGGGCGCGCGCCAACCCCTCCGCGCCACTGGAGGCCGCATCAACGCTGAAGCCCTCGTAGGAGAGGCCGCGCCGCAGCAGGCTGGTCACCGCTGGGTCGTCGTCTACCACCAGGATGTGCTGCATGCCCTTCTCCGCGTCGCGCCCGCGCACCTGGGGGCATTATATAGCA
Organism: Roseiflexaceae bacterium; assembly: GCA_035559635.1. Lineage (GTDB taxonomy): Bacteria > Chloroflexota > Chloroflexia > Chloroflexales > Roseiflexaceae > CALJIC01. Next base: position 2,486 of record DATMBA010000494.1, read on the forward strand.
ATCCCACCGGAGGTATACAATAGCCGCTGTGGCAAGCGACCGCTCAGGCGGCGTTGCCAGTGGAGCCGCGCTGGTACTCCACTGGAAAGCGGTAGGTGTCGAAGCCGTCCACCGTGGTCTCTTTGATCACCAGCTGATGCCCGGCAAGCTCCTCCAGATGGGCGGCAAGTTCATCGATCGGCAGCCCGGTCATATCCGCAATATCGGCCAGGGTCATGGGGCCCCCGGGGTTGTCGCGCAGGGTGTTGATGATCAACTCGGCCTGGCCGAATGTCAGCTTCGGCTGCTCCATGGTCGCCTCCTGTACAGGGATGCGGGCCGCGACCCCACGGCCCCTCAGCACGGGACACACCGCACGTTTCGGGCAGCGGATGGGGAACGGAACCTTGTCATCGGAGCAGGAGCGGAGGAACGGAGCAGGAGCGGAGGAACGGAGGAACGGAGCAGGAGCGGAGGAACGGAGCAGGAGCGGAGGGAGCGGAGGGAGCGGAGGAACGGAGCAGGAGCGGAGAGAGCGGAGGAACGGGGCGATCTATGTTCGGGTCCTCTGGCTCTCGACCTCTACTATGGCCACGTGTCAACGGCAACCAGGAGGAGAGCACCATGGCTGAAGGGGACGCCAGGATGACACCAGAGCGGATCGCGGAGGCGGTGCGCGCTGCCTGTCTGCGCGCGGCGCTGGCGGGGTATGAGCGCGCCGCGACGGATGGGCTATGCCCGGAGGGCGCGCTCGAGGTGGCGCTGGACGCGATCCGCACGCTCGACCTGGCGGAGGTGCTGCAGGGCATCGCACCGCGCTGATCAACAGGATCTCTCGCTATGCCAGCGCCTCGCTGATCACACGCTCGATAGGCCCGTCGACGCCTTCCGTCCAGGCGGTCGCGAATGCCTCGGTGGTGAGGCCGGATCGGACGGTGGATAACTCGCGCTCGTATTCAGCACGCTCGGCGTCTGCCACTGGCGTGCCGAGGGCCGTGCGCAGCGCCGCCGCTGCACCGAAGAGCCGCGCCGCCGCAGCGGGGTGGCCTGGGGCGAGCGCAACGGCCAGCCCCTCCATACAGAACGCCGCGCGCCGCCGGTCGCCGATCTGCCATGCCAGCGCCAGCCCCTCGCGCTGCAGCCGCGCGGCCTGCTCCAGGTTGCCCCGGGCGCGCGCCACGAGGCCCAACTCGTGTAGCACCAGCGCCGTCCCCCCTTTGTCGCCCAGGGCCCGCATGAGATCAAGGCTGCTGCTCAGGCGCCGCAGTGCCAGGTCGTAGCTGGTCCCCTTGAAGGCCACCATGCCGATGCTCTCCAGCGCGTAGGCCAGGCCCATGCGGTCGTCCAACTCCTCGAAAATATAGGCGGCCTGCTCGGCGAGCGCGCCGCACGCCGCGTAATCTCCCCGCCAGTAGGCGATGGTGCTGCGGTTGACAAGCGCCCGCGCGGTGCTGCGCGCGTCGCCGAGTTGCCGGTAGAGTGTCAGACACGCGCCGCAGAGCGCGTCGGCGCACTCGAGCGCGCCGCGGTCCTTGGCGATCAGCGCCAGCACCCGCAGCGCGTCCGCCTCGCCGGCCCGCTCGCCGAGGCGCCGGTAGAGCGCCAGGCATTCCTCGGCCAGCCCTTGCGCCTCGGCCAGCTGGGATTGGAGCAGCGCGGCGCGACTCAGGCTCAGCAGTGCCGCCGCGGCGCCCTGGTCATCCCCGGCCTGGCGATAGAGCGCCAGCGCCTCACGGCAGAGCGCCACTGCCTGGGTGTGGTCGCCCTGCTCGTAGGCCAGGAAGCCGGCGGCCGAGAGGCCGAGCGCGCGCACCTCGGGCGCGCGGGCGCCGCCGTGCGCCTGGCCGAGGAGACGCGCCAGCCAGTCGCGCCCCTCGCGCAGCGCCCCGCGGGCGAGCCAGAAGGGGCGCAGCGCGGCAGCGCAGCGGATGCCCGCCGCCGGGTCGTGCTCAACAAACCACTCTAGCGCGGCGCGCAGGTTGTTCTCGTCGGCGCGCAGCTGGGCGAGCAGGCGCTCCTGCTCGTCGCCGGCGCATGCCGCGCCCAACTCTATGGAACGCGCGCCGTAGTGCAGCGCGTGCCGCCGCCGGGTCTCCGCCAGGGCGCCGGACGCGGCGAGCAACTCGAGGGCGTACTCGCGCAGCGTCTCCAGCATCCTGAAGCGCGGCGCGCCGTCCTGTCTGTGCTCCACCAGCACCAGGCTCTGGTCTACGAGCGCGGAGAGCACCTCCAGGATTGAAGATTGAAGATTGAAGATCGAAGATTGTCCGTTGGGGTCACTGCGGTGCGCGGAATAATCTGCCATCTGCACTCCGCAATCCGCAATCTGAACGGCCGCCTCCAGCGTCCACCCCCCTACGAACACCCCCAACTGGCGGAACAGCGCCTGCTCCCCCGCGCCGAGCAACTCGTAGCTCCAGGCGATCGCGCTGCGCAGCGCCTGATGACGCGGCGGCAGGTCGGAGGGGCCGCCGGTGAGGAGCTGCAGCGCCGCGCTGCGCGCGCTCAGGCGCGAGAGCAAGGCCAGTGGCGAGAGCAGGCGGCAGCGCGCGGCCACCAACTCGATCGCCAGCGGCAGCCCGTCCAGCCGGGCACAGATCCCCGCCACCGCCGCGGCATTCTCGTTCGTCAGCGCGAAGTGCGGCGCCGCCGCCTGGGCGCGCTCGACGAACAGCCGCACCGCCGGGGAGCGCGCCACCCCCCGCGCGCTGAGCGGGTAGGCCATGCTGGGCAGCGCCAGCGGCGCCAGCGGGAAGACCTGCTCGCCGCGCACGTGCAACGGCGCGCGGCTGGTGGCCAGTACGGTGAGCCGCGGGCAGCGCCCCAGCAGGTGGGCGATATCGGCCGCCGCGCTGAGCACGTGCTCGCAGTTGTCCAGCACCAGCAGCAGCGCGCGGTTGCAGAGGGCGGCTGCGAGCCGCTCGACGGGCGGCACGCTGGCGGAATCGGCCATGCCGAGCGCCTGGGCAACCGCCTCGATCACTAGGCACGGGTCGGCGATCGAGGCCAGCGCCACGAAGACGACGCCGTCCGCGAAGCAAGCCTCACCGCCCGCCGCCCGCGTGCGAGCGGATCTCGCCTGCGCCTCGGAGGCGGGCACCAGCCCGGCGGCGACGTGCAGGGCCAGGCTGGTCTTGCCGATGCCCGGTGGCCCGACGAGCGTCAGCAGCCGGATGTCCCCGGCCAGCAGGCACGTGCGCACCAACGCGGCGTCCTGCTCGCGCCCAAGCAGGCGGGTGAGCGGCGCCGGCACATTGATGACGGCGGGCGGGCGGGCGCCGGGGAGGGCGGAAGGCGCGGGAGGCGCATCGGGGGTGGCGCGCCCGCGCGCGAAGGCGATGAACGCCGGGCGCTCGGCGCCGGGGACGCCGAGGCAGGTGGCCAGCAACTCGGCGATCTGGCGCGAGGGGGTGCGCTCGTTCGCCTCGATCTTCCGGATGGTGATCTCCGAGCAGCCGACGCGCCGGGCCAGGTCGGCCTGCGTCAGGTCGAGCGTGCGGCGCCGGTCGCGCAGCCAGCTTCCGAAGGTCGCTCCCCCAGACATACCTCCCTCCCTGGGAAATGGGTTTCAGGGAGGGCGAAGCCCTCCCTATCCCTCCCCTTTGCATACCACCTTCACGGGAAGGCTTGGAGAGGCCAGGCCCCTCTAAGAGCTTGTTGAAACGCCCCTCGGTGGGGGAAGTGTGAGGGGCAAAACCCCTCTCGCTCCCCTTTTCAAACAGGCTGTAAAAGGTTGTATCGCTGGTTGTATCGGAGCTTGTGTCGCCGGGCCTCTTCCGGCGGACGGCCTCCGTGTGGTGCAATAGGCGCGGCGGAACGACGAGGGCCTGGGAGGAGCGGCCGGATGTTCAGACAGCTCACCCACTCCACGGCGGTGATCCTCGAGCGGCGCGACGCCGGCACAGGCGCGGGCGGCGAGGCGCTGGTCGAGCTGGTGCTGGATGTGCTGCCGGCGAGCCGGCCGCCGTTCCGGGCCAGCGTGCGGGCTACCGTCTCCGGCGTCCAGAGCGCGCAGCTGCAGCCGGGCATGCAGCTGCTGGTCCAGTTCGACCCCGGCGATCCTGGTGCGGTGGCGCTCGCCGGGTTCGGCGCGAGCGCTGAGCGCTGAGTGCTGAGTCCTGAGCGGCTCATACCCCACCTCAGGATCTCAGATATCAGCCCAAAGATCCCGATCGGCTCCATGACAGAAAACGCATAGATCCGTTATCGGGCTACGGCCATGCCAGGTCGAATCCGCTGATCTGTTCCCTATCCGCTGTCAGTCCCTTCAATGAATCACAGGAGGACCCCATGACCATCCGCATCGCATCCATCGCCCGGCTCCTTCTCGCCCTGCTGGCGGCCCTCGCGCTCGCCGCCTGTGGCGCCAGCAAGCCCGCGACGCTCGACGACATCCCGGCCTATCCGGGCGCGACGGTGCTGCAGCCGGGGGAGAGCCGGCTGGCCGACACGCTGGCGCAGAATAACCAGACCGACGCGGCGTTGCGCGGGCAGCTCGGCGTGGGGGGCAAGACCGAGCAGCGCGGCTACAGCCTGCCGGCGGACGTGAGTTGGCCCCAGGTCAAGGGCTTCTACGACGAGCGGCTCAAGGCCGGCGGCTGGACGACGAACAGCATGGTCAGCAGCATCATGGAGCAGGCCAACCAGGGCAACGAGCTGTTCCAGACCGCTAACTGGCAGAAGGGCAGCCAGAACGTGACGGTCGTGATGATGACCTCCCCGATGGACCCGGCGGTGAAAGAGCTGATCGTGTCGCTGGCGTCGCAGTAGGGTGATACGGAATGCGGAATGCGGAATGCGGAATGCGTAACGTCATAGCACTCTAGTGACGTGCAGAGATCCATACGTATCACGCATCGCGCATCGCGCATCACGCATCACGCATTCATGTGGAGATTCCATCATGCACCTCCGTCCCCTCCTGGCCCTTACGCTGTTCGCCGCGCTGGCGCTGCTCGCCGTGCCCGTCCCGCGCGTCCATGCCGCGGCCAGCATCCAGGTGGACCCGAGCGCCAACGACGCCAACGACGCCAACGACGGCAAGTGCTCGCTGTGGGAGGCGCTGCAGGCCATCGGCCAGGGCTCTACCTACAACAACTGCACCCTGCCGGGCGGCGCCAGCGGGCCGTTCACCATCACCTTCACGAGCGTCGGCACCGTGAAGGTCACCGGCGGCACCCTGCCCTACGTCACGAAGAACGTCGCCATCACCGGCCCAGTGATCATCGAGGGCAACGGCAACGACACGACCATGGTGGTGGCCGGCAGTGGCATCCTCAGCCTGGCGAACCTGACTATGACGAAGGGCGACCCGGCGATCATCACCCAGACCAGCAGCTCGGTGCTCAACATCGCCGGGTGCAGCTTCATCGACAACTCGAACGACAGCGACGGCGGGGCGATCAGCAGCTCCGGCAAGCTCAACATCGCCGGATCCGTCTTCACCGCTAACACCTCGGACGGCACCGACGGCGGCGGGGCGATCTGGGCCAGCGGCTTCGAGACGCTGGCGGTGGCCGGCACAATCTTCAACGGCAACATCGCCAGGCGCTCGGGCGGCGCGATCTACGCCAAGGCGCCGGCGGTGCTCACCGACGTGATCTTCAATGGCAATATCGCCAATGGGATCGACCCGAACAACAACGGCACCGACGGCGACCCCTCCGACGACTACGAGGGACAGGGCGGCGGCGCGATCTTCGCCCGCAACGACAGCCAGAACGACCGCAAGCTGACGCTCACCCGCGCGGTGTTCAACGGCAATATCACCGGGCAGGGCCACGGCGGCGCGCTGTTCAACAACATCGGCTCCACCGTGGAGATCCAGGACAGCTCGTTCAACGGCAACCTGGCCGGTAAGCCGCCCGCCACCGAGCGGCGCGGCGGGGCGCTGGCGAACCTGGGCGGCACGCTCCGCATGGCGCGCAGCACGCTGCTCAACAACGCGGTGGTGGGACACGGCGGCGGCTTCGTGAACGACCGCGGCGGGCAGGCGACACTCAGCAACGTCGGCTTCACCGCCAACGCCGCCACCGGTGACGGCGGCGCCATCTACAACGTCAACACGCAGCAGGGCAGCCCCATCCGCCCGAAGCTGGTGCTGCTGAACGCCACGCTGGACATGAACGTGGCGCAGGGCCAGGGCGGCGGCATCTTCGCCCAGGCGCCCAGCAACGCCTCCCTAGAGGTGGTGCTCCCGACGAACGTGATCGTCTCGCGCAGCGACGGGCCGGGCCTGGGCGGGAACTGCGCCGGCGGCGGCGTGCAGTCGCAGGGCCACAACCTGGACACCGGCGCGAGCTGCGGCTTCACCGAGCCCGGCGACCTCCAGAACGCCGACCCGAAGCTGGAGGCGCCGTTCTTCAACGGCGGCCCGCTCTCCTCGCTGCTGAGCCAGAAGCTGCTGGCCGGCAGCGCCGCCTCCGACGCCGGCGACGACGCGGTGTGTGCGGCTGCGCCGGTGGGCGGCGTGGACGTGCGCGGGGACTCGCGGCCCAAGGGCGCGCGCTGCGACATCGGCGCGTTCGAAGCTGAGCCGCCGGTGGCCGGCTTCGGCTCCTCGCCGGTGCGGCCCGGGCCGGTGCCGTTCGGCAACGTCACCTTCGGCCAGAGCCAGGACGCCGACATCAGCGTGTTCAACACCGGCGACGCGCCGCTGCAGCTCAGCGGCCCGACGATCAGCGGGCCGAATGCGGCCGACTTCGCGCTGCTCACCCCCTTCCCGCTGAACGTAAGCGCGCCCACGAACGTCACGCTGCGCTGCGCCCCCACCGGCAGTACGCCCGGCCAGCGCACCGCCACGCTGAACTTCAGCACCAACGACCCCGCCGCCCCCGGCGTGAGCTTCACGCTCACCTGCAACGCTACCGCCCAGCCGATCCCCGGCTTCGGCTCGACGCCCGCCGCGCCCGGCCCGCTGGACTTCGGCACCGTGATCGTCGGGCAGACCAAGAACGGCGGCATCAGCTTCGACGAGAGCGGCACCGCGCCGCTGACCGTCAACAACGCGGTGCTCGGCGGCGCCAACCCCGGTGACTTCTCGGTGGGCGGGGGCTTCAACGTCACGATCGCCGACGGCGCCGCGCCGGTGGTGGGCGCGGTGAGTTGCGCCCCCACCGCCCCCGGCATCCGCAGCGCCACCCTCACCGTCTCCACCAACGACCCGACGAAGCCGACGGTGACGTTCAACCTGGCCTGCACCGGTAAGACCCTGCCGCCGCTGGCGCTGGACGTGCCAGGCGCCACCAGCACCGGGGGCGGCGTCCCGGCGCTTCTCGGCCCGTACGGCGTGGCGATCAGCCCCGACGGCAAGCACGTCTACGTGGCCGGCCGCACATCAAACACCGTGCATACCTTCGTGCGCGACCCGCTGACCGGCGAGCTTGGCGCGAACCCGGTGCAGTCATTCACCGACCCCGGCGGGAACCTCAATGGCGCGATCCGCGTCTACGTCAGCCAGGACGGCACGAACGTCTACGTGACGGCCCAGAGCGCCGGGCGGGTGCTGGCCTATAGCCGCGACCCTGTCAGCGGCCTCCTGACGCCGCTCGACAGCGTGGCGAACGGCGACAGCTACGCCTGCTTCCCCGGCCCGTGCCAGCAGATCGGCGGCCTGGCGGGCGCCTACGGCGTGGCGCTCAGCCCGGACGGGCAGTTCCTCTATGTGAGCGGCAGCGCCTCCACCGCCGGGGGCGGCAGCGCCATCAACGTCTTCCGCCGCGACCCCGACGGCGGCCTGGTGGGCGGCGTGGTGCCGTTTGTCGGCCCGCGCTTCGTCGAGCGCGTCGCGCACGCCGACCTCGAGGGAGTCTACGACCTGGCGCTCAGCCCGGACGGCGTGTACCTGTACGCCGCGAGCTACAGCAACAACCCCGACACGATCACGGTGTTCAGGCGCAACGCTCAGGACGGCAGGCTCAGCTATGTGGACACAGTGGACGCCGCCGAGGTGAGCCGCCTGGCGGGCGTGTTCCGCCTGGGCGTCAGCCAGGACGGCACGCACCTGTACGCCGCCAGCTACGACAGCGACGCGCTCCTCGCCTTCCGGCGCAGCCCGGCGGACGGCAAGCTGACGCACGTCGCATCCTACTTCGACGGCGGGCAGGACGCGGTGGGGCAGGTGATCGACGGCCTGGACGCCGGCACGTCGGTGGCCTTCAGCCCGGACGGCCGGCTCGTCTACGCCAGCGGCTTCAACGACGCCGCGGTGGTGGCCTTCGAGCGCGACGGATCGACCGGCGAGCTGGTGTTCGTGCAGGCGGTGAAGCGCAACGCCTCCGGCCAGCCGCCGCTCGCCGGCGCGCGCGACATCGCCGTCAGCCCGGATGGGCGGACGATTCACGCCAGCGGCTTCAGCGACAACCGGGTGGTGACGCTGAAGCGGCCGAACCCGAAGCCGACGCTCGAGAGTCTGGCACCTGCCTCGGTCACGGCCACGAACGGGGCGATCACACTCACGGTGAACGGCGCGGACTTCGTGCCGGGCGCGGTCGTGCGCTGGAACAATGCTGTCAACCTGCCCACCACCTTCGTCCACAGCGGCAAGCTGACGGCGAGCGTGGGTGTGGGGCTGCTGGCGACCGCTGGCGCGCGCCCGGTGGCGGTGATCAACCCCGGGCCAGGCGGCGGCACATCCAACGCGCTGACCTTCACCGTCACCGCGCCCGCGGAGAACCCGGTGCCGTCGATCGATGAGTTGAGCCCGGCGGGCGCACCGGCCGGCGGCCCGGCGGTGACGATCACCCTGAAGGGCGCCAACTTCATGCAGCAGTCGCTGGTGCGCTGGAACGGCCAGGACCGCCCGACGATCTACATCAGCCCGACCACGCTGCAGTTCCAGGCGCCCTCCGCCGACGTGGCGCAGCCAGGGGACGCGGCGGTGACGGTGGCCAACCCCGCGCCGGGCGGCGGAACGTCCAACGCTGTGGCCTTCAGCGTCGCGCCGCCCGGCGAGCACCCCGTGCCGGCGATCACGGTGCTCAGCCCGGCCTACGCCACCGCAGGCGCGAACGGCGCGATCGATTTGACGATCCTCGGCAGCAACTTTGTCGAGGGCGCGCAGGCCCAGTGGAACGGCGAGGACCGCCCGACCACCTTCGTGAGTGCGGGCGAGCTGCGCATGGCGGTGAACGCCGCCGACCTGCTGGACCCCGGCACGGCCAGCGTGCAGGTGGTGAACCCCGGGCCGGGCGGCGGGCCATCGAATGTGGCGGGCTTCCGCATCGGCGCCGCGGACGAGCACCCGCTCCCGGCGCTGCGCAGGGTGGCCGCGGTTGCCACGAACGGGGACGGCTCGCTGACACTGACGCTGGACGGCAGCGGGTTGATCGCCGCCTCGCAGGCGCACTGGAACAGCCAGCCGCGCGCCACCGCCCTCGTGAGCGCCACCCGGCTGACGATGATCATCGCCGCCTCGGATTTCACCGGCGGCACGGCGACGATCACCGTCACCAACCCCGGGCCGGGCGGCGGCACATCCGACGAACTGCTCTACACCATCACGCGGCTGCACTTCCCGGTGGTGCGCAAGTAGGTGGCGGAGGGACAGCGGATAGGGAGCGAATAAGCAGATAGCGCGGAGGGAGCCGAGAGAGCGGATCGGGCCAATCCCATCTCCGCTCCCTCCGCTCCCTCCGCTCCCAACTCCGTTAACTCCCCTCCGCTCCCAACTCCGTTAACTCCCCTCCGCTCCCGTGAT
>DATMBA010000495.1:0-7305 GCA_035559635.1 Roseiflexaceae bacterium
CCCGCCCCCACACCCCCACCGGGGGAGGAAGTGGAGGGCTTCGCCCTCCATACCTCCCGTATTTGAAAGGTATTGGTACTAGGTGCTCTATATACGCTATGGCACATCTCTACTAAATGCTTGCAGGCCAAGCCTGCGTCATATGGAAGAGGGATTTTCAGGGAGGGCTTGCCCTCCCTGCCCCTCCCATGGAAGCATTTAGCGAGGCTCTCCCTCGTGCGCTGGCTCGAGGAGCGTCTTGAGCAGCCCGGCGATCGCCGCCGCACGCTGGTCGATCGTCAGCCCGGGGTGGCGGCCGAGGGCGGCCACAAGCTCGTCGTGCAGCCGCTGCACCGCCACGTCGCCCTCGGCCACGTGCACCACGTGGCTCAGCTCGCCGCGCCCGTTGGCCAGGCCGATGCGCAGCAGCGGGGCCTCGGCGGGCACGGCCCGCGCGGCCACCGCCAACTCTTCGGCCGCGCGGAAGCGCCGCCCCAGCTCAGCGATGGCTGTCTCGAAGGCCGGCAGGTCGCCGTCGTCCCACTGCTCCGGCGGGCGGCGCGCCACCAGCGCGGCCACGCTCGCCACCCACGCATCATCCCCGGCGTCGGCCGTCTCCAACCGCACGCCGAGGGCGCGCAGGAGCGTGTCGTTGGTCGTCTCGGCGATCAGGGCGTGGCGCGCCTGCAGCTCGGCTCGCGCCACCGCGCCGCTTGACCGCAGGCCGAAGGCGGCGCCGATGCGCTCGCCGATCACCTGAACCAGCCGTGGGTAGGCGTCCTGCAGCTCCTGCAGCGCCAGGCGCAGCGCCGCGGCGAAGGCGTCGACGCGCCCCTCGCCCTCCTGCTCGTCGGCACGGAAGGGCGACAGGCCGCAGGCCAGCGGCAGCCGTTCGAACAGGAGCTCGTCCGGCGAGCGCGCCTCACGCAGCGCCTGGCGCACCGCCTGCGCGCGCTCGCTGAGCCGCCGGGTCTGCTTGCTGTAGGCCGGCAGGCCGTTCAGCAGGCGCAGCAGCGGCATGGCGATGGCCAGGAGCGCCGGCTGCACCGGCTGGCTCAGGGCGCGCGGCGCGAGTGCCTGGGCCAGCCGCTCGTACACCAGCCGCCGCGCGCCTTCCGCCCGGCTCAGGCGCACCCCGAACTGCTCGGGGCGGGCCAGCAGCCGCTCGAAGGTGGCGACGTCCGGCACGGGCACGTAGCTGCCGCGCTCGTAGAGGTTGACCTCGCCGGCCCGCGCGGCGTACAGCGTCACGAAGAGCAGCGGCGCCAGACCGGCCTTCACGCCGAACGGCGGCCCCTCCAGCAACTCGAGCAGTGCGGTGAGCGGGTGCGGCTCGGGCGCCTCGGTGGCGAGGAAGGCCTCCATCGCCTCCCACGCCGGCCGCAGTCGCAGGGGATCGCCAGGGGGTGGCGGGCCGATTCGCCATGCGCCGGCCGCCCCCCGCCGGTGCAGCCCGCCGGCTCGCAGCACGCTCTCGTAGATCGCGCGCTCCGGCGGGTAGCCCACCAGCCCCAGGTGCTCCTCACCGGCGTGCTCCAGCATGGCCTCCACCAGGTTGCGCCGCGCCTTGGCAGCGGCTGAAGAGAGCTGTCGCCGGACGATCAGCTCGTTCCAGACGCGCAGCCCCTGGGGGTAGGTCGCGTCGGCGGCCTCGGACAGCAGTTCGTCGATCTGGCGTGCGCTCGCCACCGGCCGCTGCGTGCCGCGGTAGAACCAGCGGCCGTGCTCGCCCCCGTAGGTCTCGGCGATGAGGTGCGCGAGCGCCTGCTGCGCCTCGATCAGCCGGCTCGCCACCTCGCGGCGCGCCGGCCGGTCGTTCTCCAGCTCCTCCCGCTCGTCGAGCAGGTCGCGCAGCGCCGCCACGTCCAGCAGCATGTCGCGCAGCTCGCGTACGCGCCGCGGGAGCACGGTGATGCGCCCCGGCTCAGCAGCGCGCGCAGGGTCCGCCGCCCAACGCGCCGCCCGCTCCAGCTCCTCCTCGTCGGCAGGCACCACGTGCAGTAGCTCGCCGTCGAAGCCCTCCACGGGTGGCAGCGCGCCGCTGAGCTGGCCGGCATCCACGTAGCGCACCGCAAAGGTCCGTGTGGCGCCGGTGCGGTAGCTGTGACGCCGGGCGATGCGCGGCGTGGCGTCGGCGTGGCGCTGGAGCAGTCCTGGCAGCGACACGCGCTCGCCGAGTGTGCGGCGCGCCTCCTGCGCCAGCGCATCCAGGTCAAGGTCGCTCCCCTCCCAGACGATGTAGCTGTCGCGGTGCTGCCGGTAGGCCAGCATGCGCCGTGCCTGGAGTGTGAGCAGTGCGTCAGCTACGCCCTCGTCGCCCGAAGCGTCGGCGAGCGCGAAGGCGACCTGCGCCCCGCTAGCCCGCAGCCCGGAGGAGCGCTCCAGCGCGCCGATCGTCCCCACAACGGTGAGCACGTCGAGCTGCAGCGGGTCACCGGCCGCCAACTGCGCCCGCGCCTCCGCCAGTTCGGCCCAGCGCTGCCCCCTGGCGCGGCCGAACAGGCCGGGCCCGAGGCTGGCCTCGACATAAGCGAACAGGTGGGTGAGGCGGTAGACCGGCAGTTCGCCAGCGGGCGCCTCGCCGCGCAGCACGTCCCGTAGACCCCACGGCTCGTCGGAGTGCAGGAAGGCGAACAGCGAGCGCTCGTTCTGGGCCAGCTGGCGGAACAGCGATGGCAGCGCCACGAGCACGGTCGGGTGGACCGGGTAGCTGTCGGCGACGACGTGGCGCCACTCCTCAGGCCCAATCTCGGCTGGCCGCAGGCCGAGGGCCTCAGCGGCGGGCGCGAGCCGCTCCGACCAGGCGGCCCGCGCGGCCTGGTACGGGTCCTTGCCGTCCGGCCGCAGCGCCAGGGCCACCATGCGGATCATCTGGCTGGCGGGCTCCTGGAAGGGCAGGTCGACGAAGCGGCCCTGCACCTTGGCCCACTCGATCCGGCGGGTCGGCCCGGCGTTGAGCGTGTAGCGCTCGAAGGCCTGGTGAAGGATCGTCACGACCAGGATGGGCGCGTCGCCGCTGCGCGCGGCCGCCTCGGCCAGACTCTGGAGCACGAACAGGTCGCGCTCCTCGTCCTGGCGCGCGGCGTAGTCCAGGAACTGGCCGAGCTCGTCGATCAGCACCAGGACACCCTGGAAGTGGCCGTGTTCCTGCAGGCGCCGCGCCGCCTCCGCCACCAGTTTGGCCACGTGCGCCGGGTCGAGCGCCGGGCCATGCACAGCGGTCTCGAGCTCCCATCGCAGTTCGTCCAACGCCGGCGTGCGCAGCCGCGGGTCGTCCAGGGCCTCGGTGAGGCTGGCGAGCACCGCCCGGCGCAGCGAGCTGTTATTGCCCGGCACGCGCGCCGCCAGCAGCGAGGGCGCGCCAAGTGGCAGCAGCGGGTCTCCATCTGGGACCTTCAGCGAGCCGAGCAACTGGCGGCGGGAGCGCTCGTGGCGCTGGAGGAAGTGGGCGACGAACAGGCCAAAGGCCGACTTGCCGGAGCCGAACGGGCCGACGACCGAGAAGGCCCGCTCGGCGCTGCCCGGCGTCAGGCCGGCGATGATGCGGCCGGCCGCCTGGCGCACGAGCGGCGTCACCTGGTAGCCGTCCAGCCGGTAGCGCAGGTCGCGGAAGTCGTGCGCGATGTGGACGGCGCGGGTGAAGCGCGGTGCGACGGCGGGGGCAGGCCGGTCAGGCATAGCGGCGCTCCTCGGCAAAGGCGCCGTCGAGCAGCACCCGGTCGAGCGACTCGTCCCCCAGGGTGCGCCAGGCCACCTGGCGGATGCCGCCGCTCTCCGTGTAGACCGCCCGGCCCGCGGTGAGCCCCTCGAAGCGTAGCAGGCGAGACAGCAGCGCGTCCTCGTCCAGGCGGAAGATCCGGCCCGGCGAGCGCTCGGCGTAGGCCAGCTCATTGAAGGCGATGGTGGCGCGGCCGAGGGCGCGGGCCTGCTGCAGCGCGGCGAAGACCACCAACTGGTCTGGCAGGTCCGGGCGCGCGCCGCTGACGAGGCGATAGGCGGGCTGGCCCGGCAGCGGCTGGATCAGACCCAGCTCGTGCAGCGGGCAGTGTAGCGCGTCCTCGGCGGCTGCGCCAAGCTGGGCGGCCTCCGGGCGCAGATAGCAGCGCAGCATACAATCCACGTCGCGGCCGATCGTCGCGGGCGAGGGTGGCTTGCCGCCAGTCTGCGCGACCGCCTGGACGACCTGCTGGGCGAGTTGGGCGGCGGTGAACTCGCCGCGGCGGAGCAGGTTGAAGGTGTAGTACCAGGTGAAGGCCGCCTCGGGGCGCGCGGCGATCTGCCAGTGCAACAGCCAGCGGCTCGTCGGAGTCACCAGGAACGGGTCCCAGCCGCGGGCGTCGTCGAAGAGCGCCGTGCCGAGCCAGGTGGCACGGTGGCCGGCGCCGCTCTCTATGCGCTCGAAGACGCCGCACACCCGGCCCCAGAAGCGGATAGACTGGGCCATATTCTTGCCCACCCCGAGGCGCACGAAGGCGTCCTCCAGGAAGAACAGGTCGGGGCGCTCCTGCAGCAGGTCGTAGGCTTTCTTGAGCCAGTTGCTGCGCAGTACGAAGGTCTCGTGCCCACTGAAGGTGAGCGCGGCGGGGGCAAGGAGGTTGGCAGCCATAGGGTCGTGTCACAGCCTCCATTCGAGCGTCCCCTTATCTTACACCGAACTCCCATAGATGGGAATAAGATTTTAGTCATCCGTGCGATCGATACTGGTATTCTCCCATCTACGGGACTACATGTGGGGGTTCCATGCCATGCTCCGCTTGGAGCTGCCATGCCCAAGCGGATGCAAGATCTGCCAGAGGAATACCTGGTCGCCCAGCAGGCGCTCGCGCGAGCGATCGGCGCGCGGGTGCGCGCGCGCCGCGGCGCGCTGGGTCTCACGCAGGAGCAGCTGCGCGCGCGGATCGAGCTCGAGCAGGTGTACATCAGCCGGACACAGTTCAGCCGGATCGAGAACGGCGAGGTGCTGCCCAACGCCGCCGAGCTGATCGCGCTGCGTGCTATCCTCGGTGTGTCGTTCGACTGGCTGCTGCTTGGGGAGGGACGGTGAAAGGCTGCAGGCTGCAGGCTGAACGCTGAACCGCTTGTGCATGCGACAGTCAGGCGCTGCGCGCACACTGCCGGAGGAAACGGGTGGGTTGCAGGGAGGGCGTCGCCCTCCCTGACCCTCCCATTTTCATATCGCCATATGCCGACACACAGCGAGTCCGACCTGCGCCGCCAGATCAAAGCCCGGCTGCTCGCGCTGCCGCCGCGGGCCTTCGAGCTGTTCGCCGGCGACCTGCTCGAGTTCATGGGGCTGCGTGACGTGTCGGTGACGCGCTACAGCGGCGATGGCGGTCTCGACGCCGTTGGCAACCTGGAGACGAGCGCGTCGCTGATCAGCATCCCAGCCGGCGTTCAGGTGAAGCGCTACCGCGCCAACGTCCAGCGCGCCGACATCGACCGCTTTATCGGTGCGCTGAGCGGCCTGTACCCTCAGGGTATCTTCATCACGACGGCGGGCTACACACGGCAGGCCGCCCTGAAGGCCGCCGCCGGGGTTCCGCGCGTGGCCACGGTAGACGGCGAACAGGTCGTCGCGCTGATGCTGCGGCACCGCTTGGGCGTCGCGGAGTTGGCCGGGGTACCGATCGGGCTCGACGAGGAGTACTTCGCCCTGTTCGAGGCGCAGGCGTCCGCCTCGCCGCAGCGTATGGCCGAGCGGCCTGAGGCGTACCGTGCCGCGCGGGAGGAGGGCGCTCATGTGGCGCGCCCCGAAGATGACCTGATCTCCCTGCGCGCGCTGAGCCACGCGTTGCGCGTCGATACGGGCGCGCTGCGGCGCTGGATCGAGCGGGGGCGGCTGCGGCCAGACCAGCCCGGCGTGGCTGCACGCGGCGGCTACTTCTTCCGCCGCGACCGGGTAGCGGCGATCCGCGCCGAGCTGCTGGGCCGCCAGCACCCGGCCAGCCCCGAGGCCTGGCGCCAGGAGTTCCTCGACTTCGCCCGTAGCCGCAACCTGACCAGGTCGTACAAGCCGGTGTTGCTCAAGGCGCTGATCGAGGTAGTGAACCGCGAGGGCGAGGCGCACATCGCGGCGCTGGCCGAAGCGTTTCGCGCCTTCTATCTGGCGCGCCGCCGTGCGGGCCTGCCGGTCGAGTTCGGGCCGCCCGATCCGTCCGACACGCAGGCCATGAGCGACGCCCAGCTCCGCCGGCTGATCGTCCGCCACCCGCTGGAGCGCTTCCTGATCAAGGGCTTCCTCGAATATCTCCCCGACGAAGGTGTGGTGCGCTTCGCGCCGCAGCTCTGGAGCGAGCTGCGCTTCTGGGAGTTGCTGGACATCCAGCGGAGCGCCGACGAGCAGCTCGACTACTACTACAACCGGCCGCGCTGAGCGCTGAGACGCTGGAATGTGGTAGATGCGAAGGGCCAGCCGGCGCGGCTCGGCGCCGTCGTTACTCACGGCCAGCGCGGCGCGCTCGGCGATCGGACAGTACCCGGTCTGCCGGCGCGGCGCCGCCGACGCAGGCTCAGGCAGCACGCAGGGCTGTGCGCACCGTCTCCAGGTAGCGTGCGAACTGGTCGCGGCGGACGCTGTGGCCGGCGCGCGCGATGTGGGCCACCTGCAGCTGCGGCACCAGCCGGCGCAGCGCCGCGGCATCCTCGGGGGTGACGATCGCGCCCCGCGCCGGGTCGCCGGTGATGAGCAGCGCCGGGCAGGTAACCCGCCTCAGCACCCCCGCCCAGTCCACCTCCGTTGGGGTCCCGCGGTTGAGCACGTTCAGGCTCATACGGTGCTTGGCGTCAGCCCACGGCCCCAGCTCGGCCTCGGACCAGCCGGGGTTGGTGGCGCGCGCCTCGGCCAGCAACTCGTCGCGCGTCTTGCGCTTGAGGCCCAGCGCCCAGGCGCGCATCCCCGCCCAGCGCTCCTCGTTCGCCGCCGCCGCACCCGTCTTCGCCGGCATCCACCACGCCGGCGGGTCCTCCAGCAGGGTGGCCGAGGATCGCCGGGCGCTCCAGCCCCAGCGCCCGGATCGCGCCGGCCAGGTCGGCGGCGTGGTCGGTGGGGCTGTAGCCCTGCTCGGGCGCGTCCGAACGCCCGTGGCCGCGCGCGTCCACCATCACCACGTCGTAGTCCGGCGCGAGCGCCTCGGCCACCGGCGTCCAGCACAGGCCGTCGTCCGAGAAGCCGTGCGCCAACACCACCGGCGGCAGCTTCCCGCCGGTGCGCGTGTAGTGCAGCCGCAGGCCATTGGCCTCCACAAAGCCCGACTCCCAGGTTGGCATTGTTTCGCTCCTGCCGCCGGCGGCGGCTCATAGCTATGAAGAGCCTATCCGGATTACCCG
>DATMBA010000496.1:0-3825 GCA_035559635.1 Roseiflexaceae bacterium
TGCCCCCTCCCCAAGATAGTCGGATAGGCACTAACACCAAGACGCGAAGATACGAAGCCACAAAGATTATAACGTAACTTTGTCACCTTCGTGCCTTCGTGTTTTCGTGGTTATGAGTCCGCGGGCGGCGCGGGAGGCCGAGGGAGCAGGCCGGCGCGCTCCACCACCTGCGGGATGGCCCTGGTCCACCCGACGGACATGAGGTGGACGCCGCGCACGCCCTCCACCGCCAGCAGCTGCTGGGTCAGCTCGGCGGCGATCGCGATCCCCTCGGTCTCCGGGTCGGCGGCGCGCTCCATGCGCTCCACCACCCACTCCGGCACCCGCGAGCCGGGCAGATGGTCGCGCAGGAAGCGGGCCGAGGCGGCCGAGCGGATCACCATGACGCCGGCCAGGATGTAGGCCTGCTGGTGCAGCCCGGCGGCGCGGGCGTCCGCCATCCACTGGGTGAAGCGTTCGACGTCGAAGATGATCTGAGTCTGGATGAACTCCGCGCCGAACTGGATCTTGCGCTCGAGGCGCGCCACCTTCTCGATGTTCGGGTTGGAGACCCCGCCCAGGAAGAAGCGCGGCGCCTCGCTGAGCGCCACGCCCGAGTGGAAGGTCCCCTCGTCGCGCATGGTGCGCAGCATCTTGATCAGCTGGAACGAGTTGAGGTCCAGCACGTTCTTGGCGTCCGGGTGATCGCCGATCTTCGGGTGGTCGCCGGTCATGGCCAGGAAGTTGGTGATGCCGCACGCCGCGCCGCTGAGCACATCGGCCTGCAGGGCGATGCGGTTGCGGTGCTGGCAGGTCATCTGCACCACCGGCTCGATCCCCAGCTGGCGCAGGATGATCCCGGCGCCCAGGGCGGACATCCGGCCGAGGCCGCGCTGGTTGTCGGTGAGGTTGATCGCGTCCACCGTAGCACGCATGTTCAGGGCCAGCTTCTCCAGGGACGCGCGGGCGGCGCCGCGGGGCGGGGCGATCTCGCCGGTGACGACTGTCTGGCCGGCGACCAGCCGGCGCTGAAGCTCACTGTAGATCGGCATTGTGCTCGTCGTGTCGAAAATCCACTCCGTTTGAAGACTGAAATCCACCTGTGGAAACACCCTTGCACGCTGATTGTAGCAGATGGAGCGACCATCGTTGTCGGAGCGGGGCTGGCGCCCCTAGACACGCCTGTGTCGCCGCCCACGCCGTGCATGCGCCACTCCGGTTCATATCCATCCGTAGTGAGCGCGTTCCGTCGCCAGCGTAAGCTGGCGACTCACTCGACGAACTGACACCTTCGCAGACCACAAAAAGAGCGGAGGCGAAGATGATCGCATCCTCGCCTCCGCCCCCTCAACCAGCACTTATGTAAACAGCGGTGCCATCTCCTCCTCGGCCACCAGGGCGCGCATCTCCTCCTCGGCGGGGCGGCCGGCGAAGCGCGCCGCGGCGTCCAGCACCTTCGGCAGCAGGTTGATATCGCCGACAGTGTTGAGGAACACCTGCGGGTTACCCAGCACCCAGTGGACGGCCTTGTCGATCGATGCCTGGTCCTCCAGAGGCGCGTACCAGGTCGCGCGGGTGTGCACCCGCTCGCCCCACGGCGCCCGCGTGATCGACTTGATCGTCTGCACCGCCACGTTGCGCTGGGCGCACAGCTCCAGCAGCGCGTTGAAGTCCGCGGCGTAGGCCTCGTTCTGCATCAGCACATAGCTGTAGGGCAGCAGCACCGAGTCGAAGTCGAAGCGCTCAAGGGCGCGCCGGTGCTGGCGGGCCACCGTGACGCCATGGCCGGTGACGCCGATGAAGCGCACCAGGCCCTGGTCGCGGGCCTCGACGGCGGCCTCGAGCGCGCCGCCCGGCCCCATGGCCTGCTCCCACTCCGCCGGGTCCACCAGGTTGTGGAGCTGGATGAGGTCGACGCTGTCCACCCGCAGGCGCTCCAGCGAGCGGTGGATCTCGTCACGCGCCTTCTGCCGGCTGCGCTCGCCAGTCTTAGTGGCCAGGAAGAAGTGCTTGCGATGCTCGGCCATCCACGGCCCGATGCGCCGCTCGGACTCGCCGTAGCTGGCGGCGGTGTCGATGTGGTTGACGCCGTAGCGCAGCAGCAGCTCCAGCGTGCGGTCGGCGTCCTCCTGCGAGACGCCGCCGAGGGCGGCCGCGCCGAAGATCGCGCGGGTGCTCATATGGCCGGTGCGGCCGAAGGGCATGGTGGGGATCGGCATGGTGGTCTCCTTTCGAATCCACAGAGGACGCGGAGAACACGGGCATTCAACTAACCAGGTACGGGGGTACGATACCACGAAACGGGGCGATGTCAAACGGGTGTGGCGAACGTTCTTGCGCCACCGACCACGCCCGGCGGGTCAACCCACGGGCTATCCCTCCCACGCCCGCCGGCGTGGGCTTGGGTGCAGGGCGCCTGCGCGGCCTGCGCACCGGCTCGCCCGCCGGGACCAGCGGGCACCCCACGGGCCGGGCGTGGTGGCGCGCCCGCGCGACGTTTCGCCACACCCATGTCAAACCGCGCGCAGCGCGGGTGATAGGTCATAGGGGTTGCCGATGCCGATGCCGAACTCCTATCACCTATGACCTGCGCTGAAAGCGCCCTGGGCAGCGCCCGTATGCAGTGCTATAATGAAAGCCCGGCCACATCCTTCTTTCGTCACACCATTTCGTCTCACCACGGGGGTCGAGAGGAGGACGTTCCATGATCCCTGAGCACCATCCGCACCCGTCGCCGCACAGCGACCAGATCGAGCGCTGGAGGGACGCGTTGGTCGAGCTGAACATCCGTGCCTGGCTCATGATGCAGCGCCAGCTGGCGTCTCAGAATCCCACGCACCCCGGCCTCACGCTGGACGAGTTCACGGCGCATATCACCGCCCACCCGGTGCAGCACCACGACAACCCGGCGATCAGCGAGATGCTGGTGTCCTGGGTGCTGGGCACCGAGCACCCGCCCGAACACTGAGGCGCTGAGGTGGTGAAGACGCTGCACGCGCCCGGCGCAGCGCACCACGGCACGCAGCGGGAGGACCGCTGATGAACTTTGCGTATGGAAGCAGGTATCTGGCTTAGCACCACGCCCGGCGGGTCAACCCGCGGGCTATCCTCTGCAAAGCCCGCCGGCGCGGGCTGCTGCTCAGGCCGCGTCGGCGGCCTTCGTAATGGATGGCCCGCCGCTTCAGCGGCCGGGCGTGGTATCGCGCCGGAGTCCCGTTATATGCGTAAACGTTTATCAGCGCTTCAGGGGCTTCAGCGTCTCAGCGTTCGGAACTGGAGCTCGGCCTCGCCCAGCTGGATGCGCTCGCCACCGGCCAGTGGGGCCACGGCGCCGGCCGGCAGAGTGCGCCCGCCCACCAGCACACCGCCCTCGGCCTGCGGCAGCACCTCGAGCTGGAAACCGCCCTCCACCTGGCGCACCAGCGCGTGCCGCCAGGCCACCCCCGCGTCCGGTAGATAGACGTCGCAGCCGTCGTAGCGCCCGATCGTCACGCTGTCGCTCACCTCACGCGTGAGGCCGGCCTGCTCGCCGCGCAGCACGCGTAGCTCGCCGCGGGAGAGCGCCTGGCGCGCCAGCGGGATCAGCGCGCCGATACAGGCGCCCACCAACACCAGCCCCACGCCGCCCACCACCAGCTGCGCCCGATCGCTGGCGTCCAGGAACAGCAGCGTCAGGCCCTCGTAGAGCAGCCCGCCGAGCAGCCCGCCGAGCAGCCCGCCGAGCGCGCCCAGCAGCGCGCGGGTGCGCCGGCGGGAGACCGCCAGGTCGCTCAGGCCGATCGCCGCGCCCAGCAGCATCCACCCGGCGGCGCGCCCACCGAAGCCCCCGCCGAGCGCCAGGAACAG
>DATMBA010000497.1:0-12778 GCA_035559635.1 Roseiflexaceae bacterium
CCGGCGATCTTGCGCCAGAGCGGGATATCGCCTGAGCGCCCGCCGCTGGCGATCAGGCGCGGTGGGGCGCCCGGCCGCTCGGCGAGCGCGATATAGCAGGCCCGCGCGCCGCTGCTGTGGCAGAGCGCGGCGGCGATACGCCGGGCGCCGGACTCCAAGGCGGGCGCGATCGTGGTCGAACCCGACGCGCGCGGGGGGATGGTGGAGGCGTTCACCGATACGGTACTCATGCTGCCAGCGATCGCGACGCAGGCCCGGCGGCGCCGCGCGTGTGGCCGCCAGCCTGCCTGTGCGGTATTGTTGCATTTCCATAACGCCTTGTCAAGCTGCAGGGCTTCGCCAACGTCACCTCCGGTAGGGTTCGGGGAGGCTATGCCCCTCATATGCTCCGGCTTTGATGGAGCCCTGGGCAAGCTGCGAGCAAAACGACAGCCCGTCCAAAGACGCGGTACAATCAGCGTGTCGTTCTGGCGCTGCCGGGGCCGCAGGGCGTCCTGGCAGCCGCGCTCATCAAGGAGTCCCGAGGGAGAACTCGCATGGCAGACCTCAATCTGGGCATGTTCAAAGCCTACGATATCCGCACACCGGCCAGGCACTTGCCGCTCGACCTTGCCGAGCGGCTGGCCTACGCCGAGGCGCAGTACTTCCGCGAGCAGCTCGGTACCAACGCCGTGATCCTGTGCCGGGACGCGCGGCTCAGCGGGGCGCAGTACCTCGAGCAGGGCATCCGCGTCTTCCGCACCCTGGGCTTCGAGGTGCTCGCCAACCCGCAGGTCAGCTCCACCTGCCAGTTCTACTACACCTGCATGCGCCACCCGGAGGCGGCCGGCATCATGTACGGTGCGTCGCATAACCCCGGCGGCGACACCGGGCAGAAGATCGTCGGCCCGGGCCTGCAGCCGATCGCCGAGGGGTGCGGGCCAGACGGTGGGCTGCAGGCGATCCGCCGCCTCTACGAGCAGGGCGCCCGCCCCGCCCGCGTGCCTGGCGGCGCTCTGCATCTGTACAGCTACCGGGACGACTTCGTGCAGTACTCGATGGAGTTGGCCAGCGTGCGGCCGGGCGACCTGGCCGGGCTGCGCGTGCTGCAGGACTTCCTCTCCGGCGCGGCCGGGCACGAGTTCATCCAGGCCTTCACCGCCGCCGGGGCCGAGGTGGAGGCGCGCAACCTGGTGCCGGACGGCCACTTCCCCAGCGGCGCGCCCAACCCGGTGGTGCGCGAGGCGATCGCCCCCTCGCTGGAGTTGCTGCAGACGGGCGGCTTCGACTTCGCCATGTTCTTCGACGGCGACGGCGACCGGCTGGACTTCGTGGCGCCGGGCGGCGCGCAGCTCAGCCCGGCCTTCAACCTCGTGGCGCTCGCCCCCCGCCTGCGGGCGATCTTCCCCGGCGTGGCGCGGCCGCAGCTGTACGTGGACCTGAAGGCCAATCCGCTGGCGATCACTCGCATCGCGCGCCAGGGCTTCGGCGTGCACGTGATCCGCAACGGCCACTCGC
The DNA here is from genome assembly GCA_035559635.1 of Roseiflexaceae bacterium. Lineage (GTDB taxonomy): Bacteria > Chloroflexota > Chloroflexia > Chloroflexales > Roseiflexaceae > CALJIC01. The sequence continues at coordinate 1,498 of DATMBA010000497.1, forward strand.
AGATCAAGGAGGCGCTCGGCCGCAACGCAGCGCGCGGCTTCCTGGGCGCGGTGGAGGAGTCGTCCCACTACTACCTGAATGTCCGCCAGGGCGGCGCGGTGTACCCCACAGAGAACACACTGTTCTACGGGCTGCTCACCGCCAAGGCCTGGCGCGAGGAGCCGGCGCTGTACGCCGAGCTGCTGGAGCTGCAGGACACCACCTTCCGCGCGCGCGAGTGGGGCTACCACTTCCCGAGCGACGCGCTGCGGGCGCGGGCGCTGGCGGCGGTGGAGGAGGAGTTCGTGCGGCGCGGCGGGCAGGCTATGAGCCGCACCGCGGACGGCATGGACATGGAGGCCACGCTGCTGCGCGAGGGCCTGCCGTTCGTGATCGACGCCGACACCCCGCTGTCCGAGGAGTGGACACAGATCGCACAGCGCGTGTCGCAGAGCGAGCGCGGCCTGGCGCGTTGGGAGGTGACGGCCGGGACGCTGGCGCGTAAGGAGGCGGCCGAGCGGCTGATCGACGAGACCGTGCGGCGCTTCGAGGCCGGACCGCGCTACGTGGGGTAGGTTAGCCACGGAATGGGGCACGGAGGGAGGTAACGGAACGGGGAGCAGAGGGCACGGAGGGGCCTGAACGGAGCGGAGAGCGGCGGGAGCGGACCGCAATGCCGGCGCGGCGCCGCGGGGAGGGCTCCGAACCGCAGCGGGAGAGGGAGCAGGGGCGGAGGGCTTTCCTGTGGTGCCGATGAGGAGATTCGCGCATGCCTATGACCCGACAGATCTTCGGCCGCACGCCGGAGGGCGTGGAGATCGAGCGCTACACGCTGACGAACGCCAGCGGCCTCGCGGCGGAAATCATGACGCTTGGCGCCACCTGGATGGTGCTGCGCACCCCGGACCGGGCCGGGCGGCCCGGCGACGTGCTGTTGGGCTTCGACACGCTGGAGGGCTACCTGGCCGGCCACCCGTACTTCGGCTCGGTGGTGGGGCGTTACGGCAATCGCATCGCCCGCGGCCGCTTCACGCTGGACGGCGTCACCTACCAGCTGCCCATCAACAACGGCCCGAACCACCTGCACGGCGGCCCGCAGGGTTTCCACACGCGCGTCTGGGCAGCGCGCCCGCTGGACTCGGCCGGCGAGCCGGCCCTGGAGCTGCGCTACCTCAGCCGCGATGGCGAGGAGGGCTACCCCGGCAACCTCACCGCCACGGTGGTCTACACGCTCACCGGGCAGAACGAGCTGCGGATCGACTACCACGCCACGACCGATAGGCCCACGGTGGTGAACCTCACCAACCACGCCTACTTCAACCTGGCCGGCGGCGGCGATGTGCTGGGCCACGTGCTGGAGTTGGCCGCCTCGCGATTCATCCCCGTGGACGCCACCAGCATCCCGCTTGGCGAGCTGCGGCCGGTGGCTGGCACGCCCATGGACTTCACCGCGCCCACCGCCATCGGCGCGCGTATCGGCGCCGATGACGAGCAACTGCGTCTGGCCGGGGGCTACGACCACACCTGGGTCTTCGACCGGCCGGCCGGGGCGACGGGTGTGGTGGGCCGGCTGTACGAGCCGGGCAGCGGGCGTCTGGTGGAGCTCGAGACCACGCAGCCGGGGGTGCAGTTCTACTCGGGCAACTACCTGGACGGCACGATCAGCGGCAAGGGCGGGCAGGTCTACGGGCATCGCGCCGGCCTGTGCCTGGAGACGCAGCACTTCCCGGACTCACCGAACCAGCCGCAGTTCCCCTCCACCGTGCTGCGGCCGGGCGAGACATACCGCCAGACCACGGTGTATCGCTTCGGGACGAAGTAGCCAGGAGCCAGTGGCCGCGTCTGTCCAGGCGGGAGGGCGGCAGGGGAGAGCCTGCCCTCCGGGAAGGTGGTTAGGGAGGGTGCGGGAGGGCGGGCCCTCCCGGAAAAACATCTTCCCTGTTTTCGCAGGCGCACCGGCGGCGGCCGGTGGACGGATGCGCGTTCCGACTTGCGGCCGATCACGCGCTGGTAGCGCCGCTGGCTATAATGATCGTCAGGGTAGGGCGGGCTTCAGGAGGAGGGCACAGTGCTCCCCCTGTCCTCGCTCGCAGGAAGAGGGTGGGGTCGCAGCGGAGGGTTGTGCCCTCCGCTGCCCCTCCGAAGAGAAGGACAGCTGGCGATGGCGCAGCGCTACACCAAGGTCACCCACACGAGCTGGGGCAGCAAGATCCTGAACTCGTTCGTCGGCGCGCTGATTGGCGTGCTGCTGTTCCTCGGCTCGTTCGTGGTGCTGTGGATGAACGAGGGGCGCACCGACTGGTCGGCGGTGGCGCGCACGAGCACGCCCGTCTCGGCCGCGGCGGTGGAGAGCAGCGCGGAGGGGAAGTTCGTCTCGGTCAGCGGCCCGCTCAGCGCCGCCGAACCGCTTGGGGATGCGCCCTTCCTGCGCGACGGACCGTACGTGCAGATCACGCGCAGTGTGGAGATGTTTGCCTGGGTGGAGGAGAGCGAGAGCGAGACGCGCGATAATGTAGGCGGCGGCAGCACTACCACCACCACCTACAGCTACGAGAAGCGCTGGACCACCGCGCCGCGCGACTCGAGCAGCTTCGAGCACCCCGAGGGGCACACCAACCCGCCCATGCCGGTGGAGGGTCGCACAGTCACCGCGGCGCAGGCCAGCGTCGGCGCCTACCGCGTCGACCCGGCCGAGATCGACCTGCCGGGTGGCGAGCGGCTGGCGTTGCGGCCGGAGTTGGTGACGCTCGCGGCCGGGCAGCGGCTGGCGGGCGACTACATCTTCATGGGCAAGGGCACGCCGGACAGCCCGCAGATCGGTGACGTGCGCATCTCCTACGAGGCGCTGCCGTCGGGGACGCAGGTGACGGCCTTCGGCACGCAGCGGGGCGAGGCGCTCGCACCCTACATGCACCGCGGCGAGGAGCGCTTCTACCGCGCGCTCGCCGGCTCCCGCGACGCGGCGATCGCCGCGCTGCGCACCGAGTTCGTGGTGATGGGCTGGATCCTGCGGCTGGTGGGCTTCCTGATGATGTGGATCGGCATGATGCTGTTCTTCGGCCCGATCAGCGCCTTCCTGGACGTGCTGCCGTTCCTGGGCAACCTGAGCGGCTTCGCGATCGGCGCGGCGACGTTCGGCATCGCGCTGGCGCTGTCGATCGTCACGATCATTATCTCGGTCATCGCCCACAACATTGTGCTCTTGATCGCCGTGCTGCTGCTGTTTGCCGGCGGGGTGTACATGTGGAGCCGCACGCAGCGCCAGGCGCAGCCTGTGCGGGGGTAGCGCCAGCGACCCATGGAGGGGAGGGTTCAAGAGAGGGCGAAGTCCTCCCTTGAACCCTCCTATTTTCATGAACCCGCACCTGTGCTACAGTACGTTCCCGGCAGGAGGTTCCCGAAAGGAGCGGCCGATGATCGAGCGGAGCTATCTGTACCAGGAGATCCACGAGCAGCCGGCGGTGCTGGCCGAGGTGCTGCGGCAGGAGCAGGCGGTCGTCGAGCGGCTGGCTGCGGAGGTGCGCCGGCGCGGGGTGGAGCATGTGGTGATCGCGGCGCGCGGCACGAGCGACAACGCCGCGCGCTACGCCCAGTATCTGCTCGGCGCGGTGAACGGGCTGACGGTGGCGCTGGCCGCGCCGAGCCTGTTCACGATCTACCAGCGCCCGCCGCGCCTCGGCAACGCGCTGGTGCTGGGCGTCAGCCAGAGCGGCAAGAGCCCGGACATCGTCTCGGTGGTGGCCGAGGGCCGGCGCCAGGGCGCACTCACCGCCGCGATCACCAACTTTGCGGACTCGGACCTCGGGCGGGCGGCGGAGGTGGTGGTGGGGCTGCACGCCGGCCAGGAGCGCTCGATCGCCGCCACCAAGACCTACACCAGCGAGTTGATGGCGATCGGGCTGCTGAGCGTGGCGCTGGCCGGCGACGCCGAGATGCTGGCGACGCTGCGCGGCGTGCCGGACGCCGTGGCGCGCACGCTGGCGCTCTGGCCGGAGGTGCTGCGCTTCGCCGAGCGCTACCGCTACATGCGGGCCTGTGTGGCGATCGGGCGCGGCTACAACTACGCCACCGCCTTCGAGCTAGCGCTCAAGCTGAAGGAGTTGACCTACACCATGGTCGAGCCGTACAGCAGCGCGGACTTCCTGCACGGCCCGCTGGCGCTGATCGAGGAGGCTTTTCCCGCGGTGGTGATCGCCCCCGGCGGGGCTATGTTGCCCGAGATGCGCCAGTTCGTCGGTACGCTCAAGGAGCGCGGCGCCGAGACGATCATCGTCAGCGACGACGAGGCGATCCTGAGCCAAGCGCGCGTGCCCGTCCGGCTGCCGGTGAGCCTGCCGGAGTGGGCCTCGCCGCTGACGGCGATTGTGCCGGGGCAACTCTTCGCCATGGCGCTGGCCCATGTGCGGGACTACGACGTGGACCGGCCGCGCGGCCTGCGCAAGGTGACCGAGACGCGCTAGGGTCTATCCGCAACCTACGTTTGCGGGGGCTTGGGGGCGCAGTCCCTCCAAACCTCCCGCGCGCCAGAGGGCCAGCATGCTGGCATGGGCCTCGCGGGCGCTCTGCTCGGCGGGCTGCTCGGAGAGGCGCTTCTCGAACGGCTCGGGCGTGACCGGCCCGTCGTAGCCGATCTCGCGCAGCGCGCCGAGGAAGCCGGCGGCGTCGATCACCCCGGTGCTCGCCGGGAGCCGGCGCACCTGGTCCAGTTGCGCCTCCACCGCCACACCCTCCGGCGCGTCGTTCACGTGCACGTACACCACATCCTCAGCCCGTAAGGCGCGGATGTCCGCGGTGGTGCCGAGCGACGTGTACCAGTGCCAGCAGTCCAACAGCAGGCCGACGTTCGGGCTGATGGCCCTGGCCAGGCAGAGCATGCCCTCCAGGGTGTAGATGAAGCCGTAGCGCCTGCCCTCGCGCATGGTGCGCGGCCCGATGAACTCCAGCCCCAAACGGCAGTCGTGGGCGGCCAGCACCCGGGCGATAGGCTCAAGCTGCCGCACGTGGAACTGGAAGTTCTCGCGGAACGGCCGTTCGTCTGAGAAGGGCAGCAGCCAGGTGTAGACGCGCGTGCACCCCAGCCGCTGGGCGAGCGCGGCCTGCTCGGCGAGCGCGTCGAGCGCCGCAGGCTCGTACGGCTTGCGCCAGTCCAGCGGCAGGCCCCAGCCGCCGGGGCGCAGGCCGGCGCGGGCGAACAGCGCCGCGACCTCCTCGACCGAGGTTTGCTGTGCCAGCCGCAGCGCCTCGCCGGCCGGTAGGTCCACCCCCTGCCAGCCGGTCTCGGCGGCCAGCCGCAGGGTGGTGGGGAGGTCGGCACGAATCCCGATCGCGCCCGGGCTCATGTTGCGGAACATAGGATCCTCATCTATCACGAAGACACGAAGGCACGAGGGCACGAAGCGTTCAGTATCTTCTTGCCGCCTTCGCGCCTTCGCGTCTTCGCGTCTTCGTGGTGCACGATCAGCCTTTTACAGCCACGGCCTCGATCTCCACGCGCACATCGCGCGGGAGGCGGGCCGCCTGGACGGTGGAGCGGGCCGGTGGGGCGGAGGGGAAGAACTCGGCGTACACCTGGTTCATGGCCGCGAAGTCGTTCATGTCTGCGAGGAACACGGTGGTCTTGACCACATGCGCCAGCGAGCTGCCGGCGGCCTCCAGCAGCCCGGCGAGGTTGGTGAGCACCTGACGCGTCTGCGCGGCGATATCCCCCTCCACCGGCGCCCCTTCGGGGGTGAGTGGGATCTGGCCGGAGCAGAAGACCAGGCCGCCGGCTACCACCGCCTGCGAGTAGGGGCCGATGGCCTGCGGCGCGCTCGTGGTGGAGACGATGGTGCGCTCCATAGGCGATTCCTTTCCTGGCGGGCGCGCCCCATGCTTGCAGGCCAGATCTGCGGTTATGGAAAGAGGTTGGTCAGGGAGGACGTGCCCCCCTGACCCTCCTATGTCGCACGATCTGCCTGCGTGTATCTAGGCGCCGCCCGCTCGGCTGAGACGGATACGGGCGCTATTGTAGCAGGTATTGCGCGAGGGCGAGGGATCCCTCTAGTGGTCGGCCACACTGATGTTGACGGATGCAAAGGGAGGGTCCACGGGAGGGCGAAGCCCTCCCGTGAAAACTCACTCATCACGATCACTTTGGTGGACCACTAGAACCAATACCTTCAAATACGCGGGCGCTGCCCGCAGCGTGGGGGTGCGGGGGCCTGCGGCCCCCGCGAACCCCTTCCCGGTGAGGGTGTGGGGGCGGCGCATCCGCCCACACCCCCACGGGGGGAGGATGTGGAGGGCATCGCCCTCCACGCCTCCCGTATTTGAAAGGTATTGCCTCTAGAACATATTTGACAGATGGACATATGGTAGTGTATCCTATACGTGCTGCAATTGCGTAGCAGAGGGCACTAAATAGCGCCCAGGGGTAAGAGGTTTCCGGTGACGATACACGCGCAGAGCCGATATTGGCGGCCGGCCGGCCAGGTGAACGCCTGGCGCGGCAGTTGCTCGTTGGTGATGCGCGGCGTGCGTAGCCGGGCCGCCGGGCGCTGCCGGAGAGATCAGGTCCGCAGCACACGAATGCTACGCGCGGTGCTTGCCGCGAGCGCCGCCGACGTGATAGGCTAAGCTCTCCGTGGCGAGGGTTCTCCCCCACGCAAGAGCGCATGCCTCCCGTATGTAGCTTTTGAAAGGGGTGAGACCCTTGGGGCAACGAGTCCTCGTCCTTAACGCCAGCTACGAGCCGCTGCAGCTCATCTCCATCCGCCGGGCCATCGTGCTGCTGCTGCAAGACAAGGCCGAGCTTGTCGAGGCGGCCGAGCAGCGGCTGCGCGCCCGCGGTCTCTCCCTCGAAGTCCCCGTGGTGATCCGGCTGGTGCGGTATATCAAGATCCCGCGCCGCCTGCGGCTACCCTGCTCGCGCCGCGGCGTGCTCGCGCGCGACCGCGAGACCTGCCAGTACTGCGGCGTCCAGCCGGGGCGGGCGCAGCTCACGGTGGACCACATCCTGCCCCGCTCGCGCGGCGGCCTGACCACCTGGGAGAACGTGGTGGCGGCCTGCCGCGACTGCAACCACCGCAAGGGCGGCCGCACGCCCGAGGAGGCCAACATGACGCTGCAGACGGTCCCGCGCCAGCCGCAGTTCGTGGCCTTCGCGCTGCTCGGTGAGTTGGAGCGGCACGATGTGTGGAAGAAGTACGCCTACGCGTAGCGGCCTGCGGTTGGTACCACGAAGGCACGAAGGCACACGTTCCTAATCCTTCGTGCCTTCGTGTCTTTGTGGTGAGGTGTAGGGCGATGCAGCGACACGTTGTTGGCCTGCGCAGGTGGGCACGGGCGCTGAAGCGCGAGACGCACGCGCTCTACCTGGCGGCGCGCGACCCGCGCACACCGTGGTACGCGAAGGCGGTGGCGGTGTGCGTGGCGGCCTACGCCTTCAGCCCGATCGACCTGATCCCCGACTTCGTGCCGCTGCTCGGCTACCTGGACGACGTGGTGCTGGTGCCGTTGGGGGTCGCGCTCGCGCTGCGCCTCATCCCGCCGCACGTGATGACCGAGGCGCGCACGCAGGCTGGTGCCGCGGCCCAACGGCCGGTGAGCCGCATGGGGGCGGTGGGAATCGTGACGCTCTGGCTGCTGCTTGTCGCGCTAGGGATTATGGCCGCGGCGCGGACGCTTCGGTGAAGGGGACAGCGGATAGGCAGCAGATAAGCGGATTCGGCACCCTGGCCGTGTCTCAGCTCAGCAATCCTGTGCTGCGCCATCCGCTGTCCCTCCCCGTGTGCGCTCCGCCTCTCCACTCCTTATCCGCTGTCCGCTTATCCGCTGTCCCTCCCCGTGTGCGTTCCGCCTCTCCGCTCCTTATCCGCTGCCCCCCTCGTTCGCCAGTAGCGTTCCAGGCCGCGCCAGTTCATCTCGATCGACGATGCCTGCTCGTAGTGGCTGCGCGCCTCCGGGCTGGCCTCCGCGCCCAGTTCCTCCTCGGTGAGCGCCGCCAGCCGTGCCAGCACGCTGGCCTGGTCTTCGCCGCGCGCCAGGCTCGCGCGCACCACCTCGGCCCAGCGCAGCGTGTTGCTCCAGAGGGCCTCCAGGTGGCGCCGTACATCGAAGGCCGGGCCGAAGTGGGTGAGGCAGAGCATGCGCGGGCCGAGCTGCAGCAGCGTGTCCAGCGTGCGGCGCCAAGCCTCCAAGTCCACATCCGGCGGAGGGGTGGCAGGGCGGGCATAGCGGTAGCCCGGCATGCGCAGCCCGGCGGTGTCACCGACGAACGCCGCGCCGCTGGACTCCTCCAGGTAGAGCAGGTGGTGCGACGCGTGGCCGGGCGCGTCGTACACGCGCAGCGCGCGCCCGCCAAGCTGCACCGTCTCGCCGCCAGCGAGCGCGGTGATGTTCGCCTCCGGCACCGGCAGCAACTCGCCCCACAGCGCGCCCATCTGGTCGCCGTAGATACGGGTGGCGCTGCGGATGAGCCGTTCCGGCGCGACCAGGTGCGGCGCGCCGCGTTGGTGGACATAGACGCGCAGGTGCGGGAAAGCGCGCACCAGCGTGCCCGTGGCGCCGGCGTGGTCCAGGTGGATGTGGGTTAGCACCAGCGCGCGCAGCTCCTCTGGCGCCACGCCGTGCGAGCGCAGGCCCGCCTCGAGCGCCGGCAACACGCTAGACGGGCCTGGGTCCACGATCGCCGGCTCATCGCCGAGCAGCAGGTAGGTACCGATGACATGCCGCTGGCCGAGGTGCATGTCATCGATCAGGCGGATGTCGGCCGGCAGGCCGTAGCTGGTGTCCATCGGCGTGCGAGCTTCCCTCCCATGCGAGATGCGTGATCCGTTGACGCATTACGCATTACGCATTACGTCCGCCCCGTGGATCGCCCGCCAGACGCGCTCGGAGCGCAGCGGCATGTCCAGGTGGGTGACGCCGAGGTGGCTGAGCGCGTCCACCACCGCGTTGACGATCGCCGGCGTGGAGCCGATCGTCGCCGCTTCGCCGATGCCCTTGGCGCCGAGTGGGTTGTGCGGTGTGGGCGTCACCGTGCTGTCCAGCGTGAAGCTCGGCAGGTCGTCCGCGCGCGGCAGAGTGTAGTCCATGAGTGTGCCGCTGAGCAGTTGGCCGCTCTCACTGTAGACCACTTCCTCGAGCAGCGCCTGGGAGATACCCTGCGCCAGGCCACCGTGGACCTGGCCGGCCACGATCATCGGGCTGATGCGCGGCCCGCAGTCGTCCACGCTGTAGTAGGCGCGCACGCGCACCTCGCCGGTCTCCACCTCCACCTCCACCACCGCCACGTGGGCCCCGAAGGGATAGATCAGCTCCGGCGGCTTGAAATAGTCGGTGGACTCCAGGCCAGGCGTGATGTCGTCCGGCAGTTCGTCCGAGTAGGCGCGATCGGCGATCTGCTTGAGCGTGAGGGCGCTGTCCGGCGCGCCCTTCACCTGGTAGCGCCCCTCGTGGAGCACCACGTCGTCCACCGCGGCCTCCAGCATGTGGGCCGCGATGCGGCGCGCTTTGTTGCGCACCTGCTCCACCGCGCGCACCAGCGCCCCGCCGCCCACCGCCAAGCTGCGGCTGCCCATCGTGCCGTTGCCCATGGGCGTCACGGCGGTGTCGCCCCACTTCACCACCACCTGGTCGAACGGCACGCCGAGTTGGTCGGCGACGATCTGGCAGAAGGTGGTGACGTTGCCCTGGCCGTGGGGCGAGATGCCGGTGAGCACCGTGACGGTGCCGCTCGGCTCGACACGCACGTGGGCGCTCTCGTAGGGGCCGAAGCCGCACATCTCGACGTAGGTGGTCAGGCCAATGCCGAGCAGGGACCTGGGAGCGGCCTCCGCCCGCCGGCGGCGCTGCTCCTCGCGCAAGGCCGCGTAACCGGAGATCTCTAGCGCCTTGGTGAGCGGCTTGTCGTACTCGCCGGTGTCGTAGAGCGTACCCACCGGCGTGCGGTAGGGGAAGGCCTCGGGTGGGATGAAGTTGCGCCGCCGCACCTCGGCCGGGTCCATGCCCAACTCGCGCGCTATAGCGTCCATCATGCGCTCGATGTAGTAGGCCGCCTCGGGCCGCCCGGCGCCGCGGTAGGCCGCCACCGGGGTGGTGTTGGTGTAGACGCAGGTGATCGCCACGTCCACCGCCGGGATCTTGTAGACCCCCACGAACATCTCGCCGGTGAGGTCCGGGATGCCGGCTGCCACCGGGTAGGCACCGACGTCCGCCAGGATGCGGGCGCGCAGCGCGGTGACCGTGCCGTCCTCGGCCACGGCGGCCTCGTACTCGGCCAGTTGGGCGCGGCCGTGGGTGGTGGCCTGCATGTGCTCCAGACGCCCCTCGACCCAACGCAGCGGCAGGCAGTGGGCGCGCGCGAGCGCGGCGAGCGCGGCCTCCTCGGGGTAGATGCCGATCTTCACGCCGAAGCCGCCGCCGACCTCGGGGGCGATGACGCGCACCTGATTCTCGTGCAGCCCCAGCATCTCCGCCAGGTCGCGCCGGATCCAATGGGCGGCCTGGGTGCTGGTCCAGACCGTCAGGCCGCCGGTGGTGAAATCCGGCGCGGCCACCACCGCGCGGCCCTCCATCGGCACGCCGGCCAGGCGCTGGTTGTTCATGCGCAGCCGCACCACCCGGTGGGCGGCGGCGAAGGCGGCCTCCACGTCGCCGTGCTTGCGCTGCCAGACGTGGTCTACGTTGCTCTCCAGTTCGTCGAACAGCCGTGGCGCGTCTGGCCGTGCCGCCTGCTCCATATCCACCACCGCCGGGAGCGGCTCGTAGTCCACCAGCACCTCGGCCGCGCCGTCGGCGGCGGCGGCGAGGTTGGTGGCGATCACCGCCGCGACGATCTCGCCGGTGTGGCGCACCTTGCCCACCGAGATCGCGTAGTGGGAGAGGGTCTGCTTGCTCTTGTCCGCGCTGGCACCCTCGCCGCCGCTGAAGGGCATGGTGGTGTAGGCGTCCACCAGGTCCTCCCCACGCACCACGGTCACCACGCCGGGCCGGCGGAGCGCGGCGGATGCGTCGATGCCGCGAATGCGGGCGTGCGGGTAGGGGCTGCGGACGAAGGCCACGTGGTGCATGCCGGGAAGCTTGAGATCGCCGGTGTAGGTGCCGGCGCCGGTGATGAGACGCGGGTCCTCCTTGCGCCGGACGCGCGCGCCGATGAGCGATGCGTACGCCATGGGGACGTCTCTCCTGGTTCAGTGCGGGCCTGCGGATGCGCCCTATTGTATCACCGATGCAACGGGGCGTGGCGGGTGGCACGCACGATGGGGGTGCGGGGTGGGGGATGCGGGGCATCCGGGCGGCATTGCGGTTGGCACGGGGATGG
>DATMBA010000498.1:0-19966 GCA_035559635.1 Roseiflexaceae bacterium
CCGCCGCAACCGGCTCAACCTGCCGCGCTGGCTGGACATGTGTATGCCGCCGTTCATGCTGGCGCAGGCGGTGGGGCGCTGGGGCAACTTCTTCAACCAGGAGGCCTACGGGAGGCCGACGGACCTGGGCTTCGGGGTGAAGATCGATCAGGCCCACCGGCTGCCGCCGTACGACGACATGCGGGCCTACCCGCCGGACACGCTGTTCCACGCCACGTTCCTGTACGAGTCGCTCTGGAACCTGGCGGGCTTCGGTCTGCTGATCTGGATCGAGCGGCGGCTGCGGAGCTGGCTGCGCCCGGCGGACATCGCGCTGATGTACGCGATCTGGTATGGCGCCGGGCGGCTGTGGATCGAGGGGCTGCGGACGGACAGCCTATGCACGAGCGGCATCGGCGGCGAGTGTGAGGGCGCGCTGCGGGCGGCGCAGCTCGCCAGCCTGCTGCTGATCGCGCTGGGCGTAGCCGGGCTGGCCTGGAACCACCGGCGCCGGGGGGCCGCTGCGGTGGCCGCGACTGCCCCCGCGAGCGCCCCTGAGGCGCCGCAGGAGCCGCCCCCCGATGCGCCGCAGGAGCCGGCCTCGCAGGGGTAGCGCGGGCCGTGCACCACGAAGGTGCGCAGATGTGAGGGCACCAGGGCGGGAGGGTGTCTCGTGTCGGTTGCCGACCACGCCGCTCGTGCCTCCCATCCTTCAGAATTTTCGCGTCTGCGTGCCTTCGCGCCCTCGTGGTCGTCACCTTGGGCGGTGTGCACTTCGCGCCGCCGGCTGCTCCCCTAGGGTAGAACACGCACTGCGAGGCCCCCGATGAGCGAGAGCCCCTGGCTGGCCCAGTACGACCAAGGCGTCCCGCACGCGGTCGAGGTCCCGCCCATCACGCTGCCGGAGCTGCTGGCGGATGCGGCGCGCGCGCACCCCACGGCGCCGGCGGTGCTGTTCTACGGCCGCACCATCAGTTACGCCGAGCTGGACGCGCTCGCCACGCGCTTCGCCGCCGGGCTGCTGCGGGCCGGCCTGGCCCCCGGCGAGCGGATCGTGCTGGTGCTGCCGAACGTGCCGCAGGCGGTGATCGGCTACTACGGCGCGCTGCGCGCCGGCGCGGTTGTGGTGCTCACCAACCCGATCTTCGAGGCCGGCGGGCTGATCCGCCAGGTGGAGGACGCGCAGGCCGCCAGCCTGCTGGCGCTCAGCATGTTCCACCCGCTGATCGCCCAGGTGCGCGCGCGCACGCCGATCGAGCGCGTGATCTACACCAACCTGAAGGAGTTCCTGCCCCGCTCGCAGCGCCAGCTGTTCACGCTGCTGCGCCAGGAGCGCGAGGGCCACCGGGTGCCGGAGGAGGAGGCGCGGCGCTCGCTCTGGCTGGCGCACCTGCTGGAGGCCGGGGCAGGCCCTCTGCCGCCACTGGACCCGGACGCGCCGGCGGTGCTGCTGTACACCGGCGGCACCACCGGCGAGCCGAAGGGGGTGCTGCACACTCACCGCAGCCTGGTGGCCAACGCGCTGCAGGTGGCATCCTGGCTGCCGGACGCGCGGCGCGGCGCCGAGCGGCTGCTGTGCGCGCTGCCCTTCTCGCACGCCTACGGCATGACCGCCTGCATGAACCTGGCGGTGGCGCTGGCCGGGGCCATGATCCTGCTGCCGACCTTCGAGACCATGAACGTGCTGCACGCCGTGCGCCGCGAGCGCCCGACGCTCTTCCCCGGCGTGCCGCCGATGTACGCGGCGATCAACGAGGTGCCGGACGCGCGGCGCTATGGGCTGGCCTCGCTGCGCGCCTGCATCAGCGGGGCGGCGCCGCTGCCGATCGAGGTGCAGGAGGGCTTCGAGCGCATCACCCGCGCCCAGCTGGTGGAGGGCTACGGGCTGACCGAGGCCGGCCCGGTGACGCACGCCAACCCGCTGCGCGGCCACCGCGACCGCCACGGCTTCATCGGGCTGCCGCTGCCCTCCACCGAGGCGAAGATCGTGGACATGCAGACCGGCGCGGACCTGCCGCCGGGCGCGGTGGGCGAGCTGCTGGTGCGCGGGCCGCAGGTGATGCAGGGCTACTGGCGCCGCCCAGAGGAGACGGCCGAGGCGCTGCTGCCGGGCGGCTGGCTGCGCACCGGCGACGTGGCCCGTATGGACGCGCAGGGCTTCTTCCAGGTGATCGAGCGCAAGAAGGAGATGATCGTCGCCGGGCGCTACAACATCTACCCGCGCGACGTGGAGGAGGTGCTGTACGAGCACCCCAAGGTGCTGGAGGCCGCCGTGGCGGGCGTGCCGCGGGCGGGCAGCACCAGCCTGAAGGCCTTCGTGGTGCTGCGGCGCGGCGAGAGCGCCACCCCCGACGAGATCCTGGCCTTCCTCAAGGAGCGCCTGAGCAGCCACAAGATCCCCGGCGCCGTCGAGTTCCTGGACGCGCTGCCGCGCTCGTTCATCGGCAAGGTCTTGCGGCGCGCGCTCGTCGAGCGGGGCACCGAGCAGTAGGTGGTTCTGCCTCACCCGTGAAGGCGCGAAGGCGGGTCGATATCGCCTCCTGCCTGTCTTCGTGCCGTCGTGCCTTCGTGGTGCGCGCCGCCACCCTCCGCAGCCCGCCGATCACTCGCCCACCAGGGGCGCCCACATCACCGGCTGCAGCGCAGCCGCGGGCCGCGGCGCAAGGCGCATCCTGCCGACGACCGGTATCGTGATGATGCCCTCGCCATTGACCTCGATGCTGAAGACCGCCATGCTGGCCGTCACATCCGCCTTTACCACAGAGTCGAGCGAGTAGGCCGCGTGCCGACCGGGCGCCAGCGTCCCGCCGCTGAACCCCTCATCAGTCGCGGTGAAGCCGCTCCCCTCGCCGCGAACCGTCCCGCTGCCAGCAACGATGTCCACGCTGGGGGGGATCTGCAGCACGGTGCTGTTGATACTGGTCACCGGGAGCGTACCGACGTTCGTCATCGTGACCGTGAAGCGCAGCACGTCGCCGGGGTGCGCCGGGCCAGCCGGCGGACCGCTCAGGTCGATCACGCCGCCGGTGGCGGCCAGTAGCCGTTCGGACGATTGTACGATAACGGTGACCGAGGCAGATGCGCTCTGCCACGGCTGCGCGACGGCTGTGACCGTCACGGTCCCGTGATACGAGCCGGGCGCCAGGGCGCTCGCGTCCACTGCGACGGCGATCGGGCCGCTCCCGCTCCCCGATGGCGTCGCGCTCAGCCAGTTTCCGCCGTCCGCCATCGTCACGGTCGTCTGCCAGGCTCCATCGGTGGGCGGCATGGTCACCAGCAAGTGCTGGGGGGGTGGGTTCGGGCCTGGCACGAGCGCAGTGAACAGCAGCCCGGCCGGTGCGAGCTGAATCGATGGCGAGGGCTGGGCTGTGCGAACCTGCACCGCCTGGCTCCACTCACTCGAGCTGCCGACGCGGCTGGGATGTGCAGGATCATCGAGGGTGCTGGCGGCGATCGCCAGAATGGGCTGCGGGCCGTACGGCAGGCTCCCGCTGAAGTGGAACGACCCGGTGTCGTCCGCCATCACCGGGGGCTGCCTGGCAACCGTGATCTGATTGTCCAGATAAATGTCGACCAGCGAGTGCGGGCTGGCCACACCGCGCACCTCGACCGTCGCGAAATTGTCGTATGTCTCCGCGCTGATGATCGCAGGCGTCTGGGCCCAGTTGTTGGCGTGGTTGAACAGATCGTCGCCGCCGGCGACGCCATCTCCGGGCATACCAACAAGTGCGCGTGGGAACGGATCGCGGATTGTAACGCGCTGCGCCGCGCCAGCCGCATCCGCCAGCACCGTGACCGTGGCGGCGCGCACGCCGTCGTTGCTGTCACCCTCGCCGTCCAGGGCATCGCCGATGCGGGTATCGCTGCCGCGCGTGGTGACGACCACCGCGCCGTTGATGTAACTGCGGCGGATGGTGGCGTGCGCGCCATTGATGATCAGCGCCGCATGTTTTGGTGGCCGCGCGCGAGGGTGCGGGCTCTGGTTGGGGTAGTACTCCACGCCGATGCCGACCGCACAGACATCCACATCCGGCCCAGTGATCTGCAGGCTGATGTCGCCCCCGCCGATGTTGATGTTGCGGAGCGTGGCACCGGCGCCGAGGCTGAAGACCGGATTGACGGAGCGGGTGGTATCCTCGACGTTGACGAGCGGTGTCGTGTAGCTGCCGCAGCTCTCCTTCCGATCGCGCCCTACGGACACGCCAGCCGGCACGGCAAGCGTGCTGCTGGCGACGATCGTCGTGACGCCCGCAGGAAGACGCGCGAAGCTGATGAGATCGCCACTCGTCGCATGGGTCAGGGTGAATCGTAGCGATCCGCTGCGCGTCGCCAGGTCACCATCCTCTGCGCTATCGTTCGGGCTGGTGACGTACCAAGTGACGCCCGCGGCATGGGCCGGTGCGCTCGCACCAGCGAGCAGCAGCGCCAGCAGCCAGAAGAGGATGCCGCTCCGCTTCGTGCCAGAGGCCGATCGTGCATCGTATCGCGCCTTCATCGCCGGTTCCCTTTGAGACACGGTTCGCGCTTCCTGTACGGTTCGCGCGAACACGTGTGGGGATGTGGGGGCCTTCGGCCCTCCACAGAACCTTTTTCGGAGGGGGCGGAGGAGGGCGCAGCCTTCCCGAGCGCTCCTCCTTCTGTGCATGGACTGGCGGACGCGCCAATGGATCACGGGCCGATGGCGCTGCTGCGGGTCGAGGCGAACGCGTCGAAGTACTCCGTCCCACTGCTGCCCGCACTAACGCTGGATGGGCCGAGCCGCACAGAGTCGAGCCGGTAGTTGTTGGTATTCAGCCCGCTCAGCGTCTGCTTGAGCGTGCCGTCGATGGACAGGCTGAACGGCGCGCTGCTCGCCGCCTGCCAGGCGATCTCGATCGGGTGCGCCGCGTTGCTGATGGTGTACCAGCTCGTGTTGGTTGTGCCGCCGCTGTGCTGGACCCTGGCCCGGATCTGGTGTTGCCCGCCGCTGCGGCGGTACTGCACGCGGAAGATCGTTGTGCCGCCGCTGGTGCGCCCGGCGAAGATGTCGTGCTGTCCTGAGCCGGTGGTGGTGCCGTTGGGGTGGAAGGAGAAGCGCGCGCGGTAGCTCGTCTCGTTCGCCGGCGAAGCATCCGTCACGTAGATCGCAGCGGTGCTGTTGATCAGCGCCTGCATGCCGCGGGCGCCAACCAGCGCAGCGGCGGCCGTGACGCTCAGGCGCCCGCCGCTGGTCGTCGCAGACGACCAGGCGCCCAGATGACCCGACTCGAAGCCATCGGCGAAGATCGCATCGGATGGCGCTGGCGTCTCGGTCGGCGTGGCCGTCGGCGTCTCGGTCGGCGTCTCGGTCGGCGTCTCGGTCGGCGTCTCCGTCGGACCGCTCTTGCCGAGCGCGTTGTATGCGGCCAGGGCGTCGATGCGCCCCATACCGAAGGTGTTGTCCGCCCCAGCGGCGCCCAGATCCACCGCACCGGCGAGCAGCGCACTCTGCTGTTCGGCGGCGGTCAGGTTCGGGTAGGCGCTGAGCAGCAGCGCCAGCACGCCAGCGGCGTGCGGTGCGGCGATCGATGTGCCGGTCGGCGTGTAATAGAGTCCGTACAGATCGGTCGTCAGAACGGAAACACCCGGCGCCACCACGTCGGGATAGGTGCGCGTCACGCCGCCGCAGCTCGTTGGCCCGCGGCTGCTGCCGCTGTAGATCACTCCGGCGTTGTTGATCGCGCCGACCGCGAAGGCGCCGGGGTTATTGCCGGGGCTTGTGCTGGTCGAGGCGTTTGGGCCGTAGTTGCCGGCCGCGAACACCGGGAGGATCCCCGCCGCCCCCAGGGCCTGCAGGTCGGGGGCGAAGCTGAGGTCGCAGCCGGGCGCGCCAAAGGACCACGAGTTGTTGACCACGTCGGGAGCGTCGGCGGTGTTGGGGTTACCGTCCGGGTCGAGCAGCCACTGGTACCCCTGGTGGATGGCGTTACTCGTGGCGGTCCCACCGTCGTTGAAGATCTTGACGGCGATCCACTGCGCCTGGGGCGCCACCCCGATCGCCGTGCCGCCGCTGTCACCGGCGACCATGACCCCCATCGTCCAGGTGCCGTGGCCGTTGACATCGGCGGGGGTGGCGTGCTGGCCGTACGGGTCGTACCAGCTATTGCCGCCCCCACGCCAGCGTGACGCCAGCTCGGGATGGGTGGCGTCGACACCAGTGTCCATGTTCGCGACGACGACGCCCTGGCCGTAGAATCCCAGGCTCCAGAGGGCCGGGACGTTGATCGCGCCCAGGTTGGCCTCGGGCGGGGCAGATGCGCTGGCCTGTGTGGGGTGCGGCGGCGCCTGGATGGTCACATCGGGAACGATGCGCGCCACTAACGGCGACAGGCTCAGCTCGGCGATGACTGCGCCCTCGGCAGTCACGGCGATGGCGTTCTGGATCCACAGCGGGGTGAACGACTGGACCGCGCCCTCGGTTCGGCGCTGCTGGAGCAGGGCGCGCAGCGGCCCCTGAGTCGCGTCGGCGTGGCTGCGTAGCGCCAGCACAACGCGCCGCTGGCGGTCACGGCGATTACGCCCACCGATCGCCGCCAGGTTGACCTGGTCGCGCAGGACGACCAGGACGCTTTGGGACTGGCCAACCGCCTGCGCACGCACAGGTGCAGGCGGTGCACCGGCCGGGCCAAGCAAGGCGAGGAGGATCGTCAGCATTACGAGCGAGGGGATCTTCATGCAGCTACTCCTCTGGCAGCGAGCGGAAACAGCGCACCAGGTAGGACTGCACGAACGTGATCGCCGTGGCGGAATGGCGTCGCAGCCGGAGGGCGAGCGCGGCGGCGCCCAGCACGACCGCGAGTGCGGCGGCGGCAGGCGTCAGCAGCTGCGCCAGCGGCTGATTCGAGAGCCATACCGGCCGTGCGGCCAACGCCGGCAGCACCTTCCAGGGCATGGTCGTCGTCGCATCGGGCATACCGGCGCGGCGGACGATCACGCTGATTTGCCAGTCGCCCGCGGTCCGGAGGAGATCCCCGGCGACATGGTAGTGATCTTCGTCGAGCCGCTCTGCGACGAGCAGCCCGCGATCGGCATGCTCGCCCGGTGCCCGCAGCTCGAGCAGCACCGTCTCGATCGGCGCGGGCGGCGGGCGCCGGGTGTTGAGCACGCCGACATCGATGAAGTTGCGGCCCGGCCGGTTGGGCTTGACCGCCAGCGTGACCACCAGGTCGTCCACGCTCGCTGTGGCGCCTGAGGCAGTCGCCGGAGACGGGTCGAACTCCGGGCCGCGCGCCGGCGGGGTGGCGCCCAGCACCGCGGCCAGCAGCACTACCAGCAGCGCCCCGCCGGCCTCGGCGGCAATGGTGAGGGCCAGCCGGCGCGGCCCGCGCGACACCGCCCGCGCGGGCTCGCTCCGGCTCCCCGCCGGCCGGCGGGCGACGTAGTGCAGCACAGCAGGCCGGAGCTGTCGCGGCCAATGGGTGACTTCTCGCAGCAGTGCGGCGACGGGCGGGTGCAGCGCGGCGGCGTTCCGTAATCCCAGCACGGCGGCCACGAGGGCGAGCGCGATCTTAAGTAACAACGCCTGGCCGTACCACGTCGTCAGCAGGGCGTCGAGCGAGGCGACCTGCTGGCCGCTCATGAACAGGCCCGTGACCAGCAGGCCGCCCAGGGCCGCAGCGGCCAGCGCGCCGAAGCGCCGCAGGATCTCCCAGGCCAGCGCGGCATCCGCTGCATCGCGCCGCAGCAGCGGGGTCACCGCCACGGCGAGCGCCAGCACACCGCCGGCCCACACCCCGGCCGCCAGTGAATGCAGCGCGCTGGCAGCCACCAGCACCGGCGAGATGTCGATGAACGCGGCGGCGTGACTATTCAGCGCCCGCAGGGTGATGATTGCGGGGAGGAGCGCCGCCACGAGCGCCCATATGATGGGCCGCAGACGGGTGTGGGCGCCGGGATCTTCGCTGAGGGGCGCCACCTCCGGCGCCGCCAGATGCAGCGAGTGGGGGCACGTATGCGGTGGTCGGCGCACCGCATATGGGAGGGAGAGCGTCACGGGCGCGCGCGCGTGCGTGGCGCGCGGCGCCCAGGGCCTGGACGGACCCAGTGCGTGAAGAACGAACAGGGCCGCCGCCAGAGTAATGAGCAGCCCCTGGCCCACCAGCCAGCGCGTCCCGAAGCCGGTCTCCAGCGCGATGCGCCATAGGCGTCCGGCAAGCGAACCCTGTTGCATCCCATCGCCGGCCGCGATCGCTTGCGCCAGCAGCAGGCCGATTTCAGCGACCACGGCTAGCAGCGCCGATCCCAGCGCGAGGCGCAGGATCGCGCGGGACATCGCGCTGCGGGTCCGTATGCCGCCTGCCAGCGGCCGCCGGCCGGCAGTCGCGGCGAGCGCCCTAACGGCCAGCGCGCCGACGAGCGTGGCGAGCGCGCCGCGGTCGAGCCAACGCAGCGCGACCTCGACCGCTGAGATGCTCGGAGTCACGGCTGCGGGCGTGGCCTGATCGGGCGCGCGCCCGATGCCGAAGACAACTGTTCCGGCGACGGCGTGCAGGTCGTCGCCGGACATGGTGCGCCAGCTCAGCCGGTAGGCGTTCGGCGCCAGGCGGGGCAGGTCCACCACCAGCGCCGCCTCGCCGGCCGTGCCTGAACGCAGCGCCAGCGCCTGGCTCGCAGCGTCGAGGCGGGCCGTCACAGGGATGCGCCGCCCGTCGCTGTCGGTCAGCTCGATCGTCGTGAGGCCGAGCGCGATCGGCTCGCTGAACCACAGGCGCACCTCCGACGGAGCCGTGTCCAGCATGGCCCCATCGGGCGGCTCCACGCGCAGCAGCGTCGTATGCGCCAGCGCCACAGGGGCCGCTACGAAGGCAGCAAAGAGTGCCAGCACCCACCCAACATGCCGCCAGTTCTTCGGCAAACGCCTACGCATCGCTGTGTCTACTGCGCGACTACATGTTCGAGGCGCGCATCCCCGATGACGACCGAGACTCTGCTGCCTGGTGTGATCACCCCCTTCGGGTTCACCAGGAGCATATAGTAGGTGACCCCGGCATGGATCTCTCCGGCGTGCGCGTGCTGCATCCACGGCTGGCTGATCACCTGGCCGGTCGCCTCGTCCACCACCGCCGGTGGCCTGTCAAGGTCATGGATCACGGCCGCCTTGGCGGGATCGATCACCTGGTAGCGCAGGTCGACCATGCCCCCCCCAGCGGTGACGGCCACGCGCATCACTCGGACGCCGGTCGCCGCGATGAAGGCCGATTGAGCGCGATCGTCCAGCGCGTCATAGGGCGGCCGCCCGGCCCCAGGCGTAAGCCGCGCGACGATCAGCCAGGCGGCCAGGCCGGCCAGAAGGGCCAGCGCCAGCGGCGGCGCCAGGCGCCGCTGGCCGTCCGGCTGCAGCGGTTCAGGTGGTGGTGTCAGGATGTCCTGCATCGCTCTTCTCCGCTCACGGGCCGATGAACGTCGTCCGCCGCGAGACGAAGTCATCGTAGTACTCGGTGCCCAGCGTTGCAGCGTCGATGCCCTGCAGCGGCCCGAGGCGCGCCTGTTGGACGCGGTGTGTGTCGTTATCGACGCTGCCCACGGTAGCGTTCGGCGCGGCGCTGTTACTGTTGTCGATCCACAGGCTCAGGTAGCCGTTGTTGGCGCCCGCGCTCGTCGCGGCCCGCCAGTCGAACTCGATCCGGTGCGGCGCGTCGCTGATAGTGAACCAGGCGGTGCTGGCGTAGCCGCCGCCATCGCTGCGGACGCTGGCGCGCACCTGGTAGACCCCGGCGTTGCGGCGGAACTCGATGCGAACCAACTCGTTGCTGGTATCACGTGCCACCATGATGCGGTGCAGGTTGCCATTAGCCATCGTGATGCTGTTCGGGTCAAAGAAGAAGCGGGCGCGATAGCGCGGCTCGTTCAGCGGCGTGTCGTCGCGGACGTACATCGCGGTGGTGTTGTCGATCAGCGCCGCCATGCCGCTCGCCCCAACCAACGCCGCAGCCACGGTCACGTTCAAGTCGCCCTCGGTATCTACTTCGGCCGTCCAGCCAGAGAAGCTGCCGCTCTCGAAGCCGCTGGCGAAGATCAGATCGGGCGAGTTGACCGTGACAGTGAGCTCATCGAAGGCCGAGAGCGCGCCATCGAAGGCCGTCAGCCGCAGCACATAGGTGCCGGCGGCGGAGAAAGACGCCGTGGTGTCCACCGCGCTGGCGTTCCCGAAGGTCACCGTCCCTGGACCGCTCTGCTGCGTCCACTGTGTCGTGAGCGGCGCGACCAGCCCGTCGTCGGCCACCGTCCCGTCCAGCGTCGCCGCAGCCGGCAGGGAGACGGTCTGGTCCGGGCCGGCGCTGACTGTCGGCGGCTGGTTGGTCGGCCCACCGGGGGCGACCGTCACGAACGTCAGCATCCCACCGGGGAAGTGGGGCGCAGCTGTTCCGCCACCGACGACGTTCCCGTTGGTCAGGTGCAGCTGGCGGTTGTAGAGCGGCAGGCTGCTCCCCGCTGCGCCGGGCGGGATCGTCACGATCATATCGGCGGTCTGGCCGGCAGGGATCGTGTCGGCGACGACATCGTAGGGATAGGCCAGCGGGTAGGCATCCCTGGCGATCGCGCGCTGGTGCGCGCCAAGCAGGGCCATCGTGTGGTGAATCGAGCCGGCGTTCAGGTAGCGCAGCAGCAGCCGCTCCCCGGCGGCGACCGGGATCGCGGTCGTCTGCGGGTAGGCTCTGCCGTTGATCAGCCAATATGTCGGCGCATAGTTGACGAGGTTGAAGCTCGCCGAGCTGGCGTTGAACAGCGGGTCGATCTCGCTGAGCACCAGCGTGGCCTCCTCGTCATAGGCGGTCGCGGCGCTGTCGTAGGCCCGGCCGGCGGTCGTCGGCCGGACGATCAGTGCGCCATACAGGCCCATCAGCACCGTCCGCACGGCGTTGGCGCCACTCTCGTAGAGGTAGGTGCCCGGCGCGCTAGCGGTGAAGGTGTAGGTCGCGCTGCTGCCTGCCCCTACCCCGGCCGTGTCCGGCGCCAGGTTCTGCCCGGGGAAGAGCAGCGAGACATTCTGAGGGACATTGACGTTGGTGAGGTTGACGGTGATCACATCCCCGGCGTTCACATCCAGCACCGGGCCGGGCAGTTGGGCCGGGGCGCAGCCGCCGCCGGAGTCGAGCGAGAACCCCCAGATCGGCACGACGGCGCCGTCCGGCATCGTGACACTGCCGACCGAGGCGCACAGGTCGATCGTCACCGGGGCGGCGAGCGGTCGATCCAGCGTGATAGCGCCGTGCGGCGCGCCAGCGGCCCCGGCCAGCGCGGCGGGATGCGTACTCGTGGGAGGGCGCGCCCCGGCCAGGGCCGGTGCGGTGAGCAGCAGCGACGCGATCAGCAGGAGGGCGCAGCCCGGCCCAATCATCTGCGCAGTGCGGGCATGCATAGCCGCATCTCCTTTATGTTCGGAGGAGCTTCACCCCTCCGAGCCTCGCCGAAGCGAAACGATGGCTCAGAGCTTGTTTGAAAAGCCTCCCGGCCGGGGGATGTGTGAGGGGTTTCACCCCTCACACATCCCTGTTCAAACAGGCTCTCACGGGCAGCCGCCTGGCGGATCGACCCGCAGCACGGTCGCCAATCCGCCGAACCCCTCGTCGAAGTTCGTGAACTCGTTGAGCGCGTGGCTGTGCCAGGGGAAGTAGAACTCGCCGCACTGGTTGAAGGACGTCACGCCTACGGGCAGCTCACCCTGCTCGCCGAGCTCCGGAGCGCCGCTGTAGAACGTCGCCCCGTCCTTGAAGACCAGGTTCTGCAGCCCGGGGATCTGCACCGGCACCGGGTCGCCGCCTGCGGCGATCCACGGGTCCACGTCGTCCCAGCGGAACAGCAGGTCGTAGGTCTGGCCCGAGCCGATCGTGCGGGTGAAGCCCTCGAAGGAGGTATCCTCTCCGCCCGGCCCACGCAGCAGCCGGCCATCGCGCGCGATGACCCGCAGGTGATTGCCGTGCGGGTGGAAGGGATGGTTGACCATGCCGGCGTTGGCATAGCGGATCAGCGCGGGGAGCGGGTTGGTGGCGGCGTCGTACGGTTCGACGCGCACCAGCGAGCCGTAGGGCTGGCTGGGGAGCCAGGGCACTCCGTTGTCGGCGATCGCGTCGGGGAACGAGCGCCCGTTGATCGTCCAGTAGCGGTCGCGGATGCGGGTCACATTGTAGGGGCGCCCGCGCTCGACCGCGCGGTGCAGGTCGGGGTCGAGGTCGTGCAGCAGCAGCAGGTATTCGCGGCTAGGGTTGAACTGGGTGGCGGCGTCATTGTAGGCGAAGTTGGCGCCCATCGTGGGCCGTACGATCAGCGCGCCGTAGAGTCCCATCTGCACCTGCTTGTGCTGGTTGGTGCCGCTCTCATAGAGATAGGTGCCTGGCGCCGAGGCGGTGAAGCTGTAGCTCACCGTCCCGCCGGCGGCGGCTTCGCGCGTGAAGAGGCCGGGCGCGCCGCCGCTTGCGGTCACGCCGCTCTGGCCCGGGAAGATGATCGACACCGGCTCGGGCAGGTTGTTGGTCAGGTTGACGGTGACAGTCTGGCCTTGCGTGACGCACAGGATCGGGCCGGGCATCTGGAACGCGCCGGCGCTGGTGGCGTAGCCCCACATAAACAGGCTGTTGCCGTCGGGAGTCGTGATATAGCCGCTGGCCGTTTTAAGGTTGAACGTCGGCCCGGTCGTGCAGAGGTCGCTCAGGCCGGCGGCGTGGACCAGCCGCGGCCGGATGCCGATCGAAGCGGGCAGCGCCAGCGCTGCGAGCGCGCAGACCAGCAACAGGAGGCTCAGCCCGCCCTTGGTACGTCTCCTGGTAGCCATGCGTTGTCTCTCCTTTCGAACGGCGGTGCTGCACGCCGCGTGCTCTGGAGCACACCATGGCAGCGCCGCTCCAGGAACGTGTTCAGGACGCGGGCCGCTACGGATAGGTCTGGTTGGGCGCCGTCTGGGCCGGCAGCGGGCTGCCCTGGTACACGCGCACTTCGGTCACCATGCCTCCCAGGCCGGGCGCGCCGCCGTTGGTCTGCTCGTGGTAGTTGCGGCTTCGGAAGTAGTAGCGGTTGTAGTTCCCCACGGCGTCGGCCAGCACCGGCGCCGAGGCGCTGAACGCCGGCGCGGTGAACAGCACATCGCGCGCCTCGCCCGGGCCGATGTAGATCGTGCTGCTGAGGTAGCTGAGGTCGACCGCGCCGTTGCGCAGCAGCGTCGCATCTTCGCCCACCACCTTCATCGGGATGCCCGGCAGCTGCATGGCGTGCTGCTCGTAGCCCAGGTTGGCCAGCCGCAGCAGCACCCGCTCGCCTGGGTTGACCTGGATCAGCGACGAGATCGGCTGGCTCGGCAGCGAGGGGTCGTTGTTGGGCAGCAGGGTGTCGGGGTAGGAGCGGCCGTTGATCACCCAGTAGTTCGGGTGGTAGTCGGGCCAGACGGTCTCCTGGATCGCCTCGAGATTGTCGTGGGGCGTGGTCCAGATCTCGTTCAGCAGGAGGGCGAACTCGCGCTGATAGCCGGTCGATCCGTCGCCGTCGTTGTAGGCGAACTTCGTAAAGCCGCCGAGCGACGTGCCGTTCTGCGCCGGCCGCACGAAGATGATGCCGGTCATGCCCATCTGCACGTGCTCGACATCTTCGAAGTGACAGTGGTACATGAAGGTCCCCGCACGGTGCGGCTTGTAGTAGTAGGGGAAGTCACGGCCCACCGGCACTGCGATCGACACCTCGGGCACGCCGTCGAAGATCGCGGTCATGTTGGGGAACCCGTGCCAGTGGACGGTGTGCGAGTCGTCCAGGTCGGGCCGTACCACCAGGCCGATGTTGGTGACGGTGAGGTACACGTCGGCCTCCTCATCCACACCGATGATCGGGGCCGGCGCCTGAACGTTGCCTTTGTAGATGTCGAGGTCGTCGGGTGTGACACCCAACGGCACCGCTACGAAGCCGAACATGTAGACCGGGGCGGCGCGGCCGGGCAGCGAGATATGGCCGTCGGTGGCCGCCAGACGCAGAAACACTGGTGGCGGGGCACCCCGAGGCAGCGCCGCCGGGGCGCGGGCGCTAGCGGCCCGCGCCGGCTGGATGCGCCCGGAGGCCGTGAGCGCGCCGCCGCCCAGCAATACCAGCGCCCCTGCACCGCCCAATCGCAGGAAGTCGCGCCGGGCGAGCTTCTGAGATCGATGCTGCATGACACATCTCCTCAAAGTTATGAGCCTTGAGTGATGAGTTCTGAGTTGAAACAGCACGGACCACAACTCAAACCTCATCACTCAGCACTCAAAACTCCGCTCAGGGCAGTGTGCCGCCGCCGAAGTTATCGAAGCGCGCGTCGTTCGGCACGGCGAAGTCGGGCGACCGGATGAACCAGACGCCGATCCTGCCGCCGGTTGTGGCGTAGGTGGTCGGCCACCCCGGTGTCGATCCGGTCGGCAGCGTGACGTTGATACTGCCGATCAGCGTCGTGTTCCTATAGACCTCCACAAACCCGGTCGACCGGGCCCGCGCGATGAACTGGTCGCCGTTGGCGAAGGTGACGCCGCTGAACGTAGCGCGCACCACCCAGCCCTGCCCGGCGCAGCCTGTGACGCTCGACCCGCAGTAGGTCCAGACCGTCACGCTGCTCGCGGGCGCGTTGTACTGGACCTTGATCAGGCGCGTGGTAGACCCAAGCGCCCCGCCGGTCGCGCTGAGGTTATTGACCTTCAGCAGCAGGTCTTGCTCGGCGGCGCTCGGCACGACCTTGGCGAAGGTGAAGTAGGCCTCCTGGTTGGCCCCGAAGGTTGCGGCGTTCCAGTAGAGGTAGCCGCTCCTGCGCACCTGCGCCTGCTGGCCATCGATGCGGTAGTAGTCCGAGACGGTGTTGCCGCGCCAGTTTGTGCCCACGGACCCGTTCGCGCGGTTGAAGGTGTCGAGCACCGGCGTGGCTGGCACCACCGGCCCTCCCCCTGGCGTACATACCCCCGGCGCGGCGCCGGCCTGCTCGTCCGCGCCGATGTCGTGTGCCGGGCCGTTCGGCCGCCCGTCGCCGTCGAAGTCGTCGGTCGGCGCACAGACACCGCTCACGAGCGCCACACCAGCGTTGACCGCCGGCGAACCGGGGATGGTCAGGTGATAATTGCCCTGGGGGTCGCCGGGCGTGGACCGGACGATCACGGTGATGAAGGCCGGGTCGTTGGCGAAGCCCAGCACGTCGAAGTCCAGATCGATCGCCTGGACCAGCAGCGGGTCGGCCGAGATATTGTTGGCGCCGCTGCCCGGGCAGTGGGCGCTGAAGGCCGTACAGACGCTGTAGCGGGCGCTGAAGACGCCGGTCGAACCGATCACCTCCAGGTCGATGAAGCCTGCCGGTGCGGCGTCACCTAGCAGGCCGGTGGTGCCGTCCAGGAAGAACGCCTCGTTCTGCCAGAAGATGTTGTTGAACAGCACCGGGTTGCTGAAGTCGGTGGGCGGCGCCTTGGCGGCGATCAGCGCGTTGCTGTGCCGCTCGCTAACCAGGCCGGCGCCGTGCGGGCAGGTGCCGTTCAGCGGCGGGTTGCAGGTCGAACGGTCGGCGTCCTCGGCGGTGGCGGTGGAGATATTCCTGGCCACGGTGTTATTGATGATCTCCACGCGTAGGGCGTCGTCCAGCGCGATGCCGCCGCCGGTGTCGGTCGCCAGGTTGTTGACGACCATATTGTTGGCGATCCTGATCTTGCCGTCGACCGGCTGGAGCAGGCGGATGCCGCCGCCGTCGTCGTTAGACAGGTTGCCCTGGATCAGGTTGCGCTCGATACTGATGTCGCCGGTGCCGGGCGAGAGGCCAAGCGGGTTGCCCACCGGCTGCTCGCCGGCGATCATCACGCCGCCGCCTTCGTCGAAGGCGTAGTTGTACAGGATCTGGTTGTCGTGAATGCTGCCGGAGGTGTAGCCGTAGTTCGAGATGCCGCCGCCGTACTCGGCCGAGTAGTTGCCGCAGATCACGTTGTGGTCGATCTCGTAGCCCTCGGCGCCATTGAAGAGCGCCAGAGCGCCGGCCAGGCTGACTCCGCCATTGTTGAGCACCCGGTTGTGCTGGATGCGCACCGAGTCGTTCTCGTTGTTGCGGGCGTTGCCGGCGTCCGGGTTGGTGGCATACGGCTGGCCGAGGATCACCGCGCCGCCCAGATTGCCGGCGTTGCTCTGGATCAGGTTGTTGCTCACGGCCAGGTTGCGGGCGTAGGCGTGGGCGTAGATGCCGCCGCCCTGCGAGGGCAGCACCCGATTCCCACGCACGCGCATGCCGCCCCGGATGGCGAAGCCGTCGATCTGGGCGTTGAACGCCGGCACGAACTCGCCGTTCTCGGCCAGCACGGTGATCACCTGGCCGATCGGCACCTCAGCCGGTCCGTCGTAGGCCGTGCCGGCGATCTTGGAGGCGAAGGCCTCTGCGCTGATCCCGCCAAAGTTGAAGAAGCGCCCGTCGATCACACTGGCGCCGGGGCCGTATCCCTGGAGCTTCAACCGCTCGTCCACCAGCAGGGTCTCGTAGTAGACGCCGGGGTGCACCAGGACCAGGTCGCCGTCGGCGGCGGCGTCGAGCGCGGCCTGGATCGTCGCGTAGGTCTGGCCCGGCCCCACGTGGCGCTGCGGCGGGTTGTAGCCGCCGCCGATCACGTGTAAGGTGATGCCGGTGGGGCTGACGGCGCCGCCGCTATTCCGTACCAGTAGTTGGTGCGGGCCGGGCGCTGTCGCGCCGGGGATCGTGACGTTGATCGTGGTGGTGTTCCACGAGTTGACCGTCAGCGGCGCGCCGTCGAGCGTGACCGCACCGCTGCCCTGGCTGCCGCCGAAGCCCGAACCGGTGATGGTGAATGAGCCGCCTGCGTTGCCGTAGGGCTGCGACACCGCGCGGATGTCGGGCGTCGTCGCGGCGATGTCGCAGACCGGCGCGGTCTCGAACTGGGAGTTAGGCCCCTGGACGAAGCCGGTGATCGGCAGGATCGCCACGTCGGCGTAGGTCGTCGTGCCGGGGAACACCTCGAACGACAGCTTGAGCGTGCCGTAGTTCGGGTTCCACCCCGCGTTCGGGCTGTCGGGCGTGCCGGGGTCGTTGCCGATCACCTGGTAGACCCCCGGGCAGACCCCGCCCGGCGTCGGGCAGTTGATCACGCCGGTCGAGGGCAGCAGCACCTCCCAGTAGCCGTTGTCGTCGGAGTAGACCGTGGTGATCAGCCGGCCGGTGAAGTCCCGGATGCCCACCGGCGCGTTGGGGATGCCGCGCTTCTCGGCGTACATGGGCGACGCGGGGTCGAGCTCGAGCGTCAGGTCGTCGAGCAGCACGCCGCGGATGCGCCCCGGCACCTGGACGTCCGTGAAGATGAAGAAGTCGGCGTTGGCGCTCGCGCCGCTGGGCAGGTCGACCAGCCGCTGGGTGCACAGCGGTCGCTGCTGCCCCTCGTAGGGGCTGCCGCCGTTGGGCGCCAGCGGGCTCGGCGTCACCGCGAAATCCGGGTTGTAGACCGCGTTCGGGCCATCGGGCGCGACGCCCGCCACATCGACCACGTGCAGCGGGCCGGCGCAGGGCGGCGGCGGGATCTCCGGCACGAACTGGTCGCCGCCGAAGACGTTGATATCCTCCTCGCGCACCACCCGGTAGCCGTCCAGCGGCACGACCTCGACGACCCACAGGCCGGCCGCAAGCGGCGCGCAGCTGGTCAGCAGTTGGTCGGGGTCGAAGGGGTCGGTGGCGGCCAGGTTGCTGCAATCCTCCTCGAAGGCGTAGCCGCCGTCGAACACGCCCGGCCGGATCTGCGGCAGCAGGGCTGGCAGCTCGATGCAGTCGACGAAGATGTTCGGCGGCTGCACCTGGCCGGCGGTCCGGCCGACGCTGCCCCTGGGGATGCAGTTGGTGGGCAGCGAGTCGTACCAGCTGTCTGTGACGTAGACGTTGGCCAGGTGATCGCGCATCACCGCGCCGGTGACCGGGTCGTAGACCGGGTCGCCGTTGGCGTCGAGCACCGGCGCGTAGAGGTTGACCGTGACGCCGGGGACGCCTGGCTCGTAGTCCTCGGCCGCCTGGAGCCGCGCGTCCAGCTCGTTGCGGGTGGTGGCGTTGAAGACGATGCCGGCGATGCCGCCGTTCTGGCCCGGCGCGTGGGCCTTCTTGCCCCAGTCGATGTAGTTGGTGGTGCCGCCCCAGGTGATCTCGGCCTGCAGCAGGCCGGCCAGGCCCAGGTCCTGGTTGATTGGGCCGTTGGGGTAGTTGATCGGATTGCCGAACTCGTCGGCCTCGTAGGAGGCGGCGCCGGTGTGCTTGAGCCGCCCGTAGCCGACCTCGGCGATCGCGAAGTGCTCCAGCTCGAACACCTCGGGGAATACATAGTTGCCGCTGCTGTCAGAGAAGGTGGTGTACTGGATGGTGCCGTCTTTGAAGCGCGTGTCCAGATCCTGGTTGGCCAGCCCGCCCTCGCCCGGGTCGCGGATGCCGTTCTCGTTGCTGTCGATGAAGACCGAGCCGCGGATCTGGCCGAACCAGCGCGGTATGCCGATGTCGCCCAGGTTGACCACCTGGCCGGCGCCGACCTGCACCGTCACGAACTGAATGATATGGTCCAGCGGCGCATCCCAGATCACCAGCTGGTAGAGCCCTGGCGGAACGTTGGGGATGGTGAAGGTGCCGTTGGCGTTGCCGCGGGCTGTGTAAACCTGCTCGTCGTTGCCGCCGATATTGTTCAGGGCGACATAGGGCGACACGACGGGGTTGCCCAGCAGGATGACCCCGGATTCGTCGTCCAGCGCGATCGACCGGACGGTGCCAGAGATCGATCCTGTGCCAGCGGTATTGTTGGTCGGGCAGTCGTCGCTGGCGCTGCCAAAGGTACACTGGCGCACGAAGCCGAACCAGACCACCGCCTGGGTGAAACCCTCCTCGGTGCTGTAGCCGCTGTGCCCCTCCTCGACCCAGGCGTCGTTCGCCAGCGTGCCCTCGATCGTGGTCGTCTGGATCCAGCCCGAGCCGTCGGGCGGGATGGCCTGCACCTCGTACTTGTTCGGCCCCAGGTAGGGGATGGTCGCGTAGCCGGTGGCGTCGGTGACGCAGATGCCGCCGGTGCCGGGGATCGGGATCGGGCTGCCGTCCGGGTCGAAGATCAGGCTGCCATCAGGGTTCGTCTCGTACTGGGTGCAGATCGGATTGCCGAACCAGTCGGTCGTCACTTCGCCCACCCGATCGCTCAGCGTGACGCGAAAGCCCGCCAGCCCTGCCTCGAGCGGGATGTCGTCTTCGCCGTTGACCAGGTGGTTATCGTGGAAGACACGCACCCTGACCGTCGCCAAAGGCAGCGGGTTGGGCTGCAGCCTCACCACCACGTCGCCCGCGTCGGCCGGCAGCGTGAAATGCGCGCCGCCGAGCTTGTAGTCGGGGTCGTTCAGCGTCCCGACGCCATCGTTCGCCAGCACGCTGACCAGGTAGCCACGGTTCGGCGCCACCGTGTCCGGCAGGACGATCCCGCTGGCGTTGCTCTGGTCGCCGCTGGCGACCACGGGGCTGTAGCTGGCGGGCGCGGTGACGGACGGATTGTCATGGCTGTTGTCCAGGTTGATCAGCCACTTGAAGTTCGTGATCGGGTCGCCGGTTTGGGCATCTTGCACAACGATATCGATCACAGATGTCTGTGCGTAGGCGACCTGGCCGTAGGGCGGAGGCGGCAAGGCTGCCAGCGACAAAGCGGCCAGCGATACCAGCCGAGCGAGGATGGCAGGCATCGATCTTCTTCGCGTCATGGTGTCCTCCCCGAGGAGTCGCGGCGCACGCCAGGATCGGCGGGGCGCGGCTCGTCGTCGTCAAGCGCCTCGGCCTGAGTCGTTCATCGTGTGCCGGGAGCGGTGAGGGCTTGTTTGACATGCCTCCCCGCTGGGAGTGTGAGCGGATTCCCCCTCACATGTGACTGGACTGTCATCATCGAACCAGGAAGGACCGGGTATAATGGGCATCAGACGAACGTGCCACGTTCCGAATGCTCGCGGCTTCGGCGGGGGCGTTTTGTCGCCGGCCGGCGGTTGTGCAAGAACC
>DATMBA010000499.1:0-1476 GCA_035559635.1 Roseiflexaceae bacterium
CGCCTACTACACCGATCTCACCTCCAGCCCGGCCGGCGCCTACGTCACCGTCTGGGGCAAGGGCTTCGGCAGCAGCGCCGGTAGCGTGATGGTGGGCGGTGCGACCGCCAGCGGCGCCGACATCGTCTCCTGGAGCGACTCCATGATCGAGTTCCGTGTGCCCACCGGGGCGGGCAGCGGGATCACGGTGGTGGCCGCCAGCGGCAGCTCCAACGCGCTGCCCTTCACCACCCGCGCCAGCGGGCGCATCTTCTACGTCTCCAAGGCCACCGGCTCGAACAGCAACAACGGCCTCGCCCCCACCCCCGGCTCGGCCGGCGTCGGCCCCTGGCGCGACCTGACCCAGGTCGCGGCCAAGCTCGCCCCGGGCGATATCGTCTACGTGCGCGCCGGCACCTACAACGAGCTCGACAACAGCACCTACGGCACCTCGCTGCTCGCCAAGAACAAGTTCGCCAAGGGCACGGTGAGCGCGCCCATCGCCGTAGTCGCCTACCCCCGGGAGAAGCCGGTGGTGGGCGCGCCGGCCAACCGCCGCGCCATCATGCTCGAGGGCGGCCAGGCCTACTGGACCATCGCCAAGCTCACGCTGCAGGCCGCCTCGGCCGCCCTGGAGCTCGGCGCCAACGGCGCCAACAGCGGCATGCGCTGGGTGGGCAACGAGGCGTCCAACGTGCCCTCGCCCTACGGCACCTTCATCCTCAAGGCCTGCAGCGACTGCCAGGTGCTCGGCAACCACGTCTACAACAGCGGCCAGCCCGGCAGCAAGCTCGCCCACCTCATCTACTACGGCGGCTACGGCGTCGGGCGCAATGTGGAGATCGCCTGGAACCGCCTGCACGATGAGAAGGGCGGCCGTTGCCTGCAGGTCTACGGGCATACCGATGCCGACCGCCTCTCGGGGCTCTCCATCCACGACAACATCGTCTACAACTGCCCCTACGACGGTATCCTGGTCGGCAAATCCGATGCCAGCTACAAGAACTGGATCAGCGATGCGCTGATCTACAACAACGTGGTCTGGGGCGCGCGCAATGCCGCCATCCGCCTCGACAATCCCGGCGTCAAGGCGCGCCTCTTCCACAACACCCTGCACGCCAACAGCCAGGGGCTGCGTATCCAGACCGCCGCCAGCGCCGAGGCGCGCAACAACATCTTCTCCCAGACCAGCGCGCCGGTGCGCATCGAGTCGGTGGGCACGCTCACTCTGAGCAACAACGGCTACCAGGGTGGCACCCCGCCGGCCCAGGACAAGCCCGCCTTCACCGGCGATCCGCAGTACGTCAACCCCGCCGCCGGCGACTTCACCCTCCAGGCCACCAGCCCGTTCAAGGGCAAGGGGGCGCTCCTCAACCTGACGCTGCCGGGCTTGTTCACCACCGCCACCAGCGCCCCGGATCTCGGCTCGCTGATGCGCATGCCCTGAGCCCCACGGCGTCGATCCGGCCAGGGCGCTCCTACGGGGGCGCCCTTTTT
>DATMBA010000500.1:0-6803 GCA_035559635.1 Roseiflexaceae bacterium
GGTGATCGAGTTGATCCGCTCCTTCCCGGACCTGCCGCTCTATATGGCGCTCGCGGCAGCGCTGCCGCTCAACGTGCCAGTGCTGGTGCGCTTCTTCCTCATTACCCTTGTGATCGCCGTGATCAACTGGACCGGGCTGGCGCGCGAGGTGCGCGGCAAGGTGCTGGCGTTCCGCTCGGCGGACTACACCAACGCGGCGCTGGCGGCCGGGGCCGGCCACTGGCATATCATCACCAGGCACCTGCTGCCAAACGCCATGAGCCATATTGTGGTGGTGGGGATGCTGGCCATCCCCGGCGCGATCGGCCTCGAGACCGCCCTCTCCTTCCTCGGCCTGGGCATCCTGCCGCCGGCGGTGAGTTGGGGAGTGCTGCTGCGCGACGCGCAAACCATCCAGGCGGTGGTGAGCTACCCGTGGCTGCTGCTCCCGGTGGCCTGCCTGATCATCGCTGTGCTGTCGTTCAACCTGCTCGGCGACGGCGTCCGTGACGCGGTGGACCCGTACGCGTAGCGATGCAGATTGCAGATTGCAGATTGTCGCCAGGAGGCGCTGCGTCCGCATCTGGCTCTATCTTCAGTCGCCGATCGCCCTGTTTGTGACCAGGAGAAACCGATGGCGGAGACAGCAACACAACCGGAGCGGGTCAGCACGCAGATCGTCAGCGAGGACGACGTCATCCGGGTCGAGGATTTGCGCCTGAACTTCTACACAACCCTGGGCGTGGTGCGGGCGCTCAACGGCGTCAGTTTCAACATCCCGCGCGGCAAGGTGCTGGGCGTGGTGGGCGAGTCCGGCTGCGGCAAGAGCCAGACGGGGCTGGCGATCATGCAGCTCACCCCGAGCGTGGGGCGCTTCGAGGGCGGGCGCATCCTGCTGCGCGAGTTCGCCAGCAAGGAGCCGGTGGACATCCTGACGCTGGAGAAGAACGGGCCGGAGATGCGCGCCATCCGCGGCAACGTGATCTCCATGATCTTCCAGGAGCCGATGACCTCGCTCAACCCGTGCTACACAGTGGGGGACCAGATCGAGGAGGCCATCCTGCTGCACCAGACGCAGGATAAGGCCGAGGCCCGCAAGCGCGCGGTGGACATTCTGCGCAAGGTGGGTATGCCGAACCCCGAGCGGATCGCCGACTCCTTCCCGCACCAGCTCTCCGGCGGTATGCGCCAGCGCGCGATGATCGCGATGGCGCTCTCGTGCAACCCGACGCTGCTGATCGCGGACGAGCCGACCACGGCGCTCGATGTGACCACCGAGGCGCAGATCCTGGACCTGATGCGCCAACTGCAGCACGAGATCGGCACGTCGTTCATGTTCATCACCCACAACATGGGGGTGGTGGCGCAGATGTGCGACGAGGTGGCGGTGATGTACCTGGGGCGGATCGTCGAGCGGGCGCCGGTGGACGATATCTTCTACGACCCGAAGCATCCCTATACGATCTCGCTGCTGCGCTCGATCCCGCGCCTCGGGCTGCACCGCGGCGAGAAGCTGGAGTCGATCAAGGGTTCGGTGCCGGACCCGTACTCCACCGTGCCGGGCTGCCCCTTCCACCCGCGCTGCCCGGGGGCCATCCCCGGCCTGTGCGACACGGTGATGCCGGAGGAGATCTTCGTTGGCGGCAAGCGCAACCACACCGTGCGCTGCCACCTCTACACGTAGCGAGGGCGCCATATGGAACGTGAACAGAATGATATTCTGCTCGAGGTGAAGGGGCTGAAGAAGCACTTCCCCATCCAGAAGGGCTTCCTGCGGCGCACCGTCGGCTACGTCAAGGCGGTGGACGGCATCAACTTCTATATCAAGAAGGGTGAGACGCTCGGGCTGGTGGGGGAGTCCGGCTGCGGCAAGTCCACCACCGGGCGGGCGCTGCTGCGCCTGCACGAGCCCACCGCCGGCGAGATCATCTTCGATGACCCGAACCTGGGGCGGGTGCATGTGGAGAAGCTGAGCCCGGCGGAGATGAAAAAGATCCGCCCGAACATGCAGATCATCTTCCAGGACCCGTTCTCCTCGCTCAACCCGCGCCTCACGGTGGGCCAGATCGTGGGCGAGCCGCTGGAGATCCAGGGGGTGGCACGCGGCCAGGCGCTGCGCGACCGGGTGGCGGAGTTGCTGCAGGAGGTGGGCATCCGCCCGGAGAATATGACGCGCTACCCACACGCGTTCTCCGGCGGCCAGCGCCAGCGCATCGGCATCGCCCGCGCCCTGGCGCTCAACCCGAAGCTGATCGTCTGCGATGAGCCGGTCTCCGCCCTGGATGTCTCCATCCAAGCGCAGGTGCTGAACCTGCTGGAGGACCTGCAGGCGAAGTACAACCTCACCTACCTGTTCGTGGCGCATGACCTGAGCGTGGTGGAGCATATCTCGGACCGGGTGGCGGTGATGTATGTGGGCTACATCGTGGAGATGGCGAGCACCGAGGAGCTGTACTATAACCCGAAGCACCCGTACACTGAGGCGCTGCTGAACGCCATCCCGAAGCCGGACCCGCGCAAGCGCCACCGGCCGATGAAGCTGCCCGGCGACGTGCCCAGCCCCGCCAACCCGCCCTCGGGGTGCTACTTCCACCCGCGCTGCCAGTACGCGCAGGATATCTGTAAGCAGGAACGGCCGCCGCTGCGCGATGTGGGCCAGGAGCACTGGGTGGCCTGCCACTTCGCCGAGGAACTGAAGCTGCAGGGCGTCACGCGCCTGAACGAACTGCCACTGATCGAGTTGCCCAAGCGCCAGGCGCCTATCCCCGCCGGCGCCTCGCCAACACCGGCCACCGCCCCGGCGGCGGCGGAGTAGCCAGCAACGGATTGAGAACGAAGGTGTCAATGGAGGGAGCGGAGAGAACGGACGGTTGATAGGCCATCCATGAATATGGGCCACGAATACACGAATGGCGCTCGGCGCAGCCAGCCTGCTGTGACCAGCTCGCGTTCGTCTATTCGTGGCCTCTTTTAGGTGCGTGACGGCACACGGGGCGGGGTGCAGCCCCCGCACAGAATCCTCGGCGGTTGTGTGTAAGCCCTGTCACTGCACTCAAAAGGAGTTTCGGGGAGGGCGAAGCCCTCCCCGAAACTTCCCCCTCACCATCATCCCTGGAGTGGACCACGACAACGAGGCAGCACAATGGAACACGTCAACGTCGCGATCGTCGGGATGGGGATCGGCCGGGCCAATGGAATGGGATTCGTGCGCAGCCGCCGCGGGCGCGTGGCGGCGCTGTGCGACATCGCTGAGGAGCGCATGCGGGCGTTCGCCGCGGAGCTGCCCGGCCCGGTCAAGCTGTACACCGACTTCAAGGAGCTGTGCCAGGATCCGGAGATCGACGCGGTGTTCGTGGGCACGCCCAACCAGTACCACGTGCCGGTGGCGCTGGAGGCGGTGCGCAACGGCAAGCACGTGATGGTCACCAAGCCGCTGGCGGACTCGGTGGAGGCGGCGCGCGCACTGGTGGAGGCGGCCGAGGCGGCCGGCGTGGTGAACATGATGTCGCTCTCCACCCGCTTCGACCCGCACACCCAGTACATCGGGCGGCGCGTGCAGGAGGGCATGTTCGGCGAGGTGTACTACGGCCGCGCCCGCAGTGTGCGGCGCAGCGGCATCCCAAGCTGGAGCCTGGGCTTCGTGCAGCGCGGCGGCGGCGCCTTCCGCGATATGGGCGTCCACTGCCTGGACGCAGCCTGGTGGATGATGGGCATGCCGCGGCCCGTCAGCGTCAGCGGCGTGGCAGGCGCCAGGTTCGGCCCGCGCGGGCTGGGCTTCTGGGACTATAAGCCGCAGCCGGAGCTGGGGGCACAGTACGCCGCGGACGACTACGCC
The DNA here is from genome assembly GCA_035559635.1 of Roseiflexaceae bacterium. Lineage (GTDB taxonomy): Bacteria > Chloroflexota > Chloroflexia > Chloroflexales > Roseiflexaceae > CALJIC01. Next base: position 3,815 of record DATMBA010000500.1, read on the forward strand.
GGCGGGTTCATCCGCTTCGCCAACGGCGCCGGGCTGCAGGTGGAGAGCTTCTGGGCCTCCCACCAGCCGGAGGAGTTCCAGATGGAGATCTTCGGCACCGAGGCGGGCGCGCGCTATAAGCCACTGACGATCTACCAGACCTGCGACGGCGCCCCGGTGGACCTGACGGTGACGCTGCCCAAGGGGCCGGGGATCTGGGAGATCATCGCCGACCACTTCTGCGATTGTATCCTGGATGGCGTGGCATGCCAGGCGCCGCTGCGTCACGGCCTGATCGTGCAGGAGATGATGGAGGCGCTGCTGGAGAGCGCCGAGCTCGGGCGTGAGGTCCAACTCGGCGCCTAGGGCGTATCCGCAAAGCGGGAGGTGTGGAGGGGCGCAGCCCCCAAGTCCTCGCAAACGCCGTTTGCGGATAGGCCATAGTGCCGCGTGGCGGCGCGGGGGCCTGTGGCCCCGTACGTGTTCTTTTGATTCTTTCTGGAGGGGCGAAGCCCCTCCACACCTCCCCAGTGGGGAGTGAGGGGAACACCAGTGAAGCTCGGCTTCATCGCCCATAACCACCTCGAGGGGATCGAGGAGGACTGCCGCTTCGCCGCTGAGCACGGATTCAGCGGCCTGGAGTTCAACTACTGGGCTGGCTTCCGCAACTTGGACGCCGATACGGTGCGGCAGATGCGCGCCACCCTGGACCGCTACGGCGTCGAGTGCTCGACCTTCGGGCTGTGGGGCTGGAACCACATCGCCCCTGACCCCGAGGAGCGCGCCGAGTCCCTGCGGCAGTTGGTGCGCGCGATCGAGTTCGCCCAGATCATGCGCGCCGGCATCCTGATCACCGGTGGCGGGGAGTACAGCGCGGACTTGGACGAGAACGTGCGGGTGTTCGCCGAGGTGATGCGGCCGTTCATCGACCGCGCGAAGGCAGCCGGGCTGCGCATCGCGCTCTACGGCTTCCACGGCGGGTTTCTGCGCAGCGGCGCGGCCTACGAGCGGCTGTGGCAAGCAGTGGACGACGTGGGCATGAAGCTCGACCCGGCCAATGTGGACCACGCCGGCGAGGATTATGTCGATGTACTGCGGAACTACGCCGGGCGGGTGTGGCACGTCCACGTAAAGGAGCACCTGAACCACGGCGGCGCGTTGGTCTCGCAGCCGGCGGCAGGCATGGGAGACATCCACTGGGGCAAGGTGATGGCGTTCCTGTACGAGGCCGGCTACGATGGCTACCTGACGATCGAGCCACACGGCCCGCTCTGGGGCCGGGAGCCGCTGCGGCACACGATGCTGCTGCTGAGCCAACGGCACATCCAGCAGTTCCTCGTCTGACCTGCGAAGGGCACGAAGCGCCCGTCGCGGGTTCACACGCGGCATCGAGGACGCTCAGATGGACGATGAGCGACCGCACCTCTGGCGATCGGCGGCGCTCCTCGGGGGGCTAGCCACGCTCTGCCTGGCGGCGGGGCTGGCCGCGCTTGCGCTGCGCTCGCCGCCGCCGCGCACCTACCGCGAGCTGGTGGCCTATGGGCTGGAGCAGCGCGGCGTGGCCTACGCGCGGATCGAGATGGGCGAGATGTGGCCGGACCGCACCAACCTGCAATACCAGATCTATGCGCGGCCAGTGAGTATAGCGGTGCGGGTGCGCCTGGAGGATGGGTCGCTGGCAAGCGGCTGGCTGCAGTGCCAGGAGCTCGAGCGCGGCTGCACGCTCTCGATCAAGCAGCTGGGGATCGAGGACGCGCCGCTGCCAGACCTGGCCGCGCCGGAGCCGCCGCCGTGGCTCAGGTGGCTGAGGGAGCACATGCCGGGGTGATGATGTTCCGCCAGCTCTCACCGCCCAGGCGCAGCGCCGCCGCGCTCCTCGCCCTGCTCGCCCTCGCCTGTCCGCTCGCGGCGCTGGCGGCATATGGGCCGCTCAGCCCGCGCGCGCGGGCGCTGGCGGCCGCCGAGGCCCGCTGGCGGGCGCGCCCTTTCGCAGCCTACGTGATGTCGCTGGAGGAACTGAACTGCGGGCTGGACGTGGAGGTGCGCGACGAGCGGGTGGTGCGGGCCGCGCTCTGGAGCCGCTGCCAACGCGATGCGCGCACGGTCAGTGAGTTGTTCGCGCTGGTTCGGCGCGATGGCGCCCGCGGAGCGCGCTGCATCACGCAGGGCTGCGCCTGCGACGACCGGCTGCGGGTGGACGCCGAGTTCGACCCGGCGCTGGGCTACCCGCGGCGCATCGAGGTGCGGGTTGCGGCCGAACCGAACTGGCTGCACCTCGATACCTGGCGCTACATGGCGGCCAACGGCCGCCCACCGGCCTGCGCTATGATGCAGGGCGATAAGCTGATCCGCGTGCTGGCGCTCACGCCGCTCCAATGATGGCGCCGCCCCGCCAGGGGTGGCAGGTCCCCGAAAAGATCCGTCAAGTAGATGGGTTGGGAGGGGCTGCGCCTCTCCCAACCCCCCGCCGGGGTGTGGGACGAGACTAGCACGTACGCCCTGTAAATCATTTCTTGTGACGCCCGTCCCAAGGTCGCACAGGGCGATCGTCGGCTATCATGCGCCAGAGGGCGCAGTTGACAACTCTCTTAAAGCACGGTAAAGTATTCACGCTCCCTGTATATCCTATATTGACAGGACTTCCGCAGTCGGCGTCCCTGGCGGGGGCTTCGGGGGTCGCAGGCCCCCGAAAAGAATCCTCGAGAGTTCTTTTGGCGGGGCGCAGCCCCTCCCACCCCCCCGCCGGAGTGCGGGGGCAGTGCCAGCGCGTAAGTCCTGCTATTGAAAGGAGGCGCTGCCGCTAGCGTTCGGTTCGGACACCTCATTTGTCATGTGGTTCGGCCGCGTGCCCCGCTCTGGGGAGGCACGCCGAGGACTCTGCTCACGGACGAGCAGGAACAGATTCGCCTTACGAGGAGGTAACCCGTGGCAAAGAAACGCGCTCTCAGCCGACGCGCATTCCTGCACCTCTCGGCCGCTTCAGCGGCGAGCGCCATCCTGGCTGCCTGCG
>DATMBA010000501.1:0-3252 GCA_035559635.1 Roseiflexaceae bacterium
TTTCAAACCCCTTCACCACGGGGCTTTGCCTTCAACGGGAGACAGTGGTGACCGGCTACATGGCTTGTACATTGGTTTCAAACCCCTTCACCACGGGGCTTTGCCTTCAACCCGGAGAACACTCCGACGGTAACGCCCGGCATCTAGGTTTCAAACCCCTTCACCACGGGGCTTTGCCTTCAACCTCTTGCAGCTTTATTCTTGTTTCCTTTCATTGTGTTTCAAACCCCTTCACCACGGGGCTTTGCCTTCAACCAAGAACGATAAAGGCCTGGTCATCGACCGCACAGGACGTTTCAAACCCCTTCACCACGGGGCTTTGCCTTCAACGTGGGTGTACGTGAAGTGCTCCCTCGCCGGAACGTGTGTTTCAAACCCCTTCACCACGGGGCTTTGCCTTCAACCTAAAGAGGCAACATCCCGAGACTAACCTCTCTGGAGTTTCAAACCCCTTCACCACGGGGCTTTGCCTTCAACACGAATAGCGTGCAGCAGAGTGGCTCAACAACATCGTTTCAAACCCCTTCACCACGGGGCTTTGCCTTCAACCGCCTCGCAACGGGCTACGCCCGCCTGAGGCTATGGGGGGCGGAGCGGCCATACCATGGCCGACCAGCCTGCCTTTAACTGTTTGCCGATCTGGCCACCGAGCGCTATCATGCCGGAAACATGCCTATTTTAGCCGGGTGTTGGTCGGAGGTCAACCATGAATGTTTGGGCCGCCATGCTCGCCGACACGCCGCCGACGCTGCAGCGCCTCATCGCCCGCACGCACCGCGTCTCGCTGCCGCGCGGGTGTGACACCGCGACTCGCCATGCCCGCCTGCGCCAGGCGCTCTGCCGCGCCGCCGCCGTGCGTGCGACCTTCTTCACGCTTCCCCCCGATGCGCGCGCTGCATTGCAGGTGTTGCGCCTCCGCCGCGGTGGCATCAGCCCGTCCGACCTCGTGGCCCGCTACGGGGGTGTTCGCCCGTGGTCGGAGATCGCTGTCGATCCGCGCCCGCACACCCTCAGTGAGCACCTGATCCTCCTAGGGTGGCTCCTGCCGCGTCCGGCGACGCCCCGTCACCCGGCGCGCTTTCTGCTGCCCCCCGAGCTCCGTACCTGGCTGCCGGCGCCCCTCGACGTGCAGGACGATGGGCCGGCCCCGCCAGCTCCGCCGCCGCCCGCGCTCCGTGCCGCCGCCGCCCTCCTCCTGGCCTGCGCCGAGCGCCCCCTGCCGCTGCGCGCCGACGGCACGCTGCGAGTTACGAGCCTGCGCCGCCTCGCGCCGCGCCTCGCCCCGCTCGACACCGCCTCCTCCAGCGCGCTCTGCCGCTTCCTCATGCCGCTGCTGGCGGATCTCGGCCTGCTCGCGCCCCACCAGGACACAGCCGCCCTCGCCCCCGCCGGCCACGCCTTCCTCGCCCTGCCCCCTTCTGCTCAGCTCGAACGATTGCGCGCCGCCTGGGTACGTGTGCCGCGCCCTGATGCGTGGCTCCGCCCGCTGCTCGCCGACCTGCGCGGCATCGATTGGCCGCTGCTCCGCCGGCGCCTGCTGGCCTGGGCGGCGGTGCTCCCCGAAGGACGCCTCTACGATCCGGCGTCACTCTATCCGGCGCTCGCAGCCTCACTCGGCCCGCTGGCCGATGCCCAATCCCACGGGCTGCGCGCGGTGGATCGAGCGCCCTGGCAATCTAGACGAGCCGCTGAGATCTGGCAGGCGGCGCTACGTGGCCCCCTCGCCTGGCTCGGGTACGTGACCTGGGCGAACATCACAGGCGCCGCCTCGCACTGCTTCGCAACCGGCGCGGCGCACACGTCGCCTGATCCCGATGCGTATGCGGCGCCACCACGCCACACGCCAGTGCAAGGGCGGTGCGGGCCGCGCTGGCGCTATGGCGATCTCGGCGAGCTCCTGATCCCGCACACGGCACTCGATGACGACGCCCTGACTCTGCTGCGCTATGCCCGCTGGCAGGCCGCCGACGACACCACGACGACCTACCGTCTCTCGCGGCGCAGCATCGCCGCAGCCCAGCGTGATGGCTACAGCGCCTCGGCGCTTCGGGTGCTGCTCGAGGGCCGCGCCGGCTCCCTTCCGCCAGCGTGGGATGCCTTGCTTGGCACGCCGGTCTCCGCCGTGCGCGTGATTCACACTGCGGTGGTGCTCAGCGATGAGCCGGGGGTGTTGGAGCGCGCCGCGCGGCAGCGCACCATGCGCCGGTACCTCGGAACACCGCTTGCCCCCGGTATCGCGCTGGTGGAACCACAACGGGTCGCGGCGTTGGTGCGCTCGCTGGAGGCACAGAACCTGGCCGTCGAGGTGCACGGCGCACCGTCGGCCGTCCCACCGGCAGCGTTCACACCGGCGGAGTGCGCGACACTGCTGGCCCTATGTGCCGCCTACCACGGGCGCGCCACGGGGGACGTGCCGCTCCCAGCCCTGGCCAGCCTCGAGGCGCGCCTCCGGGCGGCGCTGCCCGCCGCTCTGCGCGACGCAGAACCGCCGGTTTCCGCGCCGGCGCCGCACGCTGCTTCGGGCTCCCCCGAGATGCCGCGCGTACCGTCCCTTGCGAACACCACGTTCGCGGTGTCTGCTGTGTCGGCCACATGTCCCCCCGACTCCGAGGCGCGGCCTACGGCGCGGGCGTGGCTGCCCCCACGCGTAGCACGTGCACTAGCACGTGGGTTCGCGCTGGCGCTCTGGTGGCTGGTAGGGGCGCTACTCCTCGTCACGCACAGAGCGCCCACTGGCCCTCACCCCTCTGCCCCCGCCCGCGCTGCGGCAGGAGCGGAGGAGGATCGCATCCGAGCGTACGAGTACCTCCCTCAACTCCGGCGCGCCATCGCGCGGCGCCGGATGGTGCGCATACGCTATAGGGGGGCCGGCAGAGATACTGCGGAGGATCGGACGATTCGCCCGCTGCGCCTGGAGGGCCACGGCGAGCGCTGGTACCTGAGCGCGTACTGCGCGCTGGCACGCGCCGAACGGACCTTTCGCGTCGACCGCATCGAATCACTGGCGGTCGTCGAGCCAGGCTCCCGGCGGCGCGAGGGTGGGCTACCACGACCCGCACCTGCGGTGGCTCCGCGGCGCGCGCGGGGCGGGCGAGCGGGGGCACGTGCAGGCTCGGGAAGCTTCTTCCCACCGTCACCTCCAGCCGCGGCGCACAACCCGCTCGCGCGGGTCTGGCTCGATGAAGAAGGCAGGCGCTAGTAGTCTGTCAATCCTTGATTGACGGATAGGGTGGGGTTTCAGGGGAGGGCTTT
>DATMBA010000502.1:0-4241 GCA_035559635.1 Roseiflexaceae bacterium
CAGTGTCGATCCGCCGCAGCCGAGGGGCGTCGGGCACAGGGTGGCGCCGGTCCATACCGACGACGACGATCTCCTGGAGCTGCGACAGCGCCGTCTGGCTGCAGAGCGCCGCGATCACCTCGGCGATGAGAGGGGAATCGAGATTTGGGATGATCACGGAGACAGACATATCCCGGCGAGTATAGCGGCGGGGTGCGCCGCTGTCAAATACGTTTTGGCTTTGGAAGGAGACGACGAGTCGTGCGGGCGCCGCACCACGCCCGGCGGCTGAAGCCGCGGGCTATTACTCCCAAGCCCGCCGGCGCGGGCTGAGGTTCAGGCCGCGCCGGCGGCCTTCGTACGGGCGGCCCGGCCCGTGCACGGGCCGGGCGGGGTGGCGTGGCCACAAGGCGTTTCGTCACCCCCGGCCGTTTTAGGGGGTGGCGACGGTCGTGCGGGCGCCGCACCACGCCCGGCGGCTGAAGCCGCGGGCTATCCTTTGCCAAGGCCGCCTGCGCGGTCTGCAGCTCGCGGCGGCGGGATTTGCACAAGCTCGCTCGCCCGTTCACGCGCCCGGCGGGGCGCCCTGATAGGCCGCACGCGGCGGTTGACACCGCCGCGTGCGGCATGTATAGTACAGCGAACAGCGGAGGCCCCTGGCGCCACCTATGCGACGTTTGCTCCATCTGAAGACGCTCTTGTGCCGGCAGTGGCACCGCTGCCCTCTGCGCCCACGCGCGGAGGGCGTTTTTATATCCTGATAAGATCGCGCCAGCGCGCGGGGGGCTAGGGGGCGCAGCCCCCCCGAAAGAACTCTCTCACCACTTTATCTGTATCTGTCCGGAGGGACAATCACACACGCGCAGCGGAGGAATAAATGACGATCGACTACGAGGCCAAGTACGCCCGCGAGGGCCTGACATTCGACGACGTGCTACTGGTGCCGGCCGAGTCCCACGTGCTGCCCGCCGAGGTGGACGTGACCAGCCAGCTCACGCGCGCCATCCGCGTCAACATTCCGATCACCAGTTCGGCCATGGACACCGTCACTGAGCACCGGCTGGCGATCGCCCTGGCCCGCGAGGGCGGCCTGGGCTTCGTGCACAAGAACCTCACCATTGAGGAGCAGGCCGAGATGGTGCGCAAGGTCAAGCGCTCCGAGAGCGGCATGATCACCGACCCGATCACCATGGGGCCGGACCAGACCGTCGGCGACGCGCTCGAGCTCATGGCCGAGTACCGCATCTCCGGCGTCCCCATCACCACCCCCGAGGGCGACCTGGTGGGCATCCTCACCAACCGCGACCTGCGCTTCGAGACCAACCCCGCCCGCCCGGTGCGCGAGCTGATGACCAGCAAGAACCTGATCACCGTCCCGGAGGGCACCACCCTCGAGCAGGCCAAGGAGGTGCTCCACAAGCACCGCATCGAGAAGGTGCTGGTGGTGGACCGCAAGGGCAAGCTCTCCGGCCTTATCACGGTCAAGGATATCATGAAGCAGATCGAGTATCCCCGCGCCTGCAAGGACGAGCACGGCCGCCTGCGCGTCGGCGCGGCCGTCGGGGCCTCGGGCGACTTCATGGAGCGTGCCTCCGCCCTGGTGCGCGTCGGCGTGGACGTGCTGGTGATCGACACGGCCCATGGCCACTCCGGCGGGGTCATGAATGCGGTGCTGCGCATCCGCGAGGCATTCCCTCAGGTGCAATTGGTGGCCGGCAACGTCTCCACCGGCGCGGCAACCGCCGCGCTCTGTGAGCGCGGCGTGGACGCGGTGAAGGTCGGGCAGGGGCCAGGCAGCATCTGCACCACCCGCGTGGTCTCCGGCGCCGGCATGCCGCAGATCACCGCCATCAGCGACTGCGCCCGCGTGGCGGACCGCTTCGGCGTGCCCGTCATCGCCGACGGCGGCATCCGCTATTCGGGGGACATCGTCAAGGCCATCGCCGCCGGCGCCAGCACGGTGATGATCGGCTCGCTCTTCGCCGGCACCGAGGAGAGCCCCGGCGAGACTATCCTCTACGAGGGGCGCAGCTACAAGGCCTACCGCGGCATGGGCAGCATCGGCGCGATGCAGAAGGGCTCCGGCGACCGCTACTTCCAGACGGGCACCGGCAAGAAGTTGGTGGCCGAGGGCATCGAGGGGCGCGTGCCCTACAAAGGCCCGCTGGCCGACACGATCTTCCAGATGGTCGGCGGGCTGCGCTCCGGCATGGGCTACGTCGGCGCCAGGGACATCGAGGCCCTCCGCCGTGACGCGCGCTTCATCCGTACCTCGATGGCTGGCCTGATCGAGAGCCACCCGCACGACATTACCATCACCCACGAGGCGCCGAACTACGAGCGGAGGTAGAACGCTGAACGCTGAATAAGCTGAGGCCCGCTCGAAGCTGTACTGCTACGATCGCTCCCCGGCTCATGTTGCCTTTTGCCTTGAATGGCGGCTGAACGCTGTACCGGCTTCAGTGTTCTGTTTTTATCGCTGCGCGAAAGCGATGCCGTGCCCGATCCGGCCGTCTGCCCCGCAGCCCCACGCCCGTCCAGCGGGCTGGCGGCCGGCACGTATGGCGGCGTGCCCAGTACGCTGCGGACACGACATACAATCCTGCATCCATGTCGCCGCCCTGGCAACGCCACCGCCGCCCGGGCATGGCTAGCGCCGCGGGCGGACCGATGTGTCCGCCCGCGGCGCGCTGAATCGCAGGCCGAGCGGTGCAGGATGGCCAGTGCCCACATGCCAGCAATGTCATAGGATACCCACCATGCCCACCTACCCTGAGCGTATCGCCGGCGGCCTCTGGGGCCTGCTCGTCGGTGACGCCGTCGGCGTGCCGTATGAGTTCCACGCGCCACACGATCTCCCGCCGCACGACTTACTCGACATAACCCCACCGGCCGGGTTCCGCCGGGCGCACGCGGGCGTCCCGGCTGGCACCTGGTCCGACGACGGCGCGCAGGCGCTGGCCCTGCTGGCCTCGCTGCTCGAGCGCGGCATGCTGGACCTGGACGACCTCGGCCGGCGCCTGGTCGCGTGGTACGAGACGGGCTACCTGGCCGTCGACGGCGTGGTCTTCGACGTTGGCGTGCAGACCGGGCAGGCCATTCGCGCCCTCCGTGCGGGAGCGCCGGCGCACGCCGCCGGGCCGGACCACGAGCATGCCAACGGCAACGGATCCCTGATGCGCGTCCTGCCACTGGCGCTGTGGCACCGGGGCAGCGACGCCGAGCTCGTGCGGGACGCACACGCCCAGTCGCTGGTCACGCACGGCCACCTGCGCGCGCAGGTCTGCTGCGCGCTCTACTGCCTGTGGGCGCGCCGCACCCTGCACGCGGCGCCAGACCCCTGGGGCGAGGCCGTCGTCACGCTGCGTACCATCTACGGCAGCACGTCCCCGGCCTACGCGGAGCTGGAGCGGCAGATCCGGCCGGACGACCCGCCGCAGGGGAGCGGGAGTGGCTACGTCGTGGACTGCCTGCGCTCGGCGCGCCTGGCGCTGGCGGCCGGCGCGTACGAAGACGTGGTGCGGGCGGCCATCGCGCTCGGCCACGACACCGACACCACGGCGTGCGTTGCCGGCGGCATCGCGGGCATCCGCGACGGTGTGGGCGCCATCCCTGCGCGCTGGATGCGCCAGCTACGCGGCAGGGACCTCGTCGAGCCGCTGCTCCAGCGGCTGCTCCGGCACATCGGCGGGGAAGGGGCTGCTGCGCCGGCGGTCTGACGCCCGCTGGCACGCTCCTTGCAACGAGTCGTGCCGCTGGACGCCCGAAAGGAGGCGGAACTATGCCCTACGAGCGGTTGAGCGACCTGCCTGAGTCGGTGCGCAAGCACCTGCCGAAGCGCGCGCAGGAGATCTACCGCGCCGCCTTCAACAGCGCCTGGGAGCAGTATGATCAGCCGGAAGAGCGGCGTGGCGGGCGCACCCGTGAGGAGACGGCCCACGCGGTGGCGTGGGCGGCGGTGGAGCGCGTGTATCACAAGGACCCCCGCACCGGCCGGTGGGTCGAGAAAGGGGACTGAACTATGCAGCACGAGCCATACGAGCGCAGCGACGAGACGCTGCGCGACCTGCACATGCCCGGCGAGGCCGGAGAGAGCTCCGAGCGTGAGCGCCAACGCCAGCGCGCCATCCAGCTGGCCGCCATCGTCGGGGCGGTCGCCCTCGCAGTGGCAGCCGTCGTCGCGCTGATCCTGTGGCGACGCCGGCCGCCGAGCCGGCTGGCGCTGGCCGAGCGCCGGCTGACGGGCGCTGCCCGGCGCGCCG